>JAUIEF010000056.1 GCA_030428785.1 bacterium
GCGGCGGCATGCTCGCCTACGTCGGGCAGCGGCTCGCGCACGCGGACCCGCTCTTCACGCGCGTCGACTCGCTCGCGATCTACGAGGGCGAGCGCCCGCTGCTCGAGACCTGCCGCGCGGTGGCGGAGGCCGGCGGCGTCGTGCGCGCGGGGGACCCCGACGCGGCGGGCGGCGCGGCCCCCGGCGACCCCGGCTCGGCGACGAACGGCACGCGAGGCGCACGCCTCCCCGTCGGCGCCGCGCGCGGCACGCCCGACCTCTCCGGCGTCTCGAACCTCCTCTGGCACGACGGGACCCGCGTCCGCGCGAACGGCGAGCTGCTCCCGATGCCCATCGACGAGCTGCCCACGCCCGACTTCTCGGACCTCCCGCTCGAGCGGTACTACTCGGGCGAGGTCGTGCTCCCCATCGCGCCCGCCCGCGGTTGCTACTTCGAGAAGTGCGGCTTCTGCACGCTCTACACGGCCATCGGGCCGACCTTCCGCGAGCGCAGCATCGACCGCCTCGTGGAGGACCTGCGGACGCTCGTCGCGCGGCACGGCAGCAAGCACTTCTACTTCATCATGGACGACCTGCCGCCGCTCATGGCGAAGCGCATCCCGGACGCGTTCGAGGGCGCTGGTCTCGACATCCGCTGGTGGTGCGACGCGCGCATGGAGGAGCGCATCTTCGACGAGCGCTCGCTCGCGCGGCTGCACGACGCGGGCTGCCGCAAGCTCATGTACGGCTTCGAGTCGGGGAGCCAACGGCTGCTCGACCTCGTCGAGAAGGGCGTCGACCTCGAGGAAGCGGAGCGCGTGCTACGCACCACGCACGAGGCCGGCATCTCGGCGACGCTCTACACGATGGTCGGGCTGCCGACCGAGACGCGCGAGGAGGCGGACGCGACGCGCTCGTTCATCGTGCGCAACGCCGACGTCATCGGCGAGATCAGCCTGCAGATCTTCAACCTCGACATGGTGTCGCCGATGTATCGCGACCCGGGCCGCTACGGCATCGAGCGGGTCGTCGACGACCCGCGCGACCTGCCCGAGGGCGAGCGCCCGGTGAACGACCTCGCGCGCTACCTCGAGCACGTCTCGAGCAGCGGCATGTCGCGCCGCGAGGTGAAGGACGCGTTCAACAGCATCCTCGGCGCGGCGACCGGCGCGCTCGCGGCGCTGCGCGGCGACAACTTCCTGTACTACCGGTACAAGAGCCACATCTTCCTGTACCTCTGCCGCTTCGGGCGCGACGTGTTCCGCGTGGAGCACCACGCGCCGCGACGGCCGGGGCGCGCCGCGCCGTTGCGCAGCACACGCGACCTGCCGGCGCGCGTCACGCTCCGCGCCGACGCGCGCATCGTCGGGCTGCCGTACCCCTACGGCGCGGTGAGCGACCGGCTCGACCGCGCGTGGAGCGACCCCACGCCGCTGGGCGGCGTCGCCCGGAGCGAGTCGCGCGCCGCGGAGGACGCCGAGCCCGTCCCGGCCGCCCCCACGGCGGTGGCCTGGCTGGGCGACGACCACCGGCTGCTCGAGCTCGGCGCGGACGCCGCGCGGCTCGTGGAGGCGGCCGCCGAGCGCGGCACGGAGGAGGCCCTGGACCTCTTCGGCGGCGAGCACCGCCAGGGGGCGGCCCGTTTCCTGGCCCGCGCCGTGGACCTGGGCCTGCTCGTCCCGACGGAGTGACCCGCCGGGCGACCGGCCCGGCCCGCCCCCGCCCGGCTCTCCCCACCGCGCGAATTATCTTCTGACTGATTTATCTTGTGATCGCCGAGATGCCGACTAGACTGAGGTTCGCCGGCAGCAGACCTGGCTCGGCGGGACCACCGAGGTCCCTCGACCGCGGGAGAGGTCAGCCGGCAGGGCGTCCGCCGCGGGCAAGGCGACGGACGCCCGTTGCGTAGGGGGTCTGTTGCGCATGGGGGCCCGTTGCGCATTGGGGCCCGCCTCTCGGGAGCGGCCCCGGCCCCCGACCCGGGCTCGTCCCCCTCGGCACGGACCGCGCCCTCGTCGTCCCGCACCCGGGCGGGCCGCCGCATCCCACGCTCGGCCGCCGCCCGCCGTCCCGTCGTGCGTATGATCACCCCCCGCCCGGGAGCGCTCCTCCCGTGCCCCGACGGAGACCCGCCATGACCGGCAAGGACAAGACGACGCGGCCCGCCTTCCCCGTGAGCCCGCCGGTGAAGCCCGCGACGCGCGACGCGGCCCCCGCGCCCGGCGAGCCCGACCTCCGCATCGAGGAGATCGAGGAGAAGCACATCCCGAAGGACCGGAACATCTTCGACAAGTAGTCGCGACGACGGCCGCGCCGCGGGTCGTCCCGCGCGCGCCGCTCGAGCCCCGACGCGAGGCGTACGCCGCGCGGCGCCGCCCCCCGGAGACGCACGGCATGACCGCCGGCGAGGTCTCGCTCCTCTTCCTCGTCCAGATGGCGTTCGGCTCCGTGCTGACGTTCCTGGTCAACGACCGCGAGGCGCTGGGGCCCAAGTACTTCAAGTTCAGCGGCTGGGTGCTCGTCGGGCTCTACGGCCTGGCGCTCACGCTCTGCGGCGACGCGCTCCTCGACGCGGACGCGCCGGGCGCCGAACGCCTGCTCGCGTGGGGCGTCGCGGCGTCCGCGCTCGGCATGCTCGCGTTCAGCTCGGTGTCGGGCTGGGACCGGCCCGCGCTCGAGACGGCGGTGCTCGTCGCGACGGCGGTCGTCGCCGGGATCGTCGTGGCGGCCGCGTCCTGGGCGCGGCTCCCCGCGGACGCCTCCGACACGCAGGCGTCGCTCGTGCTCGCGGGCGCCTACGGCTCGGCGCTCACGCTCGGCTTCAGCACCTGGGGCATGATCCTCGGGCACTGGTACCTCGTCTCTCAGGACCTCTCCATCCGGCACCTCGGCCGGCTCGTCGCGCCGCTGCCGTGGATCTTCCTCGCGAAGACGATCGTCTCGGGCGTCGCGATCTGGTGGATGTGGGACGCGTTCCTCGGACCGGGCAACCGCTCGACGGACGACATCCTCGCGCGGCAGCCCGAGCGCATCATCGACGTCGTGAACGTCTGGGCGCGCATCCCCGTCGGGCTGCTCGTGCCCGCGGTCATGGCGTTCATGACGAAGGTCACGGTGCGCATGGAGAAGACGCAACCCGCGACGGGCATCCTCTACGCGATGTGCGTGACGGTCTACCTGGGCGACCTCATCGGCAAGATGGTGGAGGGCGGCACGGGCGTGCCGCTCTGACCGATGCGTGATCCGCACGACCACGACGCCCCGCCGACGAGCACGCGACGGTGACCGACGAGGCGCCGAAGATCCCCGAGCGCGACCACCGCGAGCTCTCGTTCGCCGTGCCGTGCACGTCCTGCGAGGCGTGGACGGAGCGGCGCATCGGTCCGCGCGGCACCGCGCTCCCGACGAGCGTCACTTGCGGCGCGTGCGGCACGCCGCGGCCGCTCGACCTGCCCGGGCACGTCGACGGGGAGGGCGCCCTCGACGGCTGCCCGGCCTGCGGGTACCACACGCTCTGCATCCAGAAGGACGTGAACCCGAAGCTCGGGGTCGCGATCGTCGTCGTCGTCTTCGCGGCGATGCTCCTCGCCGGGCTGACCATCCCCCAGCTCGTCGTGGGGCTCGTCGTGCTGGCCGTGGCCGACTGGCTGCTCATGGCCGCCGTCGTGAAGCGCTTCCTCCTCTGCTACCGCTGCAAGGCGCAGTTCCGGGGGTTCCCGCCCGGTCCGCGCTGCCGGCCCTTCGACCTCGCGACCTGGGAGGCGCACGACCCGCCGGCCGGGGAGCCGCCCTGAGCGCCCGCCCCGGGCTGCGGGCCGCCCGGAGCCGTCGCTTCACTGGAGACCCCGGGTTCTGCACAAATCTCCACCGGATTTGCCCACCCCCGCGAGAGCGGGGTAGTCTCTGTCTCCAGAGGGGGCCGGCGCCGGGTAGGTCGGCGAGAAGCGACCTCGGGCAACCGGCGCGGGCCTTCCTCGCTAGCCCGCGGCTCCCGCGCGAACGCGCGCGGTCGAGCCCCGCCCCCCGCGCGGCTCGCGCGCCCGGCCTCCGGTCGACGCTCCCGCCGGGCTCCCTCGGCCTCTAGACTGGCCGGTCGATGTCCAGCGATCCGAAGAGCCGCGTCTGGCCCGGCAGGCCCTCGCCCCTCGGCGCCACCTGGGACGGCGAGGGCGTGAACTTCGCCGTCTTCAGCAGCCGGGCGAGCGCGATCGAGCTGTGCCTGTTCGGCGGGCCGGACGGCCGCCACGAGGTCGAGCGCATCCCGCTCCAGGAGCGCACCGGCGACGTGTGGCACTGCTACCTGCCGGACGCGCGCCCGGGCCGGCTCTACGGGTACCGCGCGCACGGCGCGTGGTCGCCGGAGATCGGGCAGCGGTTCAATCCGCACAAGCTGCTCGTCGACCCGTACGCGAAGGGGCTCACCGGACCGTTCACCTGGGACGACGCGCTCTACGCGTACCAGATCGGCTCCGAGTACGCCGACCTCAGCTACGACGAGCGCGACAGCGCGCCGTACCTGCCGCGCTCGATGGTCGTCGACACGGCGTTCACGTGGGGCGACGACCGGCCGCCGCGCGTGCCGTGGAGCCGCACCGTCATCTACGAGGCGCACGTCAAGGGGCTCACGATGCGGCACCCCGACGTGCCGCCGGACCTGCGCGGCACGTACCTGGGCGTCGCGGCCGAGCCGGTCATCGACCACCTCACGACGCTCGGCGTGACGGCGCTCGAGCTGCTGCCCGTGCACGCGTTCGTGTCGGAGAGGCGGTTGTCGCAGCTCGGGCTCTCGAACTACTGGGGCTACAACTCGCTCGCCTTCTTCGCGCCCGACGCGCGCTACGCCAGCGGTGACCGCGGCGAGCAGGTGAGCGAGTTCAAGACGATGGTCAAGAAGCTCCACCGCGCGGGCATCGAGGTCATCCTCGACGTGGTCTACAACCACACCGCGGAGGGCGACCACCAGGGCCCGACGCTCTCCATGCGCGGCCTCGACAACGAGTCGTACTACCACCTCGTGAAGGACGACCGCCGCCACTACATGAACTTCACCGGCTGCGGCAACTCGGTGGACGCGTCCAACCCGGACGCCATGCGGCTCATCATGGACAGCCTGCGGTACTGGGTCGCCGAGATGCACGTCGACGGGTTCCGGTTCGACCTCGCGCCGGTGCTGGGCCGAGGCGCCGACCCCGAGGACCCGTTCGGCCGCTTCTTCGACATCGTGCGGCAGGACCCGCTGCTCTCCGAGTGCAAGCTCATCGCGGAGCCGTGGGACGTCGGCGAGGGCGGGTACAAGCTCGGCGACTTCCCGCCGGGCTGGGCCGAGTGGAACGGACGCTACCGCGACTGCGTGCGCCGCTTCTGGCGCGGAGACGCCGGGCAGCTCCCCGAGCTCGCGAGCCGGCTCTCCGGCAGCAGCGATCTCTACCGCGCGGGCCCCAACGGCTCGATCAACTTCATCACCTGCCACGACGGCTTCACGCTGCACGACCTCGTCACCTACGAGAGCAAGCACAACCACGAGAACGGCGAGGACAACCGCGACGGTCACGACGACAACGCGTCGCGCAACTGGGGCAGCGAGGGCGAGACGAACGACCCGGAGGTCAACGCGACCCGCGCGCGGATGAAGCGCAACCTGCTCGCGACGCTCGTGCTCTCGCAGGGCGTGCCGATGATCACCGCCGGCGACGAGATGAGCCGCACGCAGCGCGGGAACAACAACGCGTACTGCCAGGACAACGAGCTCACCTGGGTGGACTGGGGCTCGCGCGACCACGAGCTGCTCGCGTTCTGCCGGCGGCTGCTCGACGTCCACGCCGACAACCCCGCGCTGCGGCGGCACGCGTTCTTCCAGGGGCAGGCCGTCTCGGGCGGGCACCTCAAGGACGTCACGTGGGTGCGCGCGGACGGCCGCGAGATGGGGAACGGCGACTGGTCTCGGCTCGACCACGTGCTGGGCATGCTCCTGCACGGCGAGGCGGCCGACGAGAAGGACGAGCGCGGCATCCCGCTCCGCGGCGACAACCTGCTGCTGCTGCTCAACGGCGGCGAGCGCGCGGTGCGCTTCCGGCTGCCCGAGGTCGACGGCCCCGGCAGCTGGATCGAGGTCATCAACACGTCGACCTCCGAACGCCTCGAGCGCCCCGTGCAGGCGAACCACAAGTCGGTGCTGCTGCCGGCGCACGGGCTCGTGCTCATGCGGCACGGAGCCGCGTGGTGAGCGGCGGCGGCGAGGCCGGCGCGGGACGCGAGGAGCCCCGGCGGTCGGGCGCCGGCGGGAAGAAGAAGGCGACGCGCAAGCGCGCGAAGAGCCCCGCGCGCAAGGCCGGGGCCAAGAAGACCACGGCCCGCAAGGGCACGCGCAAGGCCGCGCCCGCGGCGCGCGGCGTGCCGGCCGAGCCGCCCGCTCCGGAGTTCGCGCCCACCGTCGGCGAGGCCGACCTGCAGCGCTTCGCGGAGGGTCGGCACCCGGGCGTCCACGAGCTGCTCGGCGCGCACGTCCGCACGCTCGACGGCGTGGCCGGCACCTCCTTCGCCGTGTGGGCGCCGGCCGCGCGGCGCGTCTCCGTCGTCGGCGACTTCTGCGACTGGGACGGCGCGCGCTGGCCGCTCCGCCCGCTGGGCACGTCCGGCGTGCACGAGCGCTTCGTGCCCGGCGTCGGCGACGGGGCGCTCTACAAGTTCGAGATCGAGACGTCGTCCGGCGAGAGGCTCCTCAAGTCCGACCCCTACGGCCGCGCCGCCGAGCCGCCGCCGGGGCACGCGAGCCGCGTCGTCGCGCCGAGCACCCACGCCTGGGGCGACGCCGACTGGCTCGCCGCGCGCGCGGGCCGCGACGTCCTCCGCGAGCCGCTCAGCGTGTACGAGGTGCACCTCGGGAGCTGGGCGCGCATCCCCGAGGACGGGAACCGCTCGCTCGGGTACCGCGAGATCGCGCCGGCCCTCGTCGAGCGCGCGCGGGAGCTGGGCTTCACGCACGTCGAGCTCATGCCCGTCATGGAGCACCCGTTCGGCGGGTCGTGGGGCTACCAGGTCACGGGCTACTTCGCGCCGACGAGCCGCTACGGCACGCCGGACGACCTGCGCTTCCTCATCGACACGCTGCACCGCGCGGGCATCGGCGTGCTGCTCGACTGGGTGCCCGCCCACTTCCCGGGCGACGAGCACGCGCTCGCGCGCTTCGACGGCACGCCGCTCTACGAGCACGAGGACCCGCGCAAGGGCAAGCACCCCGACTGGGACACCCTCATCTTCAACTACGGCCGGCACGAGGTGGCGAACATGCTGCTGGCCAACGCGCTCTACTGGATCGAGGAGTTCCACGTCGACGGGCTGCGCGTCGACGCCGTCGCGTCCATGCTCTACCTGGACTACAGCCGCGAGGCCGGCGAGTGGGTCCCCAACGAGCTCGGCGGGCGCGAGAACCTCGAGGCGGTCGACTTCATCCGGCGGCTCACCACGACCGTGCGCGAGCGGGCGCCCGGCTGCCTCATGATCGCCGAGGAGTCGACGTCGTGGCCCGGCGTCACCAAGCCCGTCACCGACGGCGGCCTGGGCTTCCACCTCAAGTGGAACCTCGGCTGGATGCACGAGACGCTCCGCTACTTCTCCACCGACCCGCTCTTCCGGCCGCACGTGCACGAGGCGATCACCTTCCCGGTGATGTTCGAGCACACCGAGCACTTCCTCATGCCGCTGAGCCACGACGAGGTCGTGCACGGCAAGGGCTCGCTCTTCGGGAAGATGCACGGCGACACGTGGCAGAAGCTCGCGAACCTGCGCACGCTGCTCACGTACCAGTACACGCGGCCGGGCAAGAAGCTGCTCTTCATGGGCACCGAGGTCGCGAGCGCGCGCGAGTGGGACCACGACACGAGCCTCGACTGGCACCTCGGCGAGGAGCCGGGGCGGCAGGGGCTGCGCCGTTTCCTCGGCGCGCTCGGTCACCTCTACCGCGCGACGCCCGCGCTCTGGCGCGACGACGAGTCGGCGGACGGCTTCACCTGGATCGACTGCGAGGACAAGGAGCAGTCGGTGTTCAGCTACGAGCGCCGCAGCGGCGACGAGCGCGCGGTCGTCGTGCTCAACATGACGCCGCTCGGTCGCGAGGGCTACCGCATCGGCGCGCCCGTCGCGGGGCGCTGGCGCGAGCTCCTCTCGAGCGACGCGCCGGAGTTCGGCGGGAGCGGCGGCTCGACGCCGAAGGAGCTGGAGACCGAGGCGGTCGCGTGCCACGGGCGCGAGCAGTCGCTCGTGCTCTCCCTGCCGCCGCTGGGCGCGCTCGTGCTCGCGCCGGCGCCGCCCGCGAGCACGCCGCCGGAAGCGTCGCGCGCGGCGGAGACCGGCCGCGAGCCCGCGGCGCCTGCGGCTCCGAAGAAGGCCGCCCGCCGGAAGCGCCGCTCCCGCGAGCGCTGATCCGGGCGGCGCCCTCGCAGCCCGCGGCGACAGTCACTCGGCACGCGCGACTAGAGCGCCGCGTTGACCGCCTCGACGCCGCGTACGAGGAACGGGACGGCCGCGAAGAGCAGCACCGTCTGCGCCGGGCGCTGCAACCCGACGTGGTCGAGGAGCTTGTAGAGCCCGTAGAAGGCCGTCGACGCGACGGCCCATCCGGCGACGACCCGCCACGGCACGCCGCCCGGCGAGAACCCGCCCGCGGACGCGCCCGTGTCCGGCAGCACCCAGCCCGCCGACCGCCCGGCGCTCTCCACCGCGAGCGCGATCACGCCCCCGAACACGCCCGTCATGACGACGTGCACGAGGTGGTTCCCGCGCACGCGGTCGCGCGTCTCGACGAGCCCCTTCGTGACCGCCGCCGAGAGGTAGAAGACGACGACCGGCAGGAGCGAGACCTCCGGGCGCACGGCGACGCCGCTCCACAGCGCGCCGAAGAGCAGGCCCGCGCCGAGCCAGGTGATCGCGAAGAACGGCGAGAGCTTGCGGTAGGCGTGGACGCCCACGAGGAAGGTCGCGACGGCGACGATCACCTGCCAGCCCGCGGCGCCGGGGACGAGCTCCTCGACGATCACCGGCGGCGCCCCGCGCGCAGGTAGGCGACGAGCAGGACCGCGGCGGGCGCCGTCGCGAGCAGTCGGCCGGGCTCCCGTGCGCCCCACACCGCAGTGAGCACGCCCAGTAGGACGAGCCCCGCGAGCAGGAGCGCGGGGATGCGGGCGACGAGACGTTCGAGCACGGCGGGCTCCGGCGGGCGAGGCGCGCACGTCGCGCGGCGTCGATGCCCCAGCTTGCCTCGGCCGACGGCCGCGGACAACGCCGCGCGCCCCCGCCCGACGCTCCGCTTCGACGCATCCTGGAGATCACGCGCCTCGCCGTGGTACGCCGGGGCGATGGACCGGGCCGCACGACGACCGTGGTGGATGCTGGCGCTGGGGCCGGCCCTCGCCGCGGTGCTGCTCGTCGTCGGCCCGGGCGACGACCCGGCCATCGCGCGCATGGCGGGCATCGCCGCCTGGATGGCCGCGTGGTGGATCACGGAGGCCGTCCCCGTCGCGGTCACCGGCATGCTGCCGCTCGTGCTCGTGCCGTTCGCCGGCATCGCGTCCGTCGGCGACGTCGCCGTGAACTACGGCCGCTCGACGATCTTCCTGTTCCTCGGCGGCTTCCTCATCGCGCTCGCGCTCCAGGTCACGGGCGTGCACCGGCGCATGGCGCTCTTCATCGTGCACCGCGTGGGCGCGCAGCCGCGGCGCCTCGTGCTCGGCTTCATGCTCGCGACCTGGGCGCTGTCCATGTGGATCAGCAACACGTCCACCGCGATGCTCATGCTGCCCATCGCGCTCTCCGTGCTCTCGACGGCGAGGGACCGCGGCGCGGAAGACGCGCTCATCGCGAAGCTGGGCGTCGCCGTCCTGCTGGGCGTCGCCTACTCCGCGAACATGGGCGGCATGGCGACGCTCGTCGGCACGCCCCCCAACCTCGCGTTCGCGCGGCTCTACCACCAGAGCTTCCCGGACGGCCCCGAGGTCGACTTCCTCCAGTGGATGATGCTCGCGCTGCCGTTCTCGGTCGTGTTCCTCGCGCTCGGCTGGGTGCTGCTCACGCGCCTCGTGTTCCGGCTGCCCGACGGCGAGCTCATGGGCGGACACGAGACCATCGGCCGCTTGCGCCGCGAGCTCGGCCCCATGAGCCGCGACGAGCGGCGAGCGGCGACGGTCTTCGTCGCGACGGCGGTGCTCTGGATGACGCGCGCCGGCGTCACGCTCGGCGACCTGTCCGTCCCCGGCTGGGCGGACCTCGCCGGGCTCCAGGGCAAGGTCGACGACGCGGTCGTCGCCGTGTCGATGGCCGTCGTGCTGTTCCTCCTGCCGTCGTCCGAGCGGGCGGGCGAGCGGCTCCTCGAGTGGCGCATGACGTCCGAGGTGCCCTGGGGGATCCTCCTGCTGTTCGGCGGCGGCTTCGCGCTCGCGTCCGGCTTCACGGAGTCCGGGCTGTCGGGCTGGGCCGGTCAGCGCTTCGCGGCGCTCGACGACGTCTCGCCGTGGCTCGTCGTCGTCGCGGTCTGCGTGTCGCTCACGCTGCTCACGGAGCTCACGAGCAACATCGCCACCACGGAGATGGTGCTGCCGATCCTCGCGGCGGCCGCCGTCGCGCTCGACGTCGACCCGCGGCTGCTCATGATGCCCGCGACGCTCTCCGCGAGCTGCGCGTTCATGATGCCCGTGGCGACGCCGCCCGCGGCGATCGTCTACGGGTCGGGGCTCGTGCCCATCCGCGAGATGGTGCGCGCGGGCGTGTGGTTCAACGCGCTGGGCGTCGCGCTCCTCCTGCTCGTGTTCCGGCTCGCGGCGAGCGGGATCCTCGGCGCGGACCTCACGACGCGACCGGAGTGGGCCGTCCTGCGCTGAGCGACCGGCGCGCGATCGGCGCGGCGGGCGCGCCCGTCGTCCCGCTCAGACCTCCTCGAGGTCCGGGACGATCGTCGGCTCGGCGGAGCGGACGCGCGTCACGAACGTCCCGATGACGTTGGCACCCGCGGCGTCCAGCGTCTCGAGGGTCGCGTCCGCCTGCCGCTTCATCGTCTGGCCGATCGCCACCACAAGGATGACGCCGTCCATGACCTTGCTGAGCTCGGACGCGTCGCCGAACAGGCCGCAGGGCGGCGTGTCGACGAGGATGTAGTTGTACTGCTGCTTCAGGAAGCCCATGAAGTCCTGGACGTACTCGGACGCCGTGACCTCGTTGGGCTTGTTCGTCGGGCGCCCCGCGGTGATGACCGAGAGGTTCGGCGAGCTGCCCGGCTGGAGCACCTTGCGCGGGTTCGTGCGGTCGAGCAGGACGTCGGAGACGCCGGGGCCGACCGGGAGGCCGAAGAAGTCGTGCATCTTCGGCGACCGCAGGTCCATGTCGATCAGGCAGACCTTGAGGTGCTGGAACTCCGCCAGGCTCAGGGCGATGTTCGCGATCGTCGTGCTCTTGCCCTCGTCCGGCGAGGTCGAGGTGAAGAGGAGGGTCCGCGGGGAGTCGCCGGGGTTCATGGCCCGGAGGTTCGTGCGGAAGCTGCGGTACTGCTCGGCGGGGAAGCTGCGAGGCTCCTGGTAGACGACGAGCTTGCTGTCGAGGGAGGGATCCATGAGTACGACGAGGTCGTCCTCGTCGCCGGCGGGGAGGGGGACGTCGACCCCATTGTCCGCACGATTCCGGCCGAATGGCAACAGCATGAGCCCGTCTCCGGTGGCTGAGCAGCGGCTGCGGGCGGAGGATCCGCCGAGGCGCAGCCCTCACTCATCGACCGGAACCGGGCGCGGGTTGACCCGTGATCGGCGGCGCGGCGGGGCGTCGGCGCCGCGCGCGGGGACGCGCGACGCCGCCGGGGGGCGACGCTGAACCGGCGACCCGGCCGAGGGTCGCGGTCGGGTCCGCGGCGGATGTGACGCCTGCGATCCGCGGCGGGGACGCCTCAAGGCAGCGGGCCCCGGCAGCCGATCGGTGTCGAGATCCCGCCCCCACAGGCCCGGACCGACCATGACGCGCACGCTCGCCCGCAACCTCTACCACATGCTCCGCGGCGCGGCGCAGAAGACGACCGTCGACGGTCTCAAGAAGCGCGGCCACCGGACGGTGAGCGTGCTCAACTTCCGCGACGTCCAGCAGATGATCGGGCGCGCGATCGAGAACACGCTCCAGCGGCGCGGCCTCGACCTCGACCGGGCGGACATCCAGGACGAGGTGCGGCACGAGTTCCTCTCGCTCATGCGCGAGCGCGACGCCCTGCAGAACACGGTCGACGCCCTGCTCCGCGAGAAGGAGGAGCTGGACGAGAACCGCGTCGCCCTCGCGAGCGAGCTCAGCAAGGCCACCGAGGAGTACGAGCACGCGCAGGAGGCCGTGGAGGCCGGCGTGCCGAAGGACGTGGCCGACCTCATGCGCCGCATCTCCGCCGAGGTGACGGACACGCAGAACGCCGCCGGCGTCAACGCCGACCTGACGAAGAAGACGCTGGAGCTGGTCGAGCACGCGCTCCACGACCACGTGCAGAACCTGAGCGACCAGGCACAGGCCGCCCAGCAGTCGCACCTCCAGAACCTGCAGCGCCGCATCACGAAGCTCAAGCGGAAGCTCCAGGAGACCGAAGACATGCTCGAGCGTGCCCGCGCCGAGGGCGTGCAGCCCGAGGGCATCGAGGGCGAGCACGTCGACGCGGGCGTCAAGCGCGGCGACCCGAACTTCCAGATGAAGAAGGACCTGCTGGGCGAGATCTTCCGACTGAACGTCGAGCTCCGGCAGATGCTCAACAAGAACTGAGGACTCGCACGAGACCTCGCCACCACCCGAGAGGGCAGAGACTCACATGGTCACCACCACCGACAAGAAGAACGTCCCGAACGACGGTGACGGCGTGACGGCCGTCGATGTCGAGGCCGCCCTCCCGGTCGGCAACGCGCCCGCCGCGTCGACGACGAGCAACCCGGCCGTCCAGCCGCAGGAGACGAAGGACCAGGAACAGGCCATCGTCTACATCGGCATGGACCTCGGCACGTCCCGCACCGCGATCGCCTGCAGCAACGGCGTGCGCGAGTCCTTCCCGTCGCTCGTCGGCTACCCGAAGGACGTCGTGTCCCGCAAGCTGCTCGGCGCCGACGCGCTCTTCGGCAAGGACGTGATCGCCAAGCGCCTGTCGCTGAACGTCTACCGCCCGCTCGAGGCCGGCGTCATCAAGGGCTCCAACGGCGCCGGTGACGTGAGCAACGACGAGGCCGCCCAGAACATGAAGGCCGCGCGCGAGCTCGTGATGCACGCGATCCGCATGGCCAAGGCCCCCGCCGACTCCCTCGTGTACTGCACGATCGGCGCGCCCGCCGAGGCCTCCATCAACAACCGCCACGCGATCCTCGAGGCGGCCAAGGAGGTCATCGACTCGGTCATCATCTGCTCCGAGCCGTTCAGCGTCGCCTACGGCATGAACGTGCTCACCGACGCGCTCGTCATCGACATCGGCGCCGGCACGACGGACCTCTGCCGCATGCACGGCACGATGCCCGAGGCCGAGGACCAGGTCACGCTGGACCACGGCGGCGACGTCATCGACGACAACCTCGAGCGGCTCGTCAAGAAGAACCACCCCGACGTGCAGTTCAGCCGCCAGATGATCGTGGACGCCAAGGAGAAGTTCTCCACGGTGCGCCCGACGGCCGAGCCCATCAAGGTGACCTGGCCGGTGAACGGCAAGCCCACCGAGATCGACATCACCGAGGAGATGAAGGAGGCCTGCTTCTCCATCATCCCGCCGATCGTCGACGCGCTGAACAAGCTGGTCGCCTCCTTCGATCCGGAGTTCCAGGAGGTCCTGCGCAGCAACGTCCTGCTCGGCGGCGGCGGCAGCCAGATCCGCGGCCTCGCCGAGGAGATCACGAACTACATGAAGGAGCACCTCGGCGGCGGCCACGTCCGTCAGGTCGAGGAGCCCATCTTCGGCGGCGCCAACGGCGCCCTGATGATCTCCAAGGACATGCCGCCGGAGTACTGGGAGCAGCTCGGCTGATCCCCCGGTGACGAGGGCCGGCGATCTGCCCCGCCGGCTCGACCCGCGACGACCCCGCGGAGGCGCGCGCCTCCGCGGGGTCGTCCGCGTTCCAGGGACGCGATGCAACTCCCCGGGAACGCGTCCTCCGCGTCAGGCTAGAATCGGGCGCTCGCCGTGAATCCCCTCCGATACCTCCCGTTCGTGAAGCGCGGCCTCGTGCGCCGCGGGCCGCCGCTGCACCTCACCCTCTTCGTGACGGGGGCGTGCAACGCGCGGTGCCGTCACTGCTTCCACTGGGAGGAGGTCGCCGCGGGGGTCCCCGGCCCCTCGGTCGACGACGTGCGCAAGCTCGCGGACTCCGCGGCGCGCATGGGTCCGCTGCTCTGGGTCAGCTTCGGCGGCGGCGAGCCCTTCCTCCGCAAGGACCTGCCCGAGCTCGCGTCGGCCTTCGGACGGCACGGTCTGCGGCACCTCGCGATCCCGACCAACGGCCTGGTCGAGAAGCAGCAGCACGACATCGCCGAGGCCATGGTCACGGGCAACCCGGACACCTACGTGTCGGTGTCCGTGAGCTTCGACGGGCCGCCGGACATCCACGACTCGATCCGGCAGGTCCCCGGCGGCCACGCCCGGTCGATGGCGTCCGTGCGCGCGTACCGGGAGCAGGCGGCCGGTCGGCGGAACATGGGCGTCGGCATCAACCTCACGGTGACGAGCGAGAACCAGCACGTCCTCGCGGAGCACCTCGAGGAGCTCGTGCTCGAGCTGCGTCCGGACAACGTCACCGTGAACCTCGCGCGCGGCACGGCCATGGAGCGGCACCTGCTCGACGTCGACGTCGACCGCTACCTCGAGGTCGTCGCCACGAAGCAGCGGCTCATGGAGGAGGGCGCGCTCCCCTACTTCGACTTCCCGTTCGCGAAGCTCGCGACGGCGCGCGACCGGATGATGTACCGGCACGTCGCGGACGTCGCGCGCGGCGCGCCGCGGCGCCACCTGCCGTGCACGGCCGGCTCGCTTTCGGCGGTGGTCTTCGAGGACGGCGAGGTCCACCCCTGCGAGATCCTCGGACGCAGCCTGGGCAACCTCGCGGACGTCGACTGGGACCTCGGCCGCCTGTGGGATGCGCCCGCGGCCGACGCCCTGCGTGACGAGATCCGCGACACGAAGTGCACCTGCACCTGGGAGTGCGCGCAGGCGGACAACGTGCTCTTCCACCCGCGCAACTGGGCGAAGCTCGCGCTCGCGACGGCCGGCGCGTCGCGCGCCGGCACGCCGCCGCCCGGTCCCGCGGCGCGGCCGTGACGACGCCCCCGAGCCTGGGGGTGCTCGTCCCCTGCCGCGACGAGGCCGCCGTCCTCCCGCGCAAGCTGCGCAACCTCGCGCGCCTCCGCTGGCCGCCCGGCGAGCACCGCCTGCTCGTCGTCGACGACGGCTCGTCGGACGGCACCGCCGACCTCGCGCGGGCCCTCGGCGACGAGCTGTTCGGCGAGGGCCGCGGCCTCCCGCGGCTCGAGGTCGTCGCCAACGACGTGCGGCCCGGCAAGGCGGGCGCCATCGCGGCGGGGCTCGCGGTGCTCGGGGCGGACGGCTCGTCGGACGACGCGACGGCCCACGGCGCACACGCGCCCGACCTCGTGCTGCTCACGGACGCGGACGTCGTGTTCCGCGAGGAGGCGCTCGTCGCCGTCGCGCGCGCCTTCGCGGACGACGCGCGCCTCGGCATGGCCTGCGGCTCGCAGGAGTTCGTCGAGGACCTCGCCGACGACGGGACGCCGGGCGCGGCCGACGGCGGCCCGCCCCGCCCCGCCGCCGGACTCTACGATCGCCTCACCGCGCGCGTCCGCGCCCTCGAGTCGCGCGGCGGCCGGCTGTTCAGCATCCACGGGCAGCTCCTCGCGTGGCGCGCGTCGCTCGGCATCCGGCCGACACCCGGCATCGCGGCGGACGACCTCGACCTCATGCGGCAGGTCCGCGCGGCGGGGCTCGCCGTCCGCAAGCTCGACGACGCGCGCTTCCTCGAGGTCAAGACGCCGGCCGGACCGCGCCGCCGCGACCAGGAGCTCCGCCGGGCGCGCGCCTACGTGCAGGTCATCGGGCGTTGCCGCCTCCCCGCCGACGCGCCGCGCCTCGACCGCGCGCACTTCGCCGCCTACCGGACGCTCCCGCTCGCCGCGCCGTGGATCGCCGTGGCGGGCGCGGCGGCCTTCCTCGCCGTCGTCGTGCCGCGACTCCCCCACCCCGCGGCCCTCGTCGCGCTGGTCGTGGGCGCCGCGGTCGTGGTGAGCCCCGCCGGTCGACGCGCCGCCCGGCTCCTCGGCGTCATCGCGACGGCGACGCGCCTCGAGCGCGCCGGCACACTCGACGACCGCTGGGACATGCGACGCACGGACGCGGGCGCCGCGCCCTGACCCGCGTCACGGCCGGATGTGCTCGCGCCACCAGGCGGCGGCCTCGAGGATCTCGAGCGCCTTCTCGGCCTCCGGGCGGCCCTCGAGGTTGCGGCGACGCGCGGCGGGCAGCGGGCGCCAGCCCTCGTGCGGGCCCGTCGCGACGTGGACGAGCGTGAGCCGCCCCGGCTCCACCGTGACGTCGAACGGCAGGTCCACGGTGCGCGCGCCGCGCAGCCCGACGGAGATGCGGTGCTCGCCCGGCGGCAGGTTCAGGCGCCGCGCGTGGAACGCCTCGGGCAGGAGCGACCAGCTCCGCGTGTCCGTCGGCGTGAGCTGCGCGAGGCCGAGGTCCAGCAGGAAGGAGGCGATCCACGCCAGGGCCTCCACCGCGGGCTTGTGCTCGTCGTCGGCCTGCGCGACGGCCTGCTCGCGCAGCGACTCCGTGAGCACGGTGCGCGGCACGGCCTGGATCACGGCCGCGGCGAGGAGCCGCGTGAACTCGCGTTCGAAGCGCTGCCGCGTGTGCGCGCCGAGGTCGAAGAGCGTCGGCACCTCGCCGAGCGCCGCGCCGTCGACCGCGACCTGCGCCCCCGTGAACGACGACGCGCGCGGCACGAGCGTCGGGACGTGCAGCGTGTGCAGGCCGTCGCCGACGGGGAACAGGTAGATCGCCTCCCGACGCACGGGGACCTTCCCGCGCTGCACGACGACGAGCACCGTGCCGGCCCGCTCGCCCTCCGCCAGCGCTCCGGCGGTCAGCCGCCGATCGGCCAGCGGCGACCCCGGCACGACGCGCCACGCGTCCGTCGCCTCCTCGCGGTCGCCGGCCGCCTCGAAGGTGAGCGCCGCGAGCGCCCACGCGAAGTCGTTCGCGTAGAGCTCGTCCTCCGGCACGTCCGTGCGGTCGAGCAGGATGCGCAGCCGCCGCGCCTCGACCGCCGCCTCCTCGGGGTCGCCCAGCCCGAGGAACGCCAGCATGTTGAGCGTGTTCACCAGCACGCGTTCGGGCGGGCTCGCGCGGTAGTCCTTCATCTCGCCGCCGAGCACGAAGGACGCGAGGTCCTCGAGCGGCACCGACGTGTAGTCGAGGACCTCGAGCCGGTTGTCCGCCTCCTCGAACTCCCAGGTCGCGCGCGCGTAGCGACCCGCTGTGAGCAGCGCCGAGCCGAGCTCGAGCGACGCGACGTGCCGGTCGACGCCCGGGCTGTCCGCGGCCTCCTCGAGCAGCTCGACGGCCCGGTCGAGGTCGCCGTCGTAGTACGCGCGCCGCGCGGAGCGCATGCGCTCCTCGTAGCTCGCGCAACCCGTCGCGCCGACGCACGCGAGCGCGATGAAGAGGAGCGCCCCCCGCCCCGAGTTCACGTCACCGCCCCCCGGCCCGTCGTGCCCGTCCCGCCGTCAGCCCTCGACCTGCTTGGTGATCGGGATCTGCAGCTGGAACACGCGCTGCGTGGTCGCGACCTCGGTCACCTTGAGGAACAGGAAGTACTGGATGCGCCGGGTGTCGCGCGTCTTCTCGGCGGTCTCACCCACGCGCCCGTGGACGAAGTAGTGGATGCCGAACTCCTTGCCGAGCAGCGCGACGGTCTCGGGGTCGACGCTGTCGCCGAGGTCGCGGAGGCGCTCCTGCGCGATGGCGTCGGCGACGATCGTGTCGTTCGAGACGACCTGGAACACGCGGTCGTTCACGAGGTGCGTCTCGACGAGCTCGATGAGGTTGCGCAGCGCCGACCCGATGTGTTCGCTCGTGTCGTTCTCGATGGCCAGGATGGCGATCTTGCGCTCGCGCTGCGGGATCTCCTTCACGAAGGCCGAGTCGTTGAAGGCCGCGTACCACTGCTCCATGGCGACTCGCAGGTCCTCGCGGTCGAGGCGCACCGACATGGCGGGCTCGTCGATGCTCGGGTCGTCGGAGCCGCGCGTGAAGTACGGGCCGCTGCAGGCGGCGAGGGCGAGGAGGGCGCTGAGCAGGAGCGTCGTGCGCATCGGTCGTTCTCCCGGGTCGGAAGGTCGCGTGGTGGGCCGGCCGTGGTCGTCGACGATGTCCCGCGGGGAACCGTGCCGGTGACCGTCCGCCCCGGGGGAGGCCCTTCCCGCCGGGGGTGCCGCGTGCCGCGGTCGGCCGGAAGGGGAAGACCTACCGGACATCCACGACTTCTTCGTTGGGCTTGCCCCGGATGTCCGCGAGGCAGGCCTCGGCGGCGGCCGCCGCCTCCTTGATCTCGTCGTCGCCGCCGCTCAGGTAGAGCCGGCCGTAGGCGCCGAAGGTCATGACCTCGAGCAGGCGGATCGGGCTGGCCTTCTCGGCCTCGTTGGCGGCCAGGATCGCGTAGCCCGCCGGGTGCGTCTCGAGGATGTAGAGCGCCTGGCCCTTGAGGATCTGGTCGCCGTGGCGGAACCGGTTGATGAGCATCGTGTGGTGCGCGTCGGTCCCCGTGATGATCTCGCTCGTCACGACGCGCGGCTCGAGCCGGTCCGTCTCCTCCATGCCGAGGTAGTCGAGCATCGCCTGGCCGGCGGCGCGCACGTCGCCCTGGTTCCAGGAGTGGAGCTCGAGCACGCCGAACGCGCGCTCGACGATCTGCATCCCGGGGGTGACGTCCGCGCCCTTGAGCGCGACGTCCGTGAGCCGGTTGATGGAGATGCCCGGCTGCACCTCGATGAAGAGCGAGGCCTGCTCCTCGATGGGCAGGTAGCCCTGGCTGACGGTCGCGAGGAAGGACGCGAGCTGGGGCTGCAGGACGTCCAGGTAGACGTAGGTCCGCAGGGAGATGGAACGCGGCTCGGCCACGGGAGGCTCCGGGAGGCGGTGAGTCGTCGCCATCGTAGCAAGACCGCTATCATGCCCGTCCATGACCGACACCCCGCGCTCGATCACCCTGCTCCCGATCACCGTGCTCCTGGCCGCCGCGCTCTGCGCGTGCGGCGACACCGGGGACGCCTCCGCGGCCTCCGGCGACCCGGCGGGCGCGGCGCCGCCCGCGACCGCCCGCGTGCTCCGCGGCACCGTCGACGTGGACCCCATCGTGGGCGTCGACGACGGCGCCTACGCGTGCCTCTACCTCATGGCGTGGCGGGACGCGCGCCAGGGTCCGCCGCAGATCGCGAAGAAGCTGCCCGCGGGTCCGCTGCCGGTGGAGTTCGCGCTCGACGCGCGCGACCTCGCGGGCGCCGGCACGATCGCCGGCGACTGGATCGTCGTCGCGCGGCTCGACGGGGACGGTGACGCGATGCCCGGCGCCGGCGACCTCGAGGGCGTGTCGCGCGCGCCGCTCCGCGCCGGCGCCCCGCCCGCGACGGTGTTCCTCTCCGAACGTCTCACGGAGGCCGACGCGCGCCCGATGACCGCGCCGCCGCTCGCGGAGGCGCCGACCGACGGGCTGCCCGCGGGCCACCCGCCCACGGACACCGGCACGCCGGGCTTCGTCCACCCGCCGACGGACGGCGCGCCCGACACCGCTTCGCCCAAGACGGGCCCGCGCATCCGCGGCACCATCTCGCTGGCGGAGGAGTTCGCGTCGCTCGACGGGACGCGCACGCTCTTCGTCATGCTCAAGGACAAGACGACCGCCCGCGGCATGCCGCGCGCCGTGCTCAAGGTCGACCGCCCGCGGTTCCCGCTGACGTTCGACCTGGGCGTGGAGCACGTCCCGCTGCAGGTGGAGAACAAGGAGGACCTGATCGCGGGCGTCCTCTACCTCACCGCACGACTGGATGCCGACGGCGACGTCATGGGCGGCGCGGGCGACATCGAGCTCGCGCTGCCGGTCGAGGTGCAGGCCGACGAGGCGCCCGTGAGCGTGGTGCTCGACACCCGGAGGACCCAGTGAACACCGGCATGGCGGCCGCCCATCGGGCGGCGTTCCTCGACGCGATGGGCGACGGCGTGGCCGTCGTCCGCACCGGCCCCGAGCGGGTGCGCAGCCGCGACACCCACTTCAAGTTCCGGCCCGACTCCGACTTCTGGTACCTCACGGCCTTCCCCGAGCCGGACGCCGTGGCGGTCTTCGCGCCCCACCGCGACGAGGGTCGCTTCGTGCTCTTCGTCCGGCCGCGCGACCCCGAGCAGGAGACGTGGCACGGCCGTCGCGCCGGCGTCGAGGGCGCGCGCGAGCGCTTCGGCGCCGACGAGGCCTTCCCGATCACCGAGCTCGACGAGCGCCTGCCCGACCTGCTCAAGGGCGCCGAGCGGCTCTTCTACCGCTCGGGCATGGACCCCGACTTCGACCGCAAGCTGCTCGGCACGCTGCAGGACATCAACGCGAAGAGCCGCGACGGCACGCACGCGCCCATGACGGTCACCGACCCGTCGGCGATCCTCCACGAGATGCGCCTCCACAAGTCGGAGGAGGAGCTCGCGATCATGCGGCGCGCCGCCGCGGTCACCGACAAGGCCCACCGCGCGGCGATGCAGCGCCTCCGCGAGGGCTGCGGCGAGTGGGAGATCGAGGCGGTCGTCGACGGGACGTTCCGCGCCGAGGGCGGCTGGGGCCCGGGCTACACCACGATCGCGGCGGGCGGCGACAACGCCTGCGTGCTCCACTACACGACGAACGACATGGTCGTGAAGGCGGGCGACTGCCTGCTCCTGGACGCGGGGTGCGAGTTCGACGGCTACACCGCCGACGTCACGCGGACCTTCCCCGCCTCGGGCACGTTCACCGGCGCGCAACGCGAGCTCTACCAGGTCGTGCTCGACGCGCAGCTCGCGGGCTGCGCGCAGGCCGTCGCCGGGAACTCGTTCCTCTCCGTGCACGAGACGGCGACGCGGAGTCTCGTCGAGGGCCTCGTCGCCGTGGGCCTCCTGTCCGGGAAGGTCGACGACCTGCTCGAGTCCGGCGACTTCCGCAAGTACACGATCCACCGCACGAGCCACTGGCTCGGCATCGACGTGCACGACGTGGGCAGCTACCACGAGCCGGGCACGCAGAACGGGTCGACCCGCTCGCGCACGCTCGAGCCCGGCATGGTGCTGACCGTCGAGCCCGGCGTGTACGTGACGGCGGACGACGAGTCCGCGCCCGAGGCCTTCCGCGGCCTCGGCATCCGCATCGAGGACGACGTCGCCATCACCGAGGGCGGCCACGAGAACCTCACCGCGTCCATCCCCAAGACGATCGAGGAGGTGGAGGCCGCGTGCTGACCGCGCCGCGCCCCGGCGCGCCGCGAGGCTGCGTCATCACCGCCCGACCCTCCGCCCCGACCCGACGCCCCTCCCCCCCGAGCTCCCGGGAGCCCGCCCCGTGACCGCCCCCGCCACGCAGGAGGACGCGCTGCTCGCCCGGCGCGCCGAGTTCCCGATCCTCGAGAAGTCCACCTACCTGGTGAACCACTCGCTCGGCGCGATGCCGCGCAAGGTCTACGACGCGCTCCGCGAGTACGCGGACATGTGGGCGACGCGCGGCATCCGCGCCTGGGCCGAGGGCTGGTGGGCGTCGCCCGTGACGACGGGCAACCTCCTCGCGCGCATCTTCAACGCGCCCGAGGGCAGCGTCGTCATGCACCAGAACGTCTCGGTCATCCAGGGGCTGCTCGCGTCCTGCTTCGACTTCGAGGGGCCGCGCAACCGCGTCGTCTACACGTCGATGAACTTCCCGTCCGTGATGTACGTCTGGGAGGCGCAGACGCGGCGCGGCGCGGAGGTCGTCGAGGTGCCGAGCCGCGACGGCGTGGGCGTCGAGACCGAGGACCTGCTCGCGGCGATCGACGAGCGCACGCTGCTCGTGCCCATCAGCCACGTCCTCTTCCAGACGGGCTTCCGGCAGGACCTCGCGGCCGTCGTCGAGAAGGCCCACTCGGTGGGCGCGCTCGTCGTCGCCGACTGCTACCAGTCGACGGGCACCGTGCCCTTCGACGTGCGGGCGCTCGACGTCGACATGGTCTGCGGCGGCTCCGTAAAGTGGCTCTGCGGCGGACCCGGCGCCGGGTACCTCTACGTGAAGCCCGGGCTGCGCGACCGCCTCGAGCCGGCGCTCACCGGGTGGATGGCGCACGCCGAGCCGTTCGCGTTCGAGCCGGGCGCCCAGCGCTACGCGGGCGACGCGACGCGCATGCTCCACGGCTCGCCGGCCGTCCCGGCGCTCTACGCGGCGCGCTCCGGCTACGAGATCATCGGCGAGATCGGCGTGGAGGCGATCCGCGCGAAGAGCGTGCGGCAGACGACGCGCTTCCTCGAGCGCGCGGCCGAGCGCGGCCTCGCCACGCGGTCGCCCCTCGACCCCGAGCGGCGCGGCGGCACCGTGACGCTGCTCGTCGAGCACGGCCCGGCGGTCGTCCAGGCGCTCGCCGCCCGCGACATCCTCGTCGACTGCCGCCCGGACGTCGGCCTGCGCATCTCGCCGCACTTCTACACGACGGACGACGAGCTGGACCACTGCCTCGATTCCGTCGAGGAGATCCTGGCGCGCGGACTCTGGAAGGAGTACGCCCAGGGTTCGTCCGCCTACTGACCCCCGAGGACCCCATGGCCACCGACGGCGCCACCGGCCGGCTCACCTACTCCGACTACCTCAAGGTCCCGGAGCTGCTCGAGCAGCAGCACTGCCTCGCCGAGCCGCCGGCCCACGACGAGCTCCAGTTCATCGTCGTGCACCAGGTGTACGAGCTGTGGTTCAAGCTCGTGCGGCACGAGGCGGACGAGATCCATCGGCTGCTCCGCGCGGGGAGCGACACCGACCTCCGCAACGCGCTCCGCCTGGCCCGCCGCATCGAGGCGATCTTCAAGGTGCTCGTCGGGCAGATCCACGTGCTCGAGAGCATGCGCCCCGCCGACTTCCTGAAGTTCCGCGCCGCGCTCAACCCGGCGAGCGGCTTCCAGAGCGTCCAGTTCCGCGAGGTCGAGTGCCTGTTCGGCCTCAAGGACGAGACCCTCGCGAGCTACACCTCCGGCGACCCGCGGCACGGCGAGCTGCAACGCCGCCTGGCGGAGACGAGCATCGCGGAGACGCTCTACGCGGTGCTGCGCGCGAAGGGGTTCGACGTCACGGCGCCGGGGGACGCCCGCACGGAGGCGCAGCGCGACGCGACGCTCGCCGCGCTGAAGGTCGTGTACGACGACCCCGACGACCACCCGCTCGTCTACGAGCTCTGCGAGTCGCTCGTGGACATCGACGAGCAGCTCATCCTCTGGCGCCGGCACCACGTGATGATGGTCGAGCGCCAGATCGGCGACAAGCCGGGCACGGGCAAGGGCACCACCGGCGACCTCGACGGCATCCGCTACCTGCAGACCACGCTCATGCGGCGCGTCTTCCCCGATCTGTGGGAGGTGCGTACCCTGCTGTCGGATTGAAGGGCGCGGGCCCCGCGGAAGCGGACCGGTCGCCCCCACCGTACCGCCGACAGGGCCGCCGATGTTCCCCGACCGCTTCAACCTCGCCGACTACCTGCTCCACCACAACCTCGAGGCCGGGCGCGGCGACAAGGTCGCCCTGCGCTGGCGTGACGAGGAGCACACCTACGCGCAGCTCGCCGACGCGAGCAGCCGGCTCGCGAGCGCGTTCGTCGACCTGGGCCTGAGGCAGGAGGAGCGCGTGCTGCTCGCGCTCAGCGACCGGCCCGAGTTCAGCCACGCGTGGTTCGCGACGCTCGAGGCCGGCGGCGTCTTCGCGATGGTGAACCCCCTCCTCAAGGAGGAGGACTACGCCTACTACCTGGAGTACACGCGCGCGCGCATCGCCGTGGTCGACGCGGAGCTCGCGCCGATGTTCGAGCGGCTGCTCGAGAAGAGCCGACACCTCATCGCCGTCGTCGTGGCCGGCGGCGATCGCAGCGACGAACGCCCGGAGCTGCACGGGCGGCACCAGTACGCGATGGCCGACCTCGTCGCGGAGGCGCCCGTCGGCGCGGGCCGCGCCGAGACGCACAAGCACGACATCTGCGGCTGGCTCTTCACGTCCGGCAGCACGGGGCGCCCCAAGGCCGCCGTGCACCTGCACGAGGACTTCGCGTTCAACATCGAGAGGTACGCGAAGGGCGTGCTCGGCATCCGCGAGGACGACGTGACCGCCGGCGTGCCCAAGCTCTTCTTCGGGTACGCGACGGGCACGAACCTCATGTTCCCGTTCGCGGTCGGCGCGACGACGGTGCTCTTCAGCGGCCGCTCGACGCCCGAGAAGATCTTCGACGTCGTCGAGCGCCACCGCCCCACCATCCTCACCTCCGTGCCGACGATGATCGGCAAGATGCTCGCGCTCGAGGAGTCGGGCGGCGCGCGCGACCTGTCGAGCCTGCGCCTCGTGCTCTCCGCGGGCGAGAAGCTCCCGGAGGCGCTCCAGCGCCAGTGGCTCGACCGCTGCGGCGTCGAGATCCTCGACGGCATCGGCAGCGCGGAGCTGTTCCACATCTACATCAGCAACCGGCCCGGCGCGGTGCGCCCCGGCAGCCTCGGCCAGGCCGTCCCCGGCTACGACTGCCGCGTCGTCGACGAGACGGGCTTCGAGCTGCCCGCCGGCGAGACGGGCCGCCTCCACGTGCGCGGCGAGTCGGCCGCGCTCTGCTACTGGCAGGCCCACGAGAAGAGCAAGGAGACCTTCCGCGGCGACCTCGTCGTCACGGGCGACCTCTTCCGCATGGACGAGGACGGCTACTTCTTCTACGAGGGCCGCGCCGACGAGCTGCTCAAGGTGGGCGGCAAGTTCGTCGCGCCGCACGAGGTCGAGGAGTGCCTGCTCTCGCACGAGGCGGTGCGGGAGGCGGCCGTCGTCGGCTGGCGCGACGACGAGGGCCTCGTCAAGCCGCGCGCGTTCGTCGTCCCCGTGCCGGGTCAGCCGGGCGACGACGCCTTCGCCGAGTCGCTGCAGGAGTACGTGCGCACGAAGCTCTCGCCGCACAAGTACCCGCGCGTCGTGACCTTCGTGGACGACCTGCCGAAGAACGACCGCGGCAAGGTGGACCGCCGCGCGCTCTCGCAGATCTGAGCGGGCGCTCGGGCGCGCCTTACTCCTCGGCGCCCTCCTCCGCCATCTCCTCGGCGACCTCCTCGGGCGGGAGGTTGTACGTGTCGAAGAAGCTCACGCCGTCGTCGTCCGCCGGGTCCCACGTCGTCCAGCCGGCGAGGAAGTCGAGGAACTGGCCGAAGTTGAAGTAGATGCCGAAGTGCACGCCCGGGATGATGACCTCCGCGCCGAAGCGCCAGTAGTCGATCGGGTGCAGCGGCTCGAAACGCCACGGGGGCAGAAGGGCCTCCTGGCTCGACCCGAGCTTCGGCGGCGCGGCGGTGGAGATGTGCTCCCAGCGCGCGTCGCCCGCCGGCGCGATCCCGAAGTCGGCGAAGGCCGTCGCGTTCACGAGCAGGAAGTAGACCTCGGCGCGCTCGTCCGACCAGCCGCCCAGATTGTCGCTGCCGTAGCCGCCGTCCACGCCGATGGCGCCCAGGTGGATGAACGCGAACCCACGACGCTCCATCGACCGGCGCCCATACCACTCGCGGCCGTAACCGAGCGCCGCGGCGCCGCCGCCCGCCCCGAGGAACTGGGTGATCTCGGCCTTGGCCCCGGCGCCGATCGCCACGCCGTACTTGATGTCGATGATGTCCGTCAGGTCCATGAACCGGTCGCGCCCGTAGCGACCCACCGCGCAGCCGGGGGCCGTGAGCAGGAGCGCGGCGAGGAGCGCCAGGGAGGCCCGGCGGGTCGTGGAGGTTCGGATCATCGTGGAGGGCACCGCGGGTGGGGGGTGGCGGCCGCGCGGGGCGGCGGCTCCGAGTATCCCGTCGCCATCCGCCGGTCTCAAGGCGGAGGAGACGGGGCTGAGACGGCGCGGGGGCGCGGCGTCTTCCCGGGAGGCGCGACGGGACGGCCTCCGACGGCCGCGCGGCCGGGCCTCGGCGCGCCCGCGCGGCTCGCCGCGGCCGGAGCACGGCTATGATGCCCGGCTCGCGCCCCCGAGGATCCCCCATGACGGAGCTGGCGAAGCTGGCGTGGCCGCAGGTGAAGGAGCGCCTGGCGGCGGGATGCGCCGCCATCCTGCCGGTCGGCTCCACGGAGGCCCACGGCCCCCACCTGCCCCTCGACACCGACGTGACGATCGCCCGGGGCACGGCCCGCCGCGCGGCGGCCCGGCTCGAGGAGGCGGGGCGCGCGTGCGTCGTGCTGCCCCCGGTGGCCTACGCCGTGACCGAGTTCGCGGCACCCTTCGCGGGCACCCTCTCGCTGGACGCCGAGACGGCGACCGCGCACCTCGCGGGCGTGCTCGAGGCGGCCGCCCGCTCCGGCTTCGCCCCGCTCGCCGTGGCGAACGGGCACCTCGAGCCGGCGCACCTCGACTCGATCCGGGCGGCGATCGCCCGCGTCGAGGAGCGCACGGGAGCGACCGTCGTCTTCCCCGACGTCACCCGCCGCCGCCTCGCCGAGCGCCTCACGGACGAGTTCCGCAGCGGCGCCTGTCACGCGGGCAGCTACGAGTCGTCGCTCGTCATGGCGGACGACCCGACGGCCGTCGACGAGGAGACGCGCCGCGCGCTGCCCGAGGTCGACATCAGCCTCGTGGACGTCATCCGCGCCGGGAAGAAGGACTTCCTGGAGGCGGGCGGCGACCAGGCGTACTTCGGGCGCCCGGCCGAGGCGAGCGCCGCGGAGGGCGAGTCGACGTTCCGCGAGCTGGCGGACATCCTGGTCGAGGCCCTCGAGGAGGCGATGACCCGTGGCACTCCGTGAACCGCTGGACCCGGTCGAGGCGCGCATCGTGGGCGTGCTCGTCGAGAAGGAGCTCACGACGCCCGACGGCTACCCGCTGTCGATCAACGCGCTGCAGAACGGCTGCAACCAGAAGTCGAACCGCGCCCCCGTCACGTCGTACACGGAGCAGACGCTGCGCGAGGCGTTGACGCGCCTGCGGCTGCACCGCCTGGTGAACGAAGTGCACTCCGCGGGCGCGCGCGTCGAGAAGTATGGTCACTCGGTGCGCGACGTGCTCGACGTCGACGGGCAGGAGCTCGCCGTCGTCGCGGAGCTCCTGCTGCGCGGCGCGCAGACGCACGGCGAGCTGCGGCAGCGCGCGAGCCGCATGGCGCGCATCGACTCGCTGCCCGCGCTCGACGGCGTGCTCGCCGCGCTCCGCGCGAAGGGCCTCGTGCGCGACCTGCCGCCCGCGTCCGGCTCGCGCGCGCGGCGCGTGACGCACGCGCTCGGCGAGGCGCGGGA
>JAUIEF010000057.1 GCA_030428785.1 bacterium
AGTTGTGGCCGTTGCCGTGGCTCACGACGATGAGCGGGAGCTGACCCATGCCCGCGATGTCCGTCGGGTAGAACGTGTTCTGCCCGAGGAAGCTGCCGCCCGAGTACAGGATCTCGGTGACCGCGAGCGGGCCCGGCTGCGTGAGGTCGTGCACGACGTAGAGACCCGCCGTGTCGCTGTAGCCGTCGATGAGGTCGTCGGGGCCGAGCATGCCGTCCTGGTCCACGTCGATGACGACGTCGTAGCCGACGCCCAGGCCGGTGCCGGCGTCGCCCGACAGCGTGCCCGTGTCGACCGTCAGGCGGTTGGCCGCGATCGAGCCGGCGGTGAACAGGAAGGTCTCCGCGCCGCCCGTCACGTCCGTGAGGGTCGGGTCGTTCGTCCAGTCGTCGAGGCTCTTGGCCGCGACGACGTAGACGTCCGCCGTCTGTCCGGCGAGCGCCGGGAAGCGACTCACCTCGACGCCCACCTCGATGGGATCACCCTCGTTGAACGCCGTGACGTGCTCGAAGAACGGGTGGCCGGCGAGCGAGTTGCCGGCGAGCTCCACGCTGCCCGCGTCGCTCAGCGTGAGCACGACGCCGTTGCTCGCGTCCAGCCCGGACGTCGCGCCCGGGTCGAAGACCACCGCGGCCGTGTAGATCACGAGGCCGTCGAAGGCGGGGTCGCTCGTGAGCGTCGTCTGCGTCGTGAGCGTGCCGCCGCCGGGCACCGCGCCGATCGGGAAGATCTTCCAGGCGGGGCTGAACCCGATGGGGAACGACACGCCGTTCACCGAGACCGGTCCGGGAGTCAGGTCGATGAGCACCGAGACCGGGAAGCCGGGGTTGCCCGTCACGTCGATCGTGAGGGTCGACCCGAGGGACTTCGTGACCGCGGTCGTCTGTCCGTCGAGGGCCAGGTCCGAGGCGCGCACGGGCGCGGCCAGGACGAGTCCCGCGAGGAGGAGCGTGGGGGTGATTCGCAAAGGTGGGCCTCCTTGTCTGGGGGAGGCCCGCGATCCTAACCGGGATCGCCGATCACGGGAGTTCGATCTTCGCCTTGCCCTTGGGGATCTTCACGGACGCCTTGAGGCGCGCGTAGCCCACGCTGTCGTCGACGCCGCTGATCTCCGCGGTGTACTCGCCGAGCCCCGTGAGCGGCAGCTTCTTGAGCGAGACGGCCGTGCCCGCCTTGTTGACCTTGAGCAGCCCGTCGATCGGGAGCGCCTGGTCGCTGGGCGTCATGACCGCGTCGAGCGCCGGGTGAAGGTCCGCCGGCAGTCCGTCGATGACCGCGAAGTCGCCCTTCGGCTTGAGCGCCTTGATGACCATCTTCTTGAGCAGCGAGCCGGACGTCGAGTCGAAGTCGGCCTCGAAGAGCTCCTCGCCCTCGCCGAGCTCGATGTCGCGGACGACCTTGCGGATCTCCTTCGCCGCCTTGCCCTTGGTCTTCATGCGGAACGTGCCGCCCTTGCCGCCGCGGTCGAGCACCTCGACGAGGTACTCGCCCGTCGCGGGCACGGTGAACTTCTTGGGCAGCTTCGCCTTCTTGCGCGCCTTGGGCGTGTCCTTCTTCGAGATCGAGTCCTCGACGTCGACGAGCACCTCCGGCTCCTGGCCCTCGACGAGCGGTCCGAGGATGCGCAGCGCGGGCTCCATGCCGCTGAACCGCTGCACGGCGACCATCTTGATCTTCGTGCCGGCCGTCGCCTCGAAGGTGAACGTGTAGCTGTTGTCCGGCGCGACGTCCGCGTCCAGCCGGTCGCCGAGCGTCATGCGCGGCACGTCGGTGGTGACGAGCCAGCCCGCGCCGCGGTTCAGCGGGTCGTAGAGCTCCGCGCCCGCGATGAAGTCGATCGTGCCGTTGCCGTCGAAGTCGCCGACGTTCGCGACGGCGCTGCCGAAGTTCACGCCCTGTCCGTTCGTGATGAGCGGGTCGGGCATGCCGTGCGTCGTGTCGCTGATCTTCATGTGGGACTTCACGGTCCCGTTCTTGTTCAGCATGAGCAGGTACACGGCGCCGCTGTTCGCCCAGCCGTCGTCGTCGAACTGCGCGCCCACGGCGAGGTCGGGAATGCCGTCCTTGTTCCAGTCCCCGGCGGGGTCCATGGAGATGCCGAAGAGGTCGCGCTCCTTGAGGTCCGCGTGGAAGTTGCCCTTCGTCGCGGAGATCTTCTTGAGCTCGACGACCTTGAGCGCGCTGCCGACCATGTCGAGGCCGATGATCCACACGGCGCCGTAGCGGCCCTGTGCGGAGGGCGGGCCGTCGTCGTCGAAGGGCGCACCGACGGCGATCGTCGTCATGCTGTTGACGGGGTCGTTCGGGTCGGGCGTCGCCGGCGGCGGGCCGTCGATGTCACCGAGCCACGCCACGGAGCGGCCGAACTCGTCGCCGTACTCGTCGGTCGTGGCGCCGTCCAGGAGGATGTTGTTCGGCGCCGGCAGGAGACCGTTGAGGTCGATCGCCGCGCGACGGAACACCGTGCCGTCGGGGTTCAGCGAGAGCACCCAGACCCGGCCCAGGCCGCTCGACGAGATGTGCTCGTGCAGCGGGTCGCCCGCCCCCAGCGGGGAGGGGAACGGGTTGCCGGTGATCGGGTTCGTCTTGTGGGTGCCCGGCGCGCCGACGAGGATGTCCTTGAACCCGTCGTCGTTGAAGTCACCCATCGAGCACACGGACGCGCCGAAGTAGACCTTCGGGTCGAGCAGCGCCGAGAGCGTGCCGCCGCCCTGCGTCTTGCTGATCTTCTGCCACGACTTGATCGTGCCGTCCTCGCGCATGAAGAGGACGAAGAGCGAGCCGTAGCCGATGTCGATGGGGAGGTTCGTGTTCGAGCAGCTCGAGCAGAGCGCGTTCAACGTGCCGTCGTCGTCCTCGTTCACGCCGACGACGAGGTCCACGACGCCGTCGCCGTCGAGGTCGCCGATCGCGTCGACGCCCTGCCCGAAGCCGCGGACACCCGCGTAGTCCTCACCGCCCACGCCGGGCGGGTCGTTGTCCGTGTCGAGCGGCGGCATGTCGGGCTCCATCGCCCCGAGCTTGCGCTTGCTCACGACCTGCCCGTCGGCGTCGAGGTTCACGAGCCACAGCGCGCCGTTGTTGTTGAACTTGCCGCTGCTGCTCCCCGAGAGCTTCGCCGGGTCGTCGACGTCATCGTCGCGCGTGTGGCCGAACGCGATCGTCGCCACGCCCGGTCCGGGGCCGTCGAGGTCGCCCAGGAAGGCGGCCGACTGGCCGAAGTTGTCGTTGAGGTTCGAATTCCCCACCCCCGCGTACATGAGCACGCCGGCGTCGTAGCGCACGGCGTCCTTGATGACGACGGGTTGGGACTGGGCCATCCCCAGGGGGCAGAGCCCGATGAGGACGCCCAGCAGGAACCAGGCGTGGGTGCGCGCCCGTCCGGGCGGCAGCAGGTACGGCATGTGTCTCACGTCTCCGGCGACCCCCGTGGGGCCGTCACCTCTTCCCGCGCGTCGTGTCGAGGTGGTCCGTCCGCCGGGTGTGCCCAGCCCGGCGATCGACCCGCCATTCCAACACGCGGTTCACGAATTGGGCAAGCAATGGGTGGGATCTACCCCGTAACCGACGGTCAGAGGGCAGCTGACTCGGGGACCGACCGGTCCCCCCCGAGTGAGAGTGTATCCCCGATCCGGCGCCGTGCAGGAAAAGGAGGGCCGCCCGGGGAGCCCTCCGGGCCCGGCACGGGCGAGGCTCGCGGGCCCGGTCGCGCCGGGGGCCGCCGGGCATCGGGGGCGGGCACCGGGCGGGGCGTCGCCCCGTCAGGGCGCGGCGCTGCTGCTCCGGGCCTCCCGCTTCTCCCGCTCCTTCCGGACCCGCTCCTCGTGCTCCGGGTGGAAGGGCCCCTCGAGCAGCCCGCTCCGGGTGTTGCTCACGAGGAGCACGCTCGCCTGGCGCGAGACCTCCGGGGTGGGGTCGAGGGCCGAGGCGACGACCTGGTTCACGAGCGCGCCGACGAGCGCGTCGAGGATCCCGCCCTGCCCGTCGTTCGACGAGCGCACAGCGGTCGCGGAGCCGGCCCAGATCTGCTGTCCGGTGTCGACGTCCACGAGCCGCGCCGCGAGCGTGACCCGCGTGTTCGACGCGAGCACCTCGTAGCTCGTGCCCCAGTCGCGCACGGTGATGTACAGCACGGCGTCCGGCCCGAAGACCTCGTCGAGCTTGTTGAGCGACACGGTGTGCATCTCGTGCGCGGTGGGCAGCCCGTTCTCGCGCATGATCCGCTCGACGAGCGCGACGGGGAACACGTAGTACCCGCGCTCGCCCAGCGGCCGCGTGATCGTCGAGAGGAAGACCGGCGCGACCTCCGCCTCCGGCGACTCGTTGAGCGGCGGCAGCACGAGGATGGACGCGGGCATGTGGTCGAGCAGCGGTCCGTAGTCGTACGGCTCCACCGACTTGCAGCCGACCCCGAGCAGGGCGACGAGCAGCACGACGGACGTCCCTCGGATGGCGGCCACGCTCAGAGCCTCGAGATGAGCCCGTCCATGAAGACGGTGCTCTGCGGGTAGACGGCCTTCTCGGCCTGGAAGTGGCGGAGGGCCGCGTCGCTGTTGCCGGCGAGGTAGTGGAGGTACCCCAGGTGCGCGTGGAGCCCCGGCGGCGGGCGCTTGTCCTTCGCGACCGCGCGCTCGGCCTGCCGCTCGAGGGCGTCGATCTCGTCGAGCAGGTCGACGTCCTGGAAGCCCGTCTCCATCGCGAGCACGGACTCCTCGTAGCGACCCCAGTCGTAGAGCGGGCTCGCGCAGCCCGCGGTGAGCAGGAGGAGCGCCGCCGCCGCGAGGCGCATCAGCCGTTCCCCGCCGCCTCGGCCGTCGGGCTCCACTGCCCGGCCTGCAGCCCGTCGACGAGCTTGTTCACCGCGTCGACGATCGCGAAGTCGAGCACCTTGCCGTTGAGCGTCGAGTCGTAGCCCTGCGTGCCGCCCGTGCCGAGCACCTCGCGGCTGCTCAGCTCGTACTCGCCCGCGCCCTGCACCGAGTACACGACCTCGGACGTGCGCGCGTCGACGACGTTGAGCGAGACCTTCGCGTACGCCACCTGGCTCTTGCCGCGGCCGAAGATGCCGAAGAACCAGCGGTCGCCCGTCGTCTTGCGGCCGAACTCGGTGACCTCGCCGGCGACGAGCACCTCGGCGCCCGCGAGGTCGCTCTCGCGACCGGCGAGCTCGTTCTCGCGGCTCGCCTCCGCCATGTTGTCGCGATCCAGCAGCCGGAAGCGGTTCGTCTGGCTCAGGTGCGTCTTGAGGATCGTCTTCGCCTGGCTGCCGAGGCGGTCGGGACCCTCGGAGAAGATGCCGCGCATGTACGGCGACGAGTTGTGGAACTGCCCGATGGTGAGCGTGTACTTCGGCCCCGAGTAGCCGGTCATGTACGTCGCGACGGGGGTCGGCGCGACGGTGCGGTGCGACTCGGACGCGCAGGCGGCGAGCGCGAACACGACGGGCAGGAGCAGGGCGAGACGGCGGGAGGTCATGGGTCGTTCCTCGGGTGTTGACCGGATCGAGCGGCCGACAGGGGCGACGTCCCGTTCCCCCGCACGGTCCCGCGAGCGGCGGCCGCGGTGCGCGGCCGGTTCCATCGTCAGCTCTCGAGCGTCGGCCAGGCGCGCTCGTTGCGCACGTAGCGGCCGTCCGCGAACTCCAGGAAGAAGAACGGGACGAGCGGGTGCTCGACGGCGCGCATGGCCTCGTCCGGCAGCAGGCTCGTCTGCGCGGCGTAGGTCACGTGCGACGCGCCGTCGACGAGCACGTGGTACCAGGGCTGCTCCCGCGCGGGGCGGGTGCGGTTCGCCTCGTACCAGTCGTCCGACGCGCGGCACACGGCGTCGCGCGACACGATGACGCCGCGGTAGCCGTACCGCTTGTGCCGCACGAGCTGACCTTCCTCGAGCAGGAACTCGCGGCGCGGCGCGCGCCGGCGCGGACGGTTCGGGGCGCGCGAGGCGTCGGCCGGCGACAGCGGGGCGGCGACCTCGTCGTCCTCGGCGGATCCCCCGTCACCGGTGTCGTCCCGGCCCGGCGCGGCGTGGGACGCGACCGCCTCGAGCAGCGCGACGACGCGCGCGTCGTCCGGCGTCTCGGGGAGCGCGCGGAGCTCCGACTCGAGCGACTCGCCGAACGCGGCGAGCGTGTCGAGCACGGGGCGACGCACCGCCTCCGACTCGTCGTCGAAGAGGCGCAGGAGGGCGGGGAGGTGTCGAGGATCGGGCATGGGTCGCGCTCGCCGAGCGGGTGCGCGGCCAGCCTACCACGACGGGCTGCCGGCCCGTCCCCCGTGGAGGAGGCCGTCACGGCGGCGCCGCGGAGCCCCGCGGCGCGCTCAGGGACCGTCGGCGGGCGCCGCCTCGGCGGCGGGCGCGACCCGCTCCTCGAGCGACGTCGCCCGTTGCAGCGCCGGCCAGGCCGCGAACCGGCCGCGGAGCTGCTCGAGCCGCCGGAGGAAGTCGGCCTCCTCGACGTCGTCCCGGCCGGGCGCGTCGCCGGCCTCGCGCGTCGCCCACGCGACGTTGTCCTCGACGACGAACGCGTCGACGAGCCCGTGCACGGCGACCGCGCACTGCTCGCACCACTGGTCCGGCGCGTCGAAGGCCGGGTCCCGCCCGGTCTCCCAGAGCAGGTTGCCGCGCAGGGCGCCCTCGCCGGCGGGGGCGGACACGCGCACCGACGCCCCGCACGCGCCCGTGTCCCGGACGAGGTTCCGTTCGACGCGCGCGCGCGGCGCGCCGCGCTCGCCGCCCCAGACCGTGAGACCCCAGGTGCGCACGGACTCCACGACGTTCTCCATGACCGACGCCGTGGCGTCGCCGAACACGCCGATGCCCTTCCACGTGCGCGTCACGTAGTTGTGCGTCACGACCGCGGTCGCCCGGTCCTGCACCGAGATGCCCACGCCGCGTCCGCCCACCGGACCGCGCCCCGACCACACGCCGTCGACGACGTTGTTGTCCACGAGCGCGCTCGCCCGGTGGCGCACGGCGACGCCGTCCCACGAGTTGCCGTAGAGCTCGTTGTCGCGGATCCACGCGCGAGACCGGTCGCGGACGTCGATGCCCACGATGCCGGACACGGTCGACTCGAGCGCCTCGGGGTCGCCGACGTTGTCCGTGACCCGGCAGGCGCGGATCCGCACGTCGGAGGTCCCGGCGACGGTGACGCCGGCCGCGGGCACCGCGGGATCGGGCGAGCGGACGCCGCCCGTGACGGTCAGCCCGGTGAGCAGCGCGTCGGGGACGTCCTGGAAGAGCACGCCGCAGTCGGCGCGGGTCCGGAGCACGGTCCGCTCGGCGCCGGCGCCGCGGATCACGAGGCCCGGCGTCGTCACGAGCAGCCCGACCGTCACGGTGACGGGCTCCTCGCGCCCCGGCACGGCGAGCGCGTGCGGCCGCGGCTCGAGGACGTATTCACCGGGACCCAATTCGAGGAGCGTCCCGTCGGGCCACGGTTCCGCGAGCACCGTGGCGAAGGTCTCCGGCGTCACGTCGAGACGCAGCCGCGCGGGCGCGGAGCACGCCGCCGCGACGAGCGCGACGAGCGCGACGCACACATGCGACGCATGTCGATGCGTGCATGTCCAAAACCTCGCGGGACCCTGGTACCCGGAGAGGCCGTTGCTACCCTGCGACGACTGTGCAGGCGGTCGCACGGGGTTCGTCATGCGTGTTCCCGACGGGATCCGGCGAGCCGACGCGTGACCCGTGCGCAGGGAGCGGCGGCGAGAGCGACATGGGCTCGCGCCCGCTCCGGACGTGACTGAACTCCATGTCGGGTATCCCGGAGACATCCGATGTCCCATCCTTGGAAGACGCGCGCCATCGTCGGCGTTCTCTGCCTGTCCATCTTCGCCAGCGGTTGCTACGGCCCGTTCAACATGACGCGCCGTGTGCACCACTGGAACGGCACCGTGAGCGAGAACGAGTGGGCGCAGGAAGGCGTGTACCTGCTGCTCAACATCATCCCCGTCTACGGTATCGCGGTGTTCCTCGACTCCCTCATCTTCAACTCGATCGAGTTCTGGGGTGGCGAGAACCCGGTGTCCCCGCCGACGGCCGCGCTGCCCGTCGAGGACAACGGCCCGCTGCTCGGTTCGATCGTCCCCGAGGACCGGGACCTGTAGGACCCGAGCCACGGCGGGCGGATGACGCCGCCCGAAGACCGCCCCCGGAGCCCTGAGTCGTCGGGCCCCGGGGGCGGCTTGCGTTCCGGGGAGCACCACGGGAGATCACCGCCGGACGGCGCTCGGGACGACCCACCGCCGTGGGTACCATGCGGATGGAAACGGTTTCCCGGAGACGGCCATGAACCGCGTGCTCCTCGCGCTCCTGCTCGGCGCGCTCCCGATCGCCTGCGCCGGCCCGTCCGGCGCGCCCGCCGCCCGGACCGCCGCGGCGACGTCCCGGCTGCCGAGCGTCGGCCCGCTCGGCACGCCCGCCGCCGCCTGGCTCGCGGCCTCCGTCGTCGAGGACGACGACGAGGCGGACGCCCCCGGCCCCGTGGGCATCGGCTGGGGCATCCTCATGTACATCCCCAACCGGGTGCTCGACGTCCTGGACATCGTGCGCGCCCGGGTGCGCTTCGGGCCCGGCATCGCGTTCGGCGCCCGCGCGACCGAGTACGCGGACGTCTTCGTGGGCACCTACGCCTCCGTGTACGTCGGGCTCCCCGGTCCCCGCGGCCGGACCCTCCCGCGCCTGCCCGTGGGGCTCGAGTCCAAGACCGGCGCCGAGGTGAGCGTCGCCGACGTCACGCTCGAGGGCGGCTTGAGCCCCGACTACGGCATGACCGAGTGCGGCGTCGGCTTCCAGGCGTTCCTCATCGGCGTGGACGTGGGCGTCGACCCGTTCGAGATCCTCGACCTCGTCGTCGGGCTGGTCACCTTCGATCCCATGGACGACGACTTCTGACGCGCGTCGTCCGCGGGGCGGGTCACCAGCCCTCCCACCCGTAGAGCTGCCCGCGCTCGGCGTCCGGCGCGACGACCGGGAGCGCGAGCTCCCAGCGCTCCGTGCGCGGCTCGGTGCGTCGCGTGCCGTCGCCCGCGCGCCAGGTCACCGTGAGGCCCACGGTGAGCGTCCCGCCCGGCTCGAGCGCGTCCGTCCCGCGGAAGGTGAGCGCGCGCAGCGGGATGTCGCCCGTCCAGCCGGCGACCTCGCCGTCGAGCACCGCGTCGTGCGCGCGCCCGGCCGAGGGGAGGACGACGCCGTCGACGAGCTCGAGGCCGTCCGGCACGTCGACCTCGAGGGCGAAGGCGGTCGTGCCCTCGCCGTCCTCCGCGTCGACGCGCCAGCCCTCGGCGATCTCCGGGAGGGCGATGAGCCGCGTCGTCGCGCCCGGGGCGAACGCGTCGTGCGACCAGGCCGTGCGCAGGCGCAGCACCTCGTCGCCCGCTCCGTCGGCCGCGTCGCCGTCGCGCCGGACGCGGCCGTCCGCGTAGGTCACGGCCGGCGCCTCGACGCCGGCCACGCGGGCGACCTCGTCGACGAGTACGTCCGTCCGCGCGCGCGCCGCCTTCGTGCCGGGGATCGCGCTGCGCAGCACGCCCTCGCGATCGATCACGAAGGACGTGAAGAGCGGGAGGACGTCCGTGCTCACGCCGTCGACGTCCGCGACGACGGTGATGCGGTCACCGACGAGCCGCCGGACGCGGTCCATGGTCGTCGGGTCGTCCTCGCGCTGGGCGATCGCCAGCACGTCCGTGTCGAGCGCGTCGAACACGTCGATCATGTCGTGCAGCTCCACGAGCTGCCGCATGCAGAACAGTCACCACCAGGATTGGAAGGTGACGACGAGCGTCTGGCGGCCGTCGCCGCCGACGCGCAGCGGGACGGTGCGGCCCGTGCCGTCCGGGAAGCTCCAGTCGGGCGCCCGGTGCGCGAGCTCCTTCGGCGCCCAGTCGTCGCCGGCCTCCATGGCGCGGTCGCGCGCGACCTCGTCGGGGAGGCGCGGGTCGTCGCCCGCCTTCTTGTACCAGCGGTAGTAGCCGGGCAGCTCGTCGTCCGCGGTCGTGGCGGCGGTCGCGAGCGGGGCCGTCGGGGCGACGGGTGCGAGAGCGGCGGGCGCGGCGACGAGCGCCGGCTCGGCGAGCGCGAGGCCCGCGACGAGCGCGGACGCGAAGGCGGGGACGGGCATGGGCGGCTCCGAGGGCGGGGGACCGTGAGGGGGTGACGACCGTCTCGAGCGCGGCGACGGTGTCGAGGGTACCGACCGGGGTCGGGGCGAGGGCGCGCGGTGGTGCGACGTGCCCCCGGTCCCGCCCGGTCGATCGCGGTGGGATGTCGGGACGCGTCGCGGGGTTCCGCCGGAATCCGGCGGCTCGTGGATCGCGCCGGCCGCGGACGCGGGGTCGTCCGCGATCGCCGGCTCGTCCCGGCCCGGCGTCTCCGCTACGGCGTGACGCCGACGACCGCGTTGCTCGCGGCGAGGCCGAACGGCCCGCCCGCGTCGGCGACCCAGATCTGGAAGTAGACCTCGGTGCCCGTCGGCACGCCGACCGGCCAGACCGCGGCGAGCTCGAGGACGCCCGCCGCGCCGACGGGGAAGAAGCGCACGACGTCCGGGCTCGGGACGAGGACGCCGCCGGAGAGCGGCAGGTCGACCCGGGTGAAGCCGCCGAACACCGCGACCGTCGTGGGGCCGGCGGCGCCCGTGAGCGTGAGCCTCGCGACGTCGCCGCCCGCGAGCGAGCCCGAGCCCCCGAGCGCCGGCACGCCCGCGCTGCCCGCGAGTCCCGCGCCGAGGTCGGTCCAGTCGCCCTCGAGCGGCAGTCCGGTGAGCGTGTCGATCGCGAAGGTGTAGCCGGCGGGCAGGTCCACCGTGACCGTGAACGACTTCACCGCGCTCGCCGCGACGCCGAGCTCCTGCACCGAGGTGGGGGAGCCCATCGGTCCCAGGAACGCCTGGTCGGTGCCGAGCACCGCGCCGGCCGCGTCGAAGGCCGTGAGCGTGAAGGTCCCGCCGCCCGCGGTGCTGCCGTTGATCGCGTCGAGCGACAGGCTCGAGACGGAGGTCGTGAACGTGCCGGTGATGGAGCCGGGCAGGCCGGTGGGCGGCGGGCCGTCACCCAGCCCGCAGGTGTCGCAGGTGGCGAGGATGTTCGAGCCGCTCGTCGCCGAGGACGCGAAGAGGCTGTCGTCGAGGATCACGCCGCCGTCGAGCGTGACCGTCGCGTATTCGAGGTGCGGGCCGTTCTGGAACCCGGGGAAGATCTGCGAGAACGCGCCGGGCGCGCCGACGGAGTCGAAGCCGACGACGAACTGCTGGGCGGCCGCGGGCGCGGCGAGACACGAGGCGAGGGCGGCTGCGGCGAGGACGGTGCGGATCACGGGGGACTTCCGGGAGTGCGAGGGGGGAGACGATCCAGGCTACCGGCGTGCGCGGCGGCCGGGGTGACGAGGGCGTGGCCCGCCCGACGTCGTCACGCGGTGGCATCCGACCATGCGCTCCGGCGATCGCGCGGGACGCGGACCGCGCATCGGGCTCCCGCGTGCGTTACGGTCGGGGTCGGGCCGACCGCGCGCGGACCGCGGGGCCCTCGTCCACCGGGAGAGAGACGAACCCATGAGACAGACGCACCTCGCCGCCGCCGCGGCGCTGCTCGTGCTCGCGCCCGCCCTCGGCGCGCAGCTCACCCCGAACCCGAACAAGCCGTTCTTCCTGCCGGTCAACATCCCGACCACGGACGACGACCCGATCATGGACGGCCGCGCCACGAGCAACCCCGAGTGGTCGGACGCCATGCGCGTTCCCGACTCCTTCTTCTTCGGGAACGCCGGGCGCTCCGGCTTCTACTACTTCGAGCGACGGGAGGACTGGACGGCCGAGCCCGTCGGCCCGCCGGTGGAGGGCGGCGGCATCACGTACGACGGCTCGACGCTCTTCGTGACGCACGACATCATCGGCAGCTCCGACCCGGACAACCCGCTGCACCAGTTCCAGGTCGACGACCCGCACGACTGGAACAGCTTCGACTTCCCCGTCGAGGCCGGCACCGCGCGCATCTGGGTCTTCGACGGCGAGAACGACGACGACGACAGCAACTGGCTGCCGTTCGCCGACGACCTCGCGACGAGCCACCTCATCCCCGAGGGCGACGACCCGGACCTCATCGACGACCGCGGCTTCATCGCGCGCCTCAACGGCGACCCGATGACGGACGTCCACTGGTTCGAGGGCATGCCCGAGCCGGGCGACCCCGGCTGGGACTGGGAGGACTGGCACTGGGTCTTCGGCCGGCACACCTTCGGGCAGTCGTTCCAGGACGTGCTCCTCGACACGGACATCGAGAACCGAGTCGACCACGAGGTCTACGAGGCCTGCTCCTACCGGCCCGACTTCGACATGCCGCCGCCGCCCCCGCCGTGGTGCCTGTGGTGGTCGTTCATCACCGTCGACGAGGTCGAGGTGAAGGACGTCATGGTCATGAAGGACGGGACGCCCACGAAGGCCAAGGTGAAGGTCACCACCAAGAAGAAGGTGCCGATCCTCACCGGCCAGTGGTGGCTGCACTGGTGGGATCCGCTGCTCTTCCCCGTCGGCGTGCCGAACACCTTCAACTGGATCTTCGCGATCGGCACGAACTACACGAACCTCATCGAGTCGAACAGCAAGGGCGTGTCGGAGAAGAAGCTCCAGGACGCGTTCAACGCGCAGTCGTTCCTCGTCGGCTTCCTGTTCGCGCTCGACAGCGGCGACTACAAGCAGGCGTTCCAGCTGCTCAAGTTCGGCAAGAAGTACATGAAGCGCGCCGAGAAGGGGAAGAACAGCTTCGACACGCTGGTCTTCGCGCAGGTGCGGATGCGCATCGTCGCGCTCGCGTACTACCTCGTCGTGCTGCAGATCATGGCCGCCGACGCGGGGACGCTCGTGCCCATCGAGGGCGGCGCCGGCACGATGGGCCTGCCCATGGACGACAAGGACCTCATCAAGTCCTCGAAGGGCCTCTACAAGTTCGGCAAGGCGCTGCAGAAGCTCGCGGACAAGGGCACGAAGGGCCAGGACAAGATGCTCAACGCCCTGAACGGCCTGAAGAAGGTGACCAAGAGCGTCCAGAAGATGAACGCCAAGCTCGCGGACGGCTGAGCGGGTCGCGCCCGGCGGGAAAGGTCCCCGCCGGAGCCGGTCTCGATCCGGCTCCGGCGGGGTGCCGACGGGGGTCGGGTCCCGTCGGCGGGCCCCGGGGATGACGTCCGGCATCTCCGGGACCGCGGGGCGATCGGACGCACGGTGGAGGAGGCCTCCGCGCACCCGGTGGTTCGTCCCTTGGGCAACCGATGGCGGTGGGCCGGCCGGTCAGGGCGGACGACCCGTCGGCTGCGGCAGGCAACCGGGGGTGTTAGGACGGGCCGCCCGACCGGTGACAGGAATCCCGGGGAACGGATGTGGCCGAGATGTGACGCGGCGCGCGGGTCGCGGGGGTGCGCGCGGCACCGGCCGTCACCAGGGAAACGCCGCGCCCGGAAAGGCGCGACCGCCGCCGCCGGGGAGTTCCCGGTGACGACGGTCGCGCGTCCGGACGGGGGATGAGGTCGGGCGACGCTGCGGCCGTCCGGAGGGATGCTTCCGGGTCAATCGATGACGAGGATCTCGCCGCTCCCCGAGACGACCGCCTGCGCGGGATCGAAGAGGAGGTCGTCGAGGGTGTCCGTGACGCCCACGCTGCCGTAGGACAGGAAGACCGGCACGCCGAGCTGGCAGACGGGCGTGACGCTCGCGAGCGGGAGCTGGACGGTGACGCCGAAGACGGGCGGCGGCGTCACGCCGGCGAGCCCCAGCACGGGGCCGGTGCAGAGCGGGTGCACCGTGCCGGCGTCGTGGAGCAGCGGGACGAGGAACTGGTTCGTGATCGGCTGCGGCCAGACCGCCGGCCCGGACGACGGGACGTCGACGGGCAGGCGCACGGGCGACGGTCCGCCCCAGACCGTGACCTCGGTGCCCGCGTCGGGGGGGAGGCCGAACACGCCGTCCCAGTCGACCTGCACGAACACGGTGCGCATGCCGCTCGCGCCGAGGCCGCCGGGCACCCAGGTCGCGAAGCCGAGGCTGGGCACGACGGTCCCGGGCACCGCGGCGGGGTCCTGCGTCGCGAGGCCGGTCACGGCGTTCGTCGCGCCGCCGAGCCCCGAGAGGCTCACCGCCTGGTGGCGCCCGATGTCGAAGCCCGTGTTCGGCCCGGTCACGGGCAGGCAGACGAAGGCGCCGTCCTGGTGGAACCCCGTCGGCGCGAGCGTCGTGTGCGTCACGGCGTCGCTCGACGTGAGCGTCAGCCCGAGCTCGACGTTCGAGAAGAACTGCGCGAGCTGAGTCTGCCCGGCGAGGGTCCCGACGGTGTGGGACTGGAAGGCGTTGAGCTCGTCGTTCGAGAGCGCCCAGTACTGGCTCCCGGACGACCCGTTCTGCGCCCAGTACCACCACCCGTCGATGTGATCGAGCGACGGCAGCGAGGTGGGGAGCCACGTGAACTCGACGTTCCAGCAGAGCCCCGTCGACGCGACGGCGAGATTCCCCGAGGCCGCCGCGATGAGCGTCGCGGAGCCGCCCGACGCGGGGAGGAGGCCGTGGTTCGGGATGAGCGGGAGCACGGCCGTCGACGGGATGGATGACCCGGACCCGAGCGGGAGCAGGAAGAACGACGCCGACGCGCCGGGCGTCGTCCCGTACGGCAGGAAGCCTCCGCTCGTGATGCCGGGCAGCGCGCCCCCGGGACCGCAGGTCGGCTTGAGGAAGATGTCCGGCCGGTTCGCGTTGAGGCCGTCGAGCTCGACGAACACGATCGTCGGGAACTCGAGCGTCTGCGCCGCGCCCGTGTGGCAGAGCTCCGCGATGAACGACGGGTTGCGGTAGCCGAAGTCGCCGAGCGCCGTGAGCGTGTTGCCGCGCAGGCGCTCGCCGTCGATCCACGTGCCGACGCCGTCGCTCGCGGTCGTCGCGCCGCCGGCGCCGACGCCGGCGTAGAGCACGTCGGTGCCGTTGTGCAGAAGGTGGAGCGGGCCGGCCTGGGCCGCGGCGGCGCCGGCCGCGACAGCCAGGGAGAGGGCTGGTCCGGCGAGTCGCCGGAGGGACATGCGGGGGTCCATGATCCTCCTCTCGGCCGACGCGGTGCAGGACGGGAGCCAGCGTATCGGGCGGCGCGGCGCCTCCGGATCCGCCGGACGTCCCGCGCGAGTCGCCCGGGTTGATTTCGTAGGTCCAAGCGTCGCAGAGGTCGCCGGATCTCGCGATGAATCCGCGCGGCCCGCATCCCGGGCGGTGCCCGGACGCCGCGGCGCCGCCTCAGGTCGCTCCGAACGGCGCGGTCGCCGAGGCCTCGGTCACCTCGTCCCAGAAGCGCCCCTGCTCGTACATGTAACGCAGCTGCTGGTAGCGGATGAGCGCCTCGAGGACCGGCACGCGCGCGGGCGGGTTCGACGGCAGCGCCTTCGTCACGCGGTCCCACATCTTCTGGGACTCGGCGTCGAGGCGCGGGATGTCGGCGATGAGCGAGAGCGTGTCGCGGTCGACGGTGCGGATGGCCTCGTGGCGCGTGCGGCTGTGCTCGACGGCCTCGGGCGAGAACCGCAGCTTCTCGATGTACCCGACGAGCCGCTCGCCGAAGTGCTGCGGGTGGTAGAGGCGGTTCGCGAGCCAGCGGATGCCCTCGGTGAGCTCGTCGCGGCTCATGAGCTTCGGGACCGTGTTGCTCGTCCACGGGTGGCCCGGGACCTCGTGACCCGTGACGAGGCGGCCCGCCTTCGCGAGCCGCGCGTTGAGCGGCGTCGCGTGCGGCGCGGCGAGCGCGGAGAGCGTCGCGACCGGGAACAGCCCCTGCATCGCGAACTCGAACTGGCGCTCGAAGATGTCGGTGCGGTCGCCGTCGAAGCCGCAGATCATGCCCGCCGTGACGCCGATGCCGTGGGCGTAGAAGCGGTGGATCTGGTCGACGAGCGTCGGGTGCTCCTGGTGCGGGTTGCGCAGGTGCTGCGGCAGGTTCTGCCGCTTGCGCGTGATCTCCAGGCTCTCCTCGTTGGGCGTCTCGACGCCGATGAAGACGTGCGTCATGCCGGCCGACGCGGCGAGCGACAGCAGCTCGTCGTCCATGGCCGCGTCGATGGAGATCTGCGTGCTGAACGAGATCTTCCGCCGGCCGTCCGCGAGGTTCCAGTCGCGCACGGCGGCGAGCATCTCCTTGCACCAGCGCTTGTTCGCGGTCGTGTTGTCGTCCGCGAGGAGCACGCTGCGGTACCCGTTGTCGTGGATGACCTGCAGCTCCTCGACGATGCGGTCGATGGGCTTGTGCCGCTGCTTGCGCCCGACGTACTGGATGACGTCGCAGAACTCGCACTCGAACGGGCAGCCGCGCGCGGTCTGCAGCGTCGCCGTGAGGACGCGGTGGTTGTACTTGCGGTAGAGGTCCCAGCGCGGCACGGGCGTGTGGGCCAGGTCGGGCCGCCCGCCGACGTACTCCTCCTTCCACTGCCGGTTCGCGAGGTCGGCGAAGAGCTCGTCGACGATGAGCTCGATCTCGTCGCGCACGAGGATGTCGCAGTGGGGGCGCACCCGCTCCGGCGAGAGCGACGCGTGCGGCCCGCCGATGAGCACCGTCTTGCCGCGCTCGCGGAACCGGTCGGCGATGGCCACGGTGCGGCCCCACTGGCTCACCTTGCCCGTGAGGCCGACGTACTCGCAGGGCGTGTCCCAGTTGACCTCCTCGAGGTGCTCGTCGCAGAGCTCGACGTGCCAGTCGGGCGGCACCATCGCGGCGAGCGTCGGGACGACGAGGTCGGCGAGGAAGGCGGCGCGCTGGTAGCCGCGGCCCGCGTAGACCTCGGCGCCGTAGTAGGTCGGGAAGTCCGCCGCGGGGTTGATGAGGTAGATGGACCTCGCGGAGCTCATGGGGCCGCGTCCTCCTCGCGCTCGTCCTCGGCGGCGAGGAGACGCTCGACCTCCTCCTCGGGCAGCGCCTCGATCTCCGCGAGGAGCGCGGCCTCGGCGTCCGCGAGGGACGCGGGCTCCGCGGCGGTCGGGTCGGCGTCGGGAGCCGCGCCGCCGTCCGGGGAACCGCCCGCCGCGAGCTGCTCCGCGACGTGGTCGATGAGCGACGCGAGGTCCGGGTGGTCGAAGACGAGCGTCGCGGGGAGCGTGAGACCGAGGCTCGCCTCGAGGCGGTTGCGCAGGTCGACCGCGAGCAGCGAGTCGATGCCCATGTCGGCGAAGTCCTGGTGCACGTCGACGTCGTCCGCGGACGCGAAGCCCATGACGCCCGCGAGCTGGCCGGCGACGTAGGTCGTGAGCAGCGCGTGCGCCTCGTCGGGCCCGGCCGCGGCGAGCCGGGCGAGGAAGTCGCCGTCGTCGCGCGACGCGCCGTCCGCGGCGCCGCTCACGAGCCCGGAATAGAACGGCGGCACGTCGCCGCGGTGGCGCGCGAGGAACCGCGACCACGTGACGGGCAGCACGCCGACCTGCGGCGCGTCCGCCTCGTCGAGCACGCGCTCGAGCACCGCGAGGCCCTGCTCCGGCGGGATCGTGCGCACGCCCATCTCGAAGAGGCGCGCCTCCGCGCGGGCCTCGATCTCCGCGGCCATGCCGCCGCCGCTCCACGGGCCCCAGTCGATGCTCGCCGCCGGGAGGCCCCGCGTGCGCCGCGCGTGCGCGAGCGCGTCGAGGAAGCCGTTCGCCGCGGAGTAGTTGCCCTGGCCGGCGTTGCCGACGAGCGCGGCCTGGCTGCTGTAGAGCAGGAACGCGTCGAGGCAGCGCGTCGCCGACCACGCGTGGAGGTTCGCGGCGCCCGTGACCTTGGGCGCGAACACGCGCTCGAAGCGGCTCCACTCCTGGTTCGCGAGCATGCCGTCGTCGAGGACACCCGCCGCGTGCACGATGCCGGCGAGCGGCGGCCGGACCTCGTCGAGCAGCGCGTGCACAGCGGCGCGGTCGGCGACGTCGAGGGCCGCGACGCGCACGTGCGCGCCGGCCGCCTCCAGCTCGGCGACCGCCGCGGCGGCCTCCTCGCCCGGGGCGGATCGCCCGCAGAGCACGAGGTGCCGCGCGCCGCGTTCGACGAGACGTCGCGCCGCGCCGAGGCCCAGCGCGCCGAGCCCGCCCGTGACGAGCCAGCTCCGGTCGTCGCGCAGCGTCGCGCCCGCGGGGCGCGGCACCGAGAGCACGACCTTGCCGACGTTCCGCGCCTGCGCGAGGTGCGTGAACGCCGACACCGCCCGCGTGAGCGGCCAGCACCGCACGGGCGGCGCGCTCAGGCCGCCGTCGTCGAACGCGCGCGAGAGGTCGTCGAGCAGCGACGCGTGCAGGTCCGGGTCGGCCTCGAGCACGTCGGCCATGTCGAAGGTCGCGTAGGTCGCGTCCGGACGCTCGGCCGCCACCTGCTCCGGCGTCCACACGCCGATCTTGCCGATGTCGACGAAGCGACCGCCCTGCGCGAGGCAGCGCAGGCTCGCGGGGATCGCGTCGCCGGCCAGGCTGTTGAGCACCACGTCGACGCCGCGGCCGTCCGTCGCCGCGAGGACCTCGTCCGCGAAGTCGGTGGCGCGGCTGTTCATGACGCGCTCGACGCCCTGCGCCTCGAGCACGGACCACTTGCCGGGGCTCGCCGTCGCGAAGACGCGCGCGCCGGCGCGCTTCGCGACCTGGAGCGCCGCCTGGCCGACGCCGCCCGCCGCCGCGTGGACGAGCACGGTGTCGCCCGGGCCGATCGCCGCGCGCCGTTCGAGCGCGTAGAGCGCGGTGAGGAAGATCGTCGGCAGCGACGCGGCCTGCGCCGGCGTGAGCGCGGCCGGCTTGCGGATGACGCCGTGCACCGGCGCGACGACGTGGCTCGCCATGCTGCCGAGCACGGCGGTGACGACCTCGTCGCCGGGCGCGAAGCCGGTGACGCCCTCGCCGACGCGCGTCACGACGCCGCAGCACTCGAGGCCCAGCGGCTGGTCGGGTGCCTCCGTGACGCCCGTGAACTCCGCGAGCAGCCCGAGCGCGAAGAGCACGTCCTTGAAGTTGAGCGAGGCCGCGGCGACCTCGATCTCCAGCTCGCCGGGGCCCGGCGCGACGCGCTCGCGGGGCAGGAGCTCGAGGTTCTCGAGCACGCCGTAGCGCCGCGCGCGCAAGGTGAACGCCGGCGCGTCGGGGACGCGCAGGCCGGGCGGCCGCGCGGGGCGGCGGCGCAGTCGCGCGACGCGCCGCACGCCGTCCCGCCAGGCGACGCGGCTCTCCGGGCCGTCGAGGAGCAGCTCGTCGACGAGCGCGGCGACCTCGGCGGGGTCGGCCGACGGGTCGAGGTCCGCGAGGAGCGGGCGGAGCTCCGGGTGCTCGAGCTCGAGCGTCGCGCCGAGGCCGTGGAGCGTGCCGCCGTCCGCGTCGGTCACGGCGCCGTCGGGGCCCGCGGGCACGGCGCCGCGCGTGAGGAGCACGAGCCGCGGGGCGGCCGCGCCGCGCGGAGCGAGCGCCTTGACGACGGACAGCGCCGTGCCGCACAGCGCGTGGAGCCGCGCGGGGTCGGCGGGCGCGGTGTCCGCGGTGCCCGGCGCGGATCCGGCCGGGCGCTCGCCGGCGCGTGCGCGGAGCGACGGCAGCCCCGCCGCGTGGAGCACGCCGCGCAGGTCGTCGGGCTGTCGCGCGAGGAGCGCGTCCCAGCCCGCGTCGTCCGCCGGGCGGTCCGACCCGGCGACGCGCACCGCGTGCGCGCCGCGCGTCTCGAGCGCCTGCGCGATCGCGGCGCCCGTCGGTCCGTCGTCCTCGAGCACGAGCCACGTCCCGTGCGCGGTCGCCGGGACGCGTCCGGCCTCGGCGGGCTCCCACGAGACGACGTGCGCGAGCGCGCGGAACGGGTCGTCGCCGGCGAGCAGCGCGGCGCGGTCGGCGCGCACGAGCTGCAGCCCCTCGACGCGCGCGAGCACGCGGCCGCCCTCGTCGAGGAGCTCGACGTCCATGACGAGCAGGCGCGGCGAGCCGTCGGCGGCGGTCGCGGCGTCCGCGGACAGCGGGCGCATCGTCGTGCGGCAGCGCCCGGCGTCGGTCGCCGTGCCGGTCACCGAGACGCGCTCCATGGCGGTCGGCAGGTACATCGTGTCGACGCCGTGCTGGAGCGAGAGCGCGCGCGTCGTCTGGAAGCAGGCGTCGAGCAGCACCGGGTGGAGGACGCCGCCCGGCAGCGTCGGCACGCCGTCCGGCCGGTGCAGCCGCGCGACGAGCTCGCCCTCGCCGCGGCGCAGCTCCGTGATCGCGGCGAAGCGCGGCCCGTAGCCGAGGCCGATGGCGTCGTAGCCCGCGTAGAACTCCGCGGGCTCGAGCGCCTCCGGGCAGCGCGCCTCGAGCGCGTCGAGGTCGTGCGTCGGCGGCTCGGTCGCGTCGGCGGCGAGCCGGCCCGTCGCGTGCACGGTCCACGTCTCGGCGTCGTCCGGCCGGCTCAGCAGCCGGAAGCGGAACCCGCCGCCGTCCTCGGGCGCGAGGTGCAGCTGCACCGTCCGCGGCTCCTCGTCGAGCGGGAGCGGCGCGGGAACGGCGACGTCGTCGAGGCGGAGGTGCGGCGTGCCGAGCAGGCGGTTGCCCGCGGCGAGCGCCCACTCGAGGAAGGCGGCGGCCGGCACGAGCGGCTGGTCGAACGCGCGGTGGTCGGCGACCCACGCCGGCGACCCGACGTCGAGCCGGCTCTCGAAGAGCCGGTGCCCCGGCTCGAGCGTCGCGACCTGCACCGGCGCGCCGAGCAGCGGGTGAGCGGACGGGTCGACGACGCGCGCGCCCGCGGCGCCGGCCTTCTTGGGCGGCAGCCAGTACCGCTCGCGCTGGAAGGGCGTGCCCGGCAGCGGCACGCGGCGACGCCGGAAGCCGCGGTGCACGCCGTGCCCGTCGATCGGCGCGCCGCGCACGAAGAGCTCGCCGAGCAGCGTCTGCAGCTCGCGCGGCTCGTCGCGACCGGGGCGCAGCGTCGTGAGCCACGCGAGCTCGGGTCGCCGCACGAACCGCTTCGCCATGCCCGTGAGCACGGGCGACGGCCCGACCTCGACGAGCACGTCGCAGCGCTCGAGCTCCAGCGCGCGCATCCCGTCGAGGAAGCGCACCGGGTCGCGCACGTGGCGCACCCAGTAGTCGGCGCGCGCGATGCTGCTGTCCGCGGGGCCCGGGTCGAGGCAGCTCGTGAAGCCGACCTGCGGGCGGCCGAAGGTCACGCCCGACGCGACCTCCTCGAACGCGTCGAGCATGGGCTCCATGAGCGGCGAGTGGAACGCGTGGCTCACGTCGAGCGGGGTGCAGCGGACGCCGCGCTCCTCGAGCCGACCGCGCGCGGCGGCGACGGCCTCGTGCGTGCCCGAGAGCACGACGGACTCCTCGCCGTTGACGGCCGCGACGGCCAGCGCGTCGCGCGCCTCGTCGACGAGCGGGCGCACGGCGTCGACCGTCGTCACGGCGGCGAGCATCGCGCCGGGCTCCGTGCGCTCGACCATGAGCCGGCCGCGCGCCGCGATGAGCGCGCACGCGTCCTCGAGCGAGAGCACGCCCGCGACGTGCGCCGCCGCGTACTCGCCCACGCTGTGCCCGGCGACCCACGCGGGCTCGACGCCCCAGCTCGCCAGGAGGTTCGCGAGCGCGACCTCGACGGCGAAGATCGCGGGCTGCGTGCAGTCCGTGCGCGAGAGCAGGTCGCGGTGCTCGCCCCACAGCAGCTCGAGCAGCGGCACGGTGAGGTGCGGCTCGAGCAGTGCGGCGCAGCGGTCGAGGGTGTCGCGGAACACGGGCTCCGCCGCGTGGAGGCCGCGGCCCATCTCCGCGTGCTGGCTGCCCTGCCCCGTGAAGAGGAAGCCGACCTTCGGGGCGTGCGCGGGGGCCCGGCCTGCGAGGCCGACCGGTTCGCCGCGCGCGCCCGCGTCGAGCTGCAGCCGCAGCTGGTCGACGTCCGACGCGACGAACGCGCGCCGGAACGGGTGTCGCGCGCGCCCGGTCGCCGCGCCGGCGCAGAGGTCGGTGAGCGTGGGGGACGCGCCGTCGACGTCGGCCTCGCCGCCCGCGACGTGCGCCGCGTGGTCGCGCCACGCCCCGACGAGCTCGTCGAGCGCCGGCTGCGTCGCCGCGGAGAGCAGCAGCGTGTCGACCGGCCGCACGGCCTCGCCGCGCGTGCGCGGCGCCGGCGCCTCCTGGAGCACCGCGTGCGCGTTCGTCCCGCTGAACCCGAACGAGCTCACGCCTGCGAAGCGCGGGCGGTCGCCGGCGGGCCAGGGCGTGTTCTCGAGCGGCACGCGCAGCACCGTGCGGTCCCACGGGATGTGCGGGTTGGGCGTCTCGAGGTGCAGGTGCCGCGGGATGAGTCCGTGCCGCATCGCGAGCACGGACTTGAAGAGCCCGGCCATGCCCGCCGCGGTCTCGAGGTGTCCGATGTTCGTCTTCACGGAGCCGGCGTGGAGCGGTCGGTCGGCGGGGCGGCCCGGCCCGAACACCGCGTCGAGCGCGCCGACCTCGATGGGGTCGCCCAGCGAGGTGCCCGTGCCGTGCGCCTCGACGTAGTCGACGTCGTGCGGCTTCACGCCGCCGTTCGCGAGCGCGAGGCGCACGACCGCCTCCTGCATGGGCCCGCTCGGCACGGTGAGCCCGCCGCTCGCGCCGTCCTGGTTCACGGCCGTGCCGCGCACGAGCGCGAGGATGCGGTCGCCGTCGGCCTCCGCGCGCGACAGCCGCTTGAGCATGACGACGCCCACGCCCTCGCTGCGCACGTAGCCGTTCGCGCTCGCGTCGAAGGTCTTGCAGCGCCCGTCCTCCGACAGCATGGACGCCTTGCACACGCTGATCGTCGCGAGCGGGTCGAGCAGCGTGTTGATGCCGCCGACGAGCGCCGCGCTGCACTCGCCGCGCCGCAGGCTCTGCACCGCGCAGTGGAGCGCCACGAGCGACGACGAGCACGCCGTGTCGAGCGCGAAGCTCGGCCCGGTGAAGCCCAGCGCGTAGGACACGCGCCCCGCGAGCGTGCTCAGCGCGTTGCCGGTCGCGTAGTAGGTCTGGATCGTCTCGGGCAGGACGTCCGTCTGCCCGATGAGGTACTCCGGACCGCGCGTGCCGACGAACACGCCCACCGGCGTGCCCGCGAGGTCGTCCGGCGAGATGCCCGCGTCCTCGACGGCCTCGTAGCAGACCTCGAGCACGAGCCGCTGGTTCGGGTCGAGCTCCGTCGCCTCGCGCGGCGAGATGCCGAAGAAGCGCGCGTCGAAGAGGTCGACGTCGTCGATGAAGCCGCCGTGCCGCACGTACATCTTCCCGGCGGCGTCGCGGTCCGGGTCGAAGAACGCGTCGATGTCCCAGCGGCTGCGCGGGATCTCGACGACGGCGTCGCGGCCCTCGCGCTGGAGCTCCCAGAAGCTCTCGGGGTCGTTGCAGTGGCCGGGGAAGCGGCACGCCATGCCGACGATGGCGATCGGCTCGCGCATCGCCTCCTCGAGCGACCGCAGCCGCGCGGCCTGCCGGCCGGCGAGCGCGCGCAGCTCCTCGACCGGCAGCGCCGACACGTCGACCGCGGGCTCCTCGGGCGTCCCGTCGTCGGCGTCTCGGCGGGCCGCCGGCCGGCCGGGCGTCTCGAGCCCGAGCGCCTCCGCGAGGTAGTCCGCGAGGTCCGCGGGCGTCGGGCAGTCGAAGAGCGCCGTCGAGCGCAGCGCGCACCTCAGCCGCGCCTCGAGCAGGATCTTGAAGTCGACCGCCATGAGCGAGTCGAAGCCGAACTCGAGGAAGCCGTCGTCCGGGCCCATCTCCTCGTCGTCGTCGAGCGCGAGGAACTCCGCGGTGAGCTCGCAGACGAAGCGCAGGAGCAGGCGGCGCGTCTCGCTCGGGGGCGCGGCGCGGAGCCGCGCGAGGAGGTCTCGGTCCGCGGGCGGAGGGGTGGCGCTCGCCATGGCGCGGCGTCCCGGGGGTGCGGCGGGGGAGGAGGGAGCAGGACACGCGACCGGCGTCGCGTCGCGCGGGGGACGGACGCGTCGCGTCGTCGGTCGGGCCCCCGTCGCGGCGCGTCCGGGCGACCGCCGCGAGGAGCGACGGAGGCCCGCGCCGGGCGGGGCGATCGTATCACGCGCCGCGTCCCGCGACGGGCGGCGCGCACACCGCGCGCGACGGTCACGGGACGCCGTCGCGCGACCGTCGCCCTGCTATCCTCGCGCGCCATGTCCCCGCGCCCCGACACCGCCCGCGAACATCGACGCCGGCCGATGCTCGTCGCGTCCCTGGTGACGTGCCTCGCGCTCGTGTCATGTGATCGCCACACGTCGACGACGGACGGGACGTCGCGCGACGCGCCGGGCGACGACGCGACGCGGGGAGCGCCCGCTCCGGCCGCGTTCCTGCTCGACGGACGCGACCCCGTCGACGGCGTCCCCGGGGAGCTCGCCGACGCCGTGCGCGCGCAGGTGCGGCGCATCGCGTCCGCGCCCGACCGGGCCGACGGTTACCGCGAGCTCGGGATGCTCTACGACAGCAATTCGCTCCCCGGGCGCGCCGCCGCCGCCTACGCGGAGGCCGTCGCGCGCGACGTGCGGGACGCGCGCGCGCTCTACCACCTGGGGCGCATGCGGCTGCAGCTCGGCGACGTCGAGGGCGCGCGGGACGCGTGGACGGCGTGCGCGGGGCTCGCGCCCGAGGTGCCGACGGTCCACGCGCGGCTCGGCGACCTGTTCCTCGACACGGGCGAGGACGATCTGGCCCGCGCGGCCTACGAGGCGGCCCGCGTCGCGGACCCGGAGCACCCCGCGGGCGTCGAGGGCCTCGCGCGGGCGGCGCTCGCGCGGGGCGAGCCCGGCGAGGCCGCCGCCCTGCTCGAGGCCTGGCTCGCGCGCCACCCCGAGCGCGGTCACGCGCGCTTCCTGCTCGGCACGGCGTACCGCGCGCTCGGTCGCATCGACGACGCGCGGACGCAGCTCGAACTCGGCGCCGGCGCGTCGCCCGCGCTCCCCGACCCGTGGCTCGACGAGACGCTGCTCCACGTCGCCGGCTACCGCGGCGTCATGGACCGCGCGGTGCAGGCCGGTCGCGCCGGGCAGGCCTCCGCCGTCGTCGACGACCTGCTCGCGTTGCGCCGCGCGCACCCGGACGACGTGCCCGCGCTCGAGAAGCTCGTCGCGGCGCTGCTCCAGCTCGGCCGCAAGGACGAGGCGCTCACCGCGCTCGACGACTTCGACCGGCACGTGCCGGACCACCCGCGCGCGCTCTACCTGCGGGCGCTCGTGCTCGAGGCGCGCGGGTCCCGCGCGGACGCGCGCACGGCGGTCACGCGCTCGCTCGCGGTGCAGGACGACTGGGTGCCGGCGCACGAGCTCGCCGCGCGCCTCGCGTGGGGCGCGGGCGACCTGCGCGGCGCGGCCGGCGAGCTCGAGGCGGCGCTGCACCACGGCGGGCCGCGCGTCGACACGCTGCTCAAGCTCGCGCGCGCGCGCACGCTGCTCGGCGACGCGACGGCGGCGACGGACGCGCTCCGTCGTGCGACGGACGCGGCGCCGACGCACGTCGAGGCGTGGATGCAGCGCTGCGCGGACGCGGTCGGCCGGCGGTCGTGGTCCACGGCGCGCGACGCGCTCGACCGCCTCGTCGCCCTCGCGCCCGGCGACCCGCGGACGGAGCAGCTCCGTCAGGCGATCGCGAGCTCCGCGACGGGGGGGGCGTCCGATGGGTGAGTCGCGCGTCGTCACCGCCGCGCTGCTCGGCGCCGTGCTCGCGCTCGCGGGCTGCGGCGGCGAGGCGTCGACGCCGGACGGGGCGCGCGCGCCGGTCGCGGGCGACGCGGCGTCCGGCACGTCGTCGGCGACCGGCGGGACACCGCCGCGCGCGACGACCGGCGGCGCCGCGGGGAGCGGCCCGCGCGTCGAGCCGCCGACGCCCGCGCACGCCGGCTCCGCGCCCTGGCTCGTCGACGAGGCCGCCGCGCGCGGGCTGCGCTTCACACACGTCTCCGGTCACCGCGACCGCTACCTCATGCCCGAGATCATGGGCGGCGGCGCGGCCCTCCTCGACGTCGACGACGACGGCGACCTCGACGCCTACGCCGTGCAGAGCGGCGCGCTCGAGCCGGCGCCCGACGAGACGCCGCCGGGCAACGCGCTCTTCCTCAACGACGGCGCGGGCCGCTTCACGGACGTCTCCGCGACGAGCGGCGCCGACGACCGCAGCTACGGCATGGGCGTCGCGTGCGGCGACGCGGACGGCGACGGCGACGTGGACCTCTACGTGACGAACGTCGGCCCCAACACGCTGCTCCTCAACGACGGCGCGGGGCGCTTCACCGACGCGACCGCCTCAGCGGGCGTCGGCGACGACGGCTTCGCCGCGAGCGTCGCCTTCGTCGACCTCGACACGGACGGCCGGCTCGACCTCTTCGTCACGAACTACCTCGGCTGGACCGCCGCCGGCGAGCTGAGCTGCCACAACGACATGGGCGGCCTCGACTATTGCGACCCGGCGAACTACTCCGCGCCGGCGCGCGACGTCGTGTACCGCAACCTCGGCGGCGGGCGCTTCGAGGACGTCACGGACGCGTGCGGCGTCGGCGCGCTGCCGGGCACGGGGCTCGGCGTCGTCGCCGGCGACTTCGACGACGACGGGCGCCCGGACGTGTTCGTCGCGAACGACGGGCTGCCCGACCGCCTCTGGATGAACCGTGCGACCGACGACGGCGCGCTGCGCCTCGAGGACGAGGGCCTGCTCGCGGGCTGCGCGCTCGACCACTCGGGGCGCGCGAAGGCGGGCATGGGCGTCGCGACCGCCGACGTCGACCGCGACGGCGACCTCGACCTCCTCGTCTGCAACCTCGACAAGCAGACGGACTCCTTCTACCTGAACGACGCCGGCCTGTTCACCGACACGACGCTGGGCGCGGGGCTCGCCGTGCCGAGCCGGACGTTCACGCGCTTCGGCATCGGGTTCGTCGACCTCGACCACGACGGCTGGCTCGACCTCTTCCAGGCGAACGGTCGCGTGCGCCGGCAGGCGCGGCTCTGGGCGGAGGACCCGTACGCCGAGCCGAACCTCCTCCTGCGCGGGCGGCCCGGGCCGCGCTTCGAGACGCTGCCGAGCGCCGACGGCACGGCCGCGCCGCACGCGGGGACGAGCCGCGGCGCGGCCTTCGGCGACGTCGACGGGGACGGCGGGCTCGACGTCTTCGTCGTCGACCGCGACGGACCGGCGCAGCTCCTGCTGAACCGCGTGCCCGACCGGGGCGCGTGGATCGTGCTCGACGTGCGCGACGCGGCGGGCGCGCCGGCGCTCGGCGCGACGGTGCGCCTGCGTGCCGGCGACCGCGCGCTGCGCGCCGACGTCCGCGCGGCGGCCAGCTACCTCTCGAGCAGCGACCCGCGCGTGCACCTCGGGCTCGGGGGACCCGGCGACGCGGGCGCGCCCGGCGAGCCCCCGCGCGTCACGGACGTCGTCGTGCGCTGGCC
>JAUIEF010000297.1 GCA_030428785.1 bacterium
CCACAGCCTCGCGGCGGGGCGTCTCGCTCAGGCGACGCACGCGGGTTCGTTCGTCTGGGGCGACAGCATCGCCGGCGGCCTCAAGGTCTCCTCCGCGGCCGACGAGTTCAACGTCTACGCGAGCGGCGGCGCGCGCATCTTCAGCAACAACGCGGCGACCGCCGGCGTGCTGCTCGCGCCGGGCGGCAGCTCGTGGTCGGCCGTGAGCGACCGCGCCGCGAAGGAGAACGTGCAGCCCGTCGACGCGCGCGAGGTGCTCGCGAAGGTCGCCGCCCTCCCCATCGCCACCTGGAACTACAAGACCCAGGGCGACGACGTGCGGCACATGGGACCCATGGCGCAGGACTTCCGCGCGGCCTTCGGGCTCGGCGTGTCGGAGCGGCTCATCGACACGGTGGACCCGGACGGCGTCGCGCTCGCCGCCATCCAGGGACTCGAGAGCCTCGTGCGCGAGCTCGAGGCGCGTGTGGCCGAGCTCGAGGCGGAGCTGGTCGAGGCGCGTCGGTGACCGCCCTGCGGAGGTTGGCGCTGTCGGCGGTCGCGCTCGTCGCGTGCGGTGGCGAGGATGACGGTGCCGGCGCACGCGATGTCGGCGACCGGCCGGACGTGCTGCTCGTCACGCTCGACACGCTGCGCACGGACCGCGTCGGCGCGTACGGGCACGAGGGCGGCGCGACGCCGCGGCTCGACGCGCTCGCCGCGCGAGGCACGCTCTTCGAGCAGGCGTACAGCCCCGCGCCCATGACGCTGCCCGCGCACGCGAGCCTCATGACCGGGCTGCTCCCGCCCGAGCACGGCGCGCGCGTCAACGGCCTGCACCGCCTCGCCGACGACGTGCCCACGCTCGCCGAGCGGCTCTCGGCGGAGGGATTCCGCACGGGCGCCTTCGTCGCGGCCTTCGTGCTCGACGAGCAGTTCGGGCTCGCGCGCGGCTTCGACGTCTACGACGACGACCTCACCGACGCCTACGAGCAGGTCGTGTCCGAGCAGCTCTCGGTGTACCGGCCCGGCGAGCACGTCGTGGACTCGGCGCTCGCGTGGCTCGACTCGCTGGGCGACGACCCGTTCTTCGCGTGGGTCCACCTCTACGACGCGCACTTCCCGTGGCACCCACACGGCGGCGGCGACGACGACGCGGCCGGCACGTACGAAGGCGAGGTCGCCTACGCCGACGCGCAGCTCGGCCGCCTGCTCGACGACCTGCGCGCGCGCGGCCGCCTCGACGACACGCTCGTCGTCGTCGTCGCGGACCACGGCGAGGGGCTCGGCGACCACGGCGAGCTCGAGCACGCGTACCTGCTCGACGAGGAGGTGCTCCACGTGCCGCTCGTGATCGCGGGGCCGGGCGTCGCCGAGGGCGCCCGCGTGCCGTCGCTCGTCCCCACCGAGGATGTGCAACCGACGCTGCTGGACCTGCTCGGCCTCGCGGACGACGACGCGCGCACGCGCAGCCTCGTGCCCGCCCTGCGCGGCGCGCGCATCGAGCATCGCGCGAGCTACGCCGAGACCGACCTGCCGTGGACCGCGTTCCGCTGGGCGCCGCAGCGCAGCCTCACGACCGCCGACTGGACCTACGTGCGCACGCCGCAGCTCGAGCTCTACGACCGCGCGACCGACCGCGCCGGCTACTGCAACCTCGCGGAGAGCCGTAAGGACGTGCTCGCCGAGTTGGAGCGCGCGCTCTCCGCGCTCGAGGCGGGCTTCGACGTGCGCGAGAGCGACGTCGCGGAGGTGGGCGCGGAGGAGCTCGAGCAGCTCGCCGCGCTGGGCTACGTCGCGGGCGTCGCGACGGACGTGCCCGACCACTGGCGCGAGCTCGCGGACGTGAAGCAGCGTCTCGCCGTGAAGGCCCGCGCGGCCGAGCTGCGTCGCCGCGTCGCGGAGGGCGCGATCGACCCGCGCGAGCGGCTCGAGCTCGCCATGCGTCTCGTCGAACAGAGCCCCGAGACGCCGGCCTTCCACGACCACGTCGGGGCGGCGCACGCGGAGCTGGGCGACCTCGCCGCCGCGGTGCCGTGGTACGAGCGCGTCGTGGAGCTCGCGCCCACCGACGCCGGCGCGCACTACGCGCTCGGCGACACGCTCCAGCTGCTCGGCCGCACGGCGGACGCGCGCACGCACCTCGAGATGGCGCTCGAGCTCGACCCGGGGTTCGCGCCGGCGCACGTCGGCATGGGCAACGTGTTCCGCGACGAGGGGCGCGTCGACCTCGCCGCGGGTGCGTACAGCGAGGCGCTGCGCCTACGCCCCGACTACCCCGAGGCGTTCTTCAATCGCGCGGTCACGTTCCTCGACCGCGGGCTCCCGGAGCGCGCGCGCGCCGACCTCGAGCGCGCGCTCGTGCGGCGTCCCGGCTGGCCGCCGGCCGAGCGGATGCTCGCGGGGATCGGGGCGCGGCACGGCGGCGCGACGACGGAGCCCGCGGCGACCGGCGCGCCGCTCCACGACCTCGCGGGGGCGCCGACGAGCGGCGACGTCCCGCGCTGAGAGCGTCGACGGCGCGCTGCGCCGCGCGCGGCCCGGACGTGACGTGCGCGCGCCCGATGCGCGATGATCCCGGGCCCGCCCCCGGAGGTCCGTCGATGCTCGCTTCCGTCGCCCGTCTGCTGCTCGTCGCGCTCCCCGCCTGCGCCGCTCCGTCGGCGATCGCGGCCGAGCCGCCGCCCGCCGCGCCGCGCCCGGCCGTCGCCGTGCCGGACGACGACGCGCCCGCTCCCGTGCACGTCCTCCACTGCGGCACGCTGATCGCCGTGCCGGGCGAGGCGCCGCGCACGGACGTCTCGCTCATCGTCATCGGCGGCGAGATCGCGGGCGTGCTCGACGGCTTCGTCGACACGCCGCCCGGCCTCGCGGGCGAGGACGGCGCGCCGGACGTCACGGTGCACGACCTGCGCGGGCTCACCGTGCTGCCGGGCCTCATCGACTGCCACGTGCACATCACGGGTCAGTCCGTGCCCATCGACGAGCGCATCCGCCGCACGCTCCAGGAGACCGAGGCGCACGCGGCCATCGACGGCGTCGTCTACGCGGAGCGCACGCTGCGCGCCGGCTTCACGACGGTGCGCGACGTCGGCTCGCGCGGGTCGACGGCGCTCGCGCTGCGCGACCGGATCGCGAAGGGCATGGTGCCCGGGCCGCGGCTGCTCGTGTCCGGGCCGTCCGTGACGGTCACCGGCGGCCACGGCGACTGGACGAACTCCATGTCGCCCGTGCTGCGCCCCGAGCAGGGTCCCGAGGCGATGACCGCCGACGGCCCCGCCGAGGTGCGCAAGGCCGTGCGCGCACGCGTCCGCGAGGGCGTCGACCTCATCAAGATCACCGCGACGGGCGGCGTGCTGAGCCAGACGGCCGCGGGCGTCGACCAGCAGTTCTTCGACGACGAGCTCGCCGCGATCGTCGAGGCCGCGACGAAGATGGGCCGCAAGGTCGCCGCGCACGCGCACGGCGCCGACGGCATCAAGGCCGCGCTGCGCGCCGGCGTCGCGAGCATCGAGCACGGCACCTACCTCGACGACGAGGCGATCGCCCTCTTCGTCGAGACGGGTGCGTACCTCGTGCCGACAGTTCACGCGGGCAAGTACGTCGCGGAGCAGGCGCAGGTCGAGGGGTTCTACCCGCCGGCCATCCGCGAGAAGGCGAGCGCCGTGGGGCCGATCATCCAGGGCGCGCTCGCGCGGGCGTACGCGGGCGGCGTGAAGATCGCGTTCGGCACGGACGTCGGCGTCGGCGAGCACGGCACGAACGCGCGCGAATTCACGTACATGACCGAGGCCGGCATCCCGCCCGTCGACTGCGTGCGCGCCGCGACGGTGAGCGCGGCGGACCTCTGCGGCCTCGCGGACCGCGTCGGCACGCTCGAGCCCGGCAAGTGGGCCGACGTCATCGCCGTCGAGGGCGACCCGCTCGCCGACGTGAGCGTGCTGCGCGACGTGCGCTTCGTCATGAAGGAGGGCGTGGTGCACGTCGGCGGGTGAGCCAGCCCGGCGCGCGGCGCCGCCGACCCGCCGTCACACGACGCCGCCGGGCGGCCCCATGATCGGGGAAGGGACCCGCACGCCCGGAGCACCGAGTCCATGACCGCGCCTCGCCGACTGCCGCACGCCGTCCTGTCGGTCGCCACGGCCCTCGCCGCCGCGCCCGCCCTCGCGGCGCGCGTCGCGGAGCCGCCGCCGCCCGCCGCGCGTCCT
>JAUIEF010000298.1 GCA_030428785.1 bacterium
GTTCTCGGGCTGCTACGGCGACGGCATCGACATCCAGAACAACGGGACGCTCGACGCGAGCGTCGACAACGAGCTCGTCGGGAACCTCTGCGTGCAGAACGGACACGAGGGGATCGACAACACGGGCACGGACTCGCGCATCGACGGCAACAAGTGCAGCAAGAACGGCGGCGACCTGGGGCCCGACATCGCGGGCGCCGGGGACGACGTCACGGGCGGGCCCGAGGGTGACGGCACCCTGGCGTCCTTCACGACCAACAACTTCAAGACCGGCGGGGAGACGACCGATGCACGACACGATCGCTGAAGGGAAGGTCGCGCGCGCGGCGCTCCTCGCGGCCCTGCTGCTGGGGCCGACGGCCGCCGCCGAGACGATCAAGGTGCCGGGCGACTTCGACACGATCCAGGAGGCCGTCGACGCCGCCAGCACGAGCGATATCGTGCGCGTCGGCAAGGGCACCTACGCCGAGAACGTCGTCGTCTCGACGGCGGGCGTGACGCTCCAGGGCAAGGGCGCCGTGATCGACGGCGGCTACGCGGGTCCCTGCATCCTCGTGGACGGCGTCGACGTCGTGGAGATCACGGGCTTCCGGCTCGTGAACGGGACGACCGGCGTGAGCCTGTTCGGCAACGGCGGCGTCGTGACCAAGAACGTCGTCGAGGCGTCGGCCGGCGCGGGCATCGAGATCGCCGGCGACGACGCCCGCATCTCGGGGAACCGCCTCGTGGCGTGCGTGGTCCCGATGACCGTCACGGCGAGCTCCGCGTCGCACACGACCGTGGACGGCAACCGCGCGGAGATGCCGTTGACCTCCTCGACGCTCGTCGGCGGCGCGTTCGACGTCGTGAAGAACCGGGTCCGCGGCGGGCGCGGCGGCGCCTTCTCCATCACGACGAGCCACGCCGAGGAGCCCTCGACCGTCTCGGGCAACAGGATGGAGCTGCTCGACGGCACGGCGCTCGTCGTCGCCGGCGCGGGCGACGCCGCGACGCTCGTCGAGAAGAACCGGATCGACTTCGTGGGCGAGAACGGCCTGCAGATCAGCGGGTCCGGGGTCACGGCCTCGTCGAACCGGATCCTCCGCGCCGAGGACACGTCGCTCCTCGCGCTGACGAGCGGCGTCGTGCTCACGGGCAACGTCGTGCAGCAGGGCGGCGGCCTCGGGATCGACCTGAACGACGGCTCGGGACCGCGCATCGAGAACAACCGCGTGGAGACGCGCGGCGACGGTCTGCGGATGTTCGCCGACGACGCCATGGTCCTCGACAACCGGTTCACGGGGAACGGGCAGGACGGCATCGACCTCGTGACCGGCAGCGACAACGTCCTCATGGGCAACGTGTGCTCGAAGAACGGCCACGAGGGCATCGACAACTCGGGGACCAACACGACGATCGTCGGGAACACGGCGCTCGGGAACGCGCGCGGCGTGGGCCCGGACATCGCGGGCAGCGGCAACGGCGGCGTCGGCACGGTGGCGCCCTTCGAGGGCACCTTCCAGTCGATCAACACCTTCAAGACGGGCGGCCAGACGATCCCCGCCCGCCTCGACATCGATTGAGGCGCGCGGTTCGGCGCCCGGTTCGGCGGCGGTCCCGGCTCGCGGCGACGGTCGCGACCTGCGTCCGCGTCGCGCTCGCGTGCACGCTCCTCGCGCTCTTCGCGCTCCCGGCGCTCGCGGACGACGCGCCCGCGCCGGACCGCGCGCCGAACGTCCTGCTGCTCCTCGCGGACGACCTCCAGTGGGACGCGCTCTCCGCTCTCGGCGGGCGCATCGACACCCCGAACCTCGACGCGCTCTCCGCGCGCGGCGCGACCTTCACGCACGTCTACAACCAGGGCTCGCCGCACGGCGCGGTGTGCGCGCCGAGCCGCGCCATGCTGCTCACCGGTCGGCACCTCTGGCGCCGCGGCGGCGACGCGTGCGAGGACCGCCTCCTCTGGCCGGAGTGGTTCCGCGCGCACGGCTACGCGACCTTCGCGACGGGCAAGTGGCACAACGGCCGGGCCGCGCTCGAGCGCGGGTTCGAGGAGCTCGGCCCGACCGCGGGCGGGATGCTCCCCAGCACGGAGGTCGGCGGCGAGGCGTACGACCGCGGCGCGGACGGCGGCGCGTGGCGGCCCGACGACGAGACGCGCGCCGGACACTGGATGGACGTCGACGGACGCACGGTGCACAGCAGCGAGCGCTGGGTCGACGAGGCGCTCGGCTTCCTCGACCGTCGAGCCGCGCGTGACGACGCCCGGCCGTTCCTCGCGTGGGTCGCGTTCCACGCGCCGCACGACCCGCGCCAGGCGCCGGCGCGCTGGCAGGAGCGGAACCGCCCCGAGGACCAGGTGCTCCCGCCGAACGTGCTCCCCGGGCACCCGTTCGACCAGGGCGCGCTGCGCATCCGCGACGAGCTCCTCGCGCCCTTCCCGCGCACCGAGGGCGCGGTGCGTCGGCACATGGCCGAGTACGCGGCGATCGTGGCGCACCTCGACGAGCAGGTCGGTCGCCTCCTCGACGACCTGCGCGCGCGCGGTCTCGAGGACGGGACGCTCGTGCTCTTCACGTCGGACCACGGGCTCGCCGTCGGGCAGCACGGTCTGCTCGGCAAGCAGAGCCTCTACGAGCACAGCACCCGCGTGTCGCTGCTCGTCGCGGGCCCGGGCGTGCCGGCGGGGCGCCGGGTCGACGTGCTCGTGCCGCTCCACGCGCTCTTCGCGACGAGCTGCGAACTCGCCGGCCTGCCGACGCCCGACACGCTCGACGTGGGGAGCCTCGCGCCCTTCCTCGGCGAGGCGGCGCCGGAGGCGTTCGCGTGGCGGGCGACCGCCGCGACGCCCGACGCCGACGCCGCCGGGGACGCCGACGACGACGCCGCGTCCCGTGACCGGCCCGTCCCGCCGCCGGGCACGATCCACGCCGCCTACGCGATGACGCAGCGCATGGTGCGCGACGACCGCCACAAGCTCGTCGTCTACCCGGAGCTCGGGCGCGTGCAGCTCTTCGACCTCGTCGACGACCCGTGGGAGACGACGGACCGCTCCGCGGACGACGACGCGGCGCCGGTGATCCGCCGGCTGCTCGGCGATCTCGCGACGTGGATGCGCGTCACGGAGGACCCGCTGCCGGTCGACGCGGTGCGCGCCGCCCGGCGCGACGGCTGAGCGGCGCGACGCGACGCCGAGGCCGCGTCCGCTCGACCGCTCGCGACGGGCATGCGTGTCAGCCGCGCCCCGACCGGGCCGTCCAGGCCGCATGGTCCTGCCACCGAGGGGGTGCTCATGAACCGTGCGACGTCGTCGCTGCCCCGGAGCGGGCGTCCGTCCGGGGGCCGGTCGCCCCGACGCGGCGCGCTCATGCTCGCCGCGTTGCTGGCCCTCCCGCCCGGCACCGCCGCCGCGGACACGCTCCGCGTCCCCGCCGACCACGCGACGATCCAGGCCGCCGTCGACGCCGCGTCGACCGGTGACGTCGTCCTCGTCGCGCGCGGCACGTACGCCGAGAACCTCGTCGTCTCGACCCCCGGCCTCACGATCCGGGGCGCGCACGCCGTCATCGACGGGAGCCTGGCGGGGCCGTGCGTCGACGTCACCGCCGACGGGTTCGCCCTGCGCGGCGTCGCGCTCGTCAACGGCGTGGGCGGCCTGGTCGTCGTCGGGGACGACACGGTCGTGGAGGGCGTCTCGGTGGACCGCAGCTCGGAGGACGGCCTGCGCCGGGTGCTGCAGGCGGTGGCCGACGCCCAGGAGCGCGACACCGGTGTGGCGGTGACGCCCGACGGCCTGCGCATCACCGGCGACGGAGCCACCGTCCGCTCCTGCCGGCTCACGGGCATCGAGGAAGTCGGCGTCTCGGTGCAGACGGCGGGGCCCGGGGGCGAGACGCGCGTGGAGCGCTGCCGGTTCACGGGGCCCGCGACGGAGGGGTTCCTCGTCGTCACGGGCGGTCGCGCGGTCGTCCGACGGCACCGCAAAGCACCTCTGGCGGCTGTCGGACGGAGAGCTCGTGGAGTCGGTCCTCATTCCCTCGGGCCACCGGCTGACCCTGTGTATCTCGTCGCAGGCGGGCTGCGCGATCGGGTGTACGTTCTGCGCCACCGGATGGGCCGGATTCCGACGACAGCTGACTGCAGGTGAGATCGTGGCCCAGTTCCGGGCATCCCGGAGGTGGGCCGAAGAGGAAGG
>JAUIEF010000058.1 GCA_030428785.1 bacterium
TGTCGGTGGTTTGCGCGGCCGGCGCCGTCGTAGAGCACGCCGTCGCGCAGGTCGGCGCGGCCCTCGACGGCGTGGGCGTCCGCCGCCGCGACGGCGACGGGCAGCGCGTCGGCGGGCAGCAGCCCGTGCTCGACGAGGGCCTCGAGGGCCGCGCGCACGAGGCGGCGGTTCGCGTCGACGGGGTCGGACTCCTCCGGCGCGACGACCCGCGCCGGGCAGCCGAGCCGCTCCGCCTCCGCGAGGATCACGTCGCGCGCGGCCGCAGGCACGCCCTCCCCCACGACCACGGGCGCGCCCGGCCGCAGGATGCCCGCCTTCTCGCGCGCGACGGCCTCGAGCGTGTCGCCCAGCACGGCCGTGTGCTCGAGGCTGATCGTCGTGATGACGCAGAGCTGCGCGGGCAGCACGCGCGTCGCGTCGAGCCGCCCGCCGAGGCCCGTCTCCCACACGGCGGCGTCGAGCCGCTGCTGCGCGAACAGCGTCGCGGCCGTCGCGGTGACCGCCTCGAACCAGCTCGGCTCCTCGCCCGCGCGGCGCGCCGCGTCGAGCACCGCCGCCACCGCGGGACGCACGCCGTCGTCGTCGGGCAGCGCGCCGTCGACGCGCATGCGCTCGGCCGGGTCGCGCAGGTGCGGCGAGGTGTAGGCGCCCGTGCGCCGCCCCGTCGCGGAGAGCCCGGCGGCGAGCCGCTCCGTGACGCTCGTCTTGCCCTCGCTGCCCGCGACGTGCACGCAGAGCGCCGGCCACGCCGGGATCGCCCCGCCCGCCTCGAGCGCCGCGACGAGCGCCTCCATGCACCCGAGCCCCAGCGCGCGCCGCCCCGCGTGGAAGGTCCGGCTCTTCTCGAGGTCGAGCAGGCCGTCGAAGGCGGCGAAGGGGCGCGGCGCGGGTGTCACGGACGGCATCCGCGTCACTATAATCCCGCACCATGCGGCCCTTCATCGGCGTGACCTGCAGCGCGGAGGACGACGGCCGGCCCGTCGTGCGGCCGCCCTACGTGCGAGCCCTCCACGACGCCGGCGCGGTCCCCGTGGCCCTGCCCTTCGTCGCCGGGCGCTCCCCCGGCGAGGACGACGCGGAGCTCGCGCCGCTCCTCGACCGCCTCGACGGCGTGGTCCTCACGGGCAGCGAGGACCTCGACAGCGCGCTCTGGGACGAGCCGCTGCACAGCAAGGCCGTGCTCATGCACCCGGCACGCCAGGCGACGGAGCTCGCCATGTGCCGCGCCGTCCTCGCGCGCGACCTCCCGTGCCTCGCGATCTGCGGCGGCATGCAGACGCTCGCCGTCGTCGCGGGCGGCACGGTGGTCCAGCACCTGCCCGACCTCGGCGAGCACGTGCTCGACCACACGGTGGGCGTCGACGGCCCGCGGCATGCCGTGCGCGCCGCCGACGGCACGCGCACGGCGCGCCTGCTCGGCGCGCGCTTCGAGGTGAACACGGCGCACCACCAGGGCGTCGGCCGCCTCGGCGACGGCTTCGAGGCGACGGCCTGGAGCGACGACGAGGTCGTCGAGGCGTACGAGGCGCCCGGGCGACGCTTCCTGCTCGCGGTCCAGTGGCACCCCGAGCGCATGCAGGAGGTCGCGACCATGCGCGCGCTCTTCGCCGCGCTCGTGGAGGCCGCCGAACCCGTCACCGCCTGATGGACCGCGCGCGCATCGGCCGGGCCGCGACGGGCAAGCGCCCCTCCGAGGTCGAGAAGCAGTTCAAGCGGCGCATCGTCGTGTACCTCTTCGCGATCGCGCTCGTGTGGATCGCGTGGAAGGTGCTCTCGCCCGACGCGCCGCGGCCCGTGTCCTCCGTCGCGACGATCGACGACACGGACACGCCCGCCGACCCGCTGCCGCCCGCCGCCGAGATCGACCCCGCGATCCTCGCGCGCGTGAAGGACGGCACGCCCGCCGAGCGCGCGTACCTCGAGCGCCCCGCGCAGGTCCACCTGCTCGAGGAGGCCGGCAAGCTCGCGTACGGCGACCTCGAGCAGCTCGGCCTGCGCACCGGCGACTGGGACGAGCTCGAGCACGCGCCGGGCAACCACCGCGGCACGCCGTTCAGCGTGCTCGGCCGGCTCGAGTGGCTCGAGGCCGACGAGGTCGACCGGCTCGTGCACTACCGCGGCCAGCTCCGCGACGACGACGACCGGCCGTGGGCGTTCCAGGTGCTCGTCGAGCCGTGGAACGTCGAGGTCGGCGACGTCGTCCGCGTGCAGGGCTTCTTCCTCAAGCAGTACGACGCGCTCCAGCCCGACGGCACGCTGCTCACCGCGCCGCTGCTCGTCGGCGAGGAGCTGCTCGCGTCGGCCTGGCGCATCGACCCGGTGACGTCGCTCCCGCGCGGCGTCTTCGACGACGTGCACGACCGCGACCTCGCGCAGGCGAGCCGCCCGCTCGACAGCCTCGCCTTCTACGAGCTGCTGAGCTACGTCGCGAACACCGCCGACGTGACCGCCGACCCGGAGCGCGAGCCGCCCGAGGAGACGCAGCCGCACCTCCTGCTGAACAACCCCGACTACTGGCGCGGGCGGTCCGTCGCGCTCACGGGCGTGCTCCTCTACATGAAGCAGGCGCCGCTCGGCGTGCGCGGCGAGAACCCGCTCGGCACGCCCTTCGTGTGGCAGCTCTGGGTGTCCGACACGCGCTCCGGCGACGCGGGCACCATGCTCGTGCTGACGCTCGAGAAGCCGGACGTCGCGGAGGGCGACATCGTCGACGTCGACGGCATCTTCTTCCGGCGCTGGTCCTTCGAGAACAAGGCGAACCGGCCGCGCATGGTCGCGGTCGTGCCGGCGCGCTCGGTCGTGACCTTCACGCCCGCGGGCGACGCGATCACGCCCGTGCTCGTGCGCGTCATCGTGGGGCTCGTCGCGCTCATCGTGGGGCTCGTCGTCGTCGGCAGCGTGCGCGAGCGGCGCTCGGCGGCCCGCGCGCGCGGCAGCCGGCTCGCGCGCAAGCGGCGCCTCGTCGGCGCGCAGGCGACGCCGAAGGGCGACGCGGGTCCGGCGGACGCGCGCGGCGACGACGGCGCGTCGTCGGACGCGCGGACCGCCGCCCCGTTGCCGCGCGCGGACGACGTGACGGGCGGCGGCCCGCCCTCCCCCGCCGGATGAACGACGACCGCCGGGAGGGCGTCGCGGAGACGATCACCGTGCGGCGGCGGCTCGTCGACGAGCTGCCCGACGCGCTGCCGCCCGCGCCCGCGCGCTTCCTGCTCACCGACGAGAACGTCGCGCGCCTGCTCGTGCGCGGCTGGCACGACCGGCCCGGGTACCGCTGGTCCGAGCTGCCGCAGCACGTCGTCCCCGCGGGCGAGGCGAGCAAGACGTGGGAGACGCTCGGCGCGGTGCTCCGCGCGATGGACGCCGCGGGCCTCGACCGCGACGGGCAGCTCGTCGCCGTGGGCGGCGGCGTCGTCACGGACCTCGGCGGCTTCGCGGCCTCGCTCCACCGGCGCGGCGTCGACTGGGTCGCCGTGCCGACGACGCTCGTCGGCCAGGTCGACGCGGCGCTCGGCGGCAAGACGGCGGTGGACCTCGGCGGCGGCAAGAACACCGTCGGCACCTTCCACCACCCGGCGGCGGTGCTCGTCGACCCGACCTGCCTCGCGACCCTCGACCGGCGCGAGCTCGCCGCGGGCATGGCGGAGGTCCTCAAGACGGCGCTGCTCGACGGGCCCGACGCGTGGGACGCCGCGTGCGCCCTCGACGAGGAAGCCGTGCGCACGGGGAGCGACGCGACGGTCGCGGTGATCCGCCGCTGCCTCGCGACGAAGGGCGTGCTCGTGGAGCGCGACCCCTTCGACCGCGGCGAGCGTCGCCTGCTCAACCTCGGGCACACCTTCGGGCACGCGCTCGAGGCGCTCGCCCTCGCGGCGGCGCCGCGCGCCGGGGCCGCGGCGTCGGGCCTGCTCCACGGCGAGGCGGTGGGCCTCGGCCTGCTCTGCGCGGCGCGGCTCGGCGCCGGGCGAGCGGACGGCCCGCTCGAGGAGGTCCTGCGCGCGCAGCTCCGGACGTGGGGCCTCCCCGAGACCCGCGCCGTCGAGGCGGACGCCGTGCTCGCCGAGATGGGCCGCGACAAGAAGAGGAGGGCGGGCGGCCACGTGCTCGTCGTCGTCGCGGCGCCGGGCGAGGTCGGCGTGCGCCGGGACGTCCCGGAGGAGGAGATCCGGGCGGCCCTCGAGGCGATCCGGCCGCGCTGAGACCGCCGGCCGCGGACCCGGACGGGAGCGCCGCGCCGCGGGATCCGCGCGGAGCGGCGGGCCGGCGGCCGTCCGTCCCCCGGACGCGCCTCAACTCCGGAGGCCGGATGGGCCGAGGAGAGGGGATCCCTGCCCCCACCGACCGACCGCGGAGGTCCACCCCATGGGTGCCACCCACGTCCTGCCTCCTCCCCTCGACCTCGCCTGCCACCACGGCCACCCGCTCGAACTGTGGGTCCTCGTGAACGGCGAGATCGTGCAGTGCGCCGGCTCGTTCATGCGCACGGACTCCTCGGGTCGCCCCCAGGTCTCCGCCACGCTGCCCGACGACTTCGTCGGCATCGTGCGCAACGGCGCGGCGGTGCGCGGCTTCTTCACGGACGACGGCGGCCAGGTGCACACCTTCCTCACGTCGATCCACGACTGGCAGGCGTACAGCGACCGCCCGAGCGCGGCCAAGGTCGTGCTCGAGGCCCCGACGGCCGTGGCGCCCTGCCAGCGCCGGCGCGGCATGCGCCAGCCGACGAAGCCCGTGCCCGTGAACCTCATGGTGAGCATCCGCGGTGAGTCGGAGAGCGCGCAGGGGCGCATCGTCGACGTCTCGCCCACGGGCTTCGCGGTGCGCGTCGTGCGCGCGGCGCGCAACTGGTTCGCCGAGGGCACGCTCCTCAACGTCGAGGTCGACCTGGGCCGGGGCGAGCCGCCCACGCTCGCGGTGACCGTCGCGCGCGTGCAGCGCGAGGCGCTCCACTACCTCTACGGCCTGCGCGTGAACAACGCCGCCGAGCGCCGCGCGCTCCAGGACATCCTGGACGAGCTGCTCGCGGTCTGAGGTCGCGGCCCGCCGCCGGTCGAAGGTCAGGCGGACACCGTCCGCGAGGCGCCCGGGAAATTCACCGGAGCCCCCTGGAACGGCCATGTCCCGATGGCATCGTCCGCGCGTCGGGTCCCTCCCTCTCCGCGCTCCGCGCCTCCCGCCATGCAACCCGCCTCACCCCTCCCGCGCTGCCGCCCCGTCCGCGACCACGACGGCTCCCCCGAGATCGTGTGCGCGCTCCTCGCGGTGCTCGTCCTCATGCTCGTGGCGTCGGCCTGAGCCGTGCGCCGCGGCAGCCACGGCGCCCGACGGATCCTCGGCCGCCCGCGCGTCCGCCGTCTACCCCAGCTCGTCGAGCAGGAGCGCGACGCCCGCGAGGTCCAGCCCGACCTGGAGCTGGATGCGCCGGATGACCGCGACGCGCTCGAGCATGACCGTGCGGATCGCCGGCTCGCCGCGGACCTGCCGGCCCTCGCCGAGCAGCCCGGCGTCGTAGACCTCCTCGACCCAGGCGCGCTCGACCGCGTAGCACTCCGCGACGACCGAGAGCGTGAGCCAGTGTCCGCCGTTGCGGGTGTCGGTCATGCCGGGCCTCCCTGGCGCACGCCGCCGGAGACGCGCGCGCCGCCCGCGCCGAGCTCCTTGAGCAGCTCCTTCTGACGGTCGGTGAGCGTGTCGGGCAGCGCGAGCCGCACGACGGCGAGCAGGTCGCCGCGGCCGCCCTTCCCGTCGGCGAGGCCCTTGCCGCGGAGGCGCAGGCGCGCGCCGGCCTTCGTGCCCTCCGGGATGCTCAGCGTGACGCGCCCGTCGGGCGTCGTGACGTCGACGCTCGCGCCGAACACCGCCTCCCACGGCGCGACGGGCAGGTCGACCTCGACGTCGCGGCCGACGAGCCGGTGCGTCCTGTCGGACTCGAGCCGGATCGTGAGCAGGAGGTCGCCCGCCTCGCCGGCGCCGTCGGGTCCCGCGTCGCCGGGCTCGCCGAGGCCCGCGAGCCGCAGCGTCATGCCGTCGCGCACGTCCTTGGGGACGGTGACGTCCACCGAGCGGTCCTGACGGATCGTGCCGACGCCGACGCAGGTCGGGCACACGTGGCTGCCCACCGAGCCGACGCCGCCGCAGCGCGGGCACGACACGAGCGCGGGGATCGTGAAGCTCCGCTTGCCGCCGCGCAGCGCGTCGCCGAGGCCCAGCGGCAGCTCGGCGCGCACGTCCGCGCCGCGGTGCCGGTAGCGCGGGTGGCGCGCGCGCCGTCCGCCGCCCGAGAACGCGCGTCCGAAGTCCTCGCCGAAGTTGCGCGTGAAGAACTCGGAGAAGCCGCCGCCGCCCTGCGCGCCGAACATCCGCTCGAACTCCTCGGGCGTCATCTGCCGCGCGCCCCCGCCGCCCGGCGGCGGCGTGAACTCCTGCCCGTGCTTCCAGTCCTCGCCGAAGCGGTCGTACTTCTTCCGCGTCTCCTCGTCGGAGAGCACCTCGTGCGCCTCGCTGATGCGCTTGAAGCGCGCCTCGGCGGCCTCGCGCTCGTCGCCCTTGTGGCGGTCCGGATGCCACTTGAGCGCGAGCTTGCGGTAGGCCTTGCGGATCTCGTCCTGCGACGCGGTCCGCGGGACGCCCAGCACCTCGTAGTAGTCCTGGAATTCCATGGAGCGTCGATGGTGCCCGGCGGACGGCCGTCGTTGCAACGGGTCGCAGGGCGGGGGCGCGGCAGGCGGAGTGCGGGGCGCGGGCGGCGGCGCCGGCCCCGCCCGACGTGCGCCGCGGGGCGGCCGCATGGCATCCTGGGCGCATGGATGAAAGGCCCACGAGAGAGCGCCCCACCCACGAGCCGAAGCACGCGGACGACGGGGACGGCGCGTCCCCCGACGGCAAGCCGGGCGGCCCGCGCCCGCGCTTCAGCCTCCTGCACATCGTCATGGTCGTGCTCGCGGTCATGCTCCTGCGCGACATGTGGGACCAGTCCGCGCACGTGGCCGTCGTGCCGTACAGCCGCTTCCAGGAGCTGCTCGACGCGGACCAGGTCGAGGAGGTCGTCGTCCGCGGCAACGAGGTCTCCGGCCAGCTGAAGGAGCCGCTCGACGGCAAGACGCGCTTCCGCACGACGCGCGTCGACCCGGAGCTCGCGGAGCGCCTCGAGGAGCACGGCGTCGAGTTCACCGGCCAGGAGGAGAGCACCTTCCTCCCGCTGCTCCTCTCGTGGGTCCTCCCGCTCGCGCTCTTCCTCTGGTTCCTGAGCTGGATGACCAAGAAGCGCGCCGGCGGCGGCATCGGGTCGGGGCTGCTGTCGGTCGGCAAGAGCCGCGCGAAGGTCTACGTCGAGACGGACACGAAGACGACCTTCGCGGACGTCGCCGGCGTCGAGGAGGCGAAGGCCGAGCTCCAGGAGATCGTGACCTTCCTGCGCGACCCGGCGAGCCACGGGCGGCTCGGCGCGCGCATGCCCAAGGGCAGCCTGCTCGTCGGGCCGCCGGGCACGGGCAAGACGCTCCTCGCGCGCGCGGTGGCCGGCGAGGCGGGCGTGCCGTTCTTCTCGATCAGCGGCAGCGAGTTCGTCGAGATGTTCGTCGGCGTGGGCGCGTCCCGCGTGCGCGATCTCTTCGAGCAGGCCCGCAAGCGCGCGCCGTGCATCATCTTCATCGACGAGCTCGACGCGATCGGCCGCGCGCGCGGCGCGTACCCGGGCACGGGCGGCCACGACGAGAAGGAGCAGACGCTCAACCAGCTCCTCGTCGAGCTCGACGGCTTCGACCCGAGCACGGGCATCGTGCTGCTCGCCGCGACGAACCGCCCGGAGATCCTCGACCCGGCGCTGCTCCGCGCGGGCCGCTTCGACCGGCAGGTCCTCGTGGACCGGCCCGACAAGAACGGACGCGCCGCGATCCTCACCGTGCACATGGCGGGCGTCGTGCTCGCGGAGGACGTCGACGCCGACGCCGTCGCCGCGCTCACGCCGGGCTTCACGGGCGCCGACCTCGCCAACCTCGTGAACGAGGCCGCGCTCGCCGCGACGCGCCGCGACGCCGAGGCGATCACCATGGACGACTTCAACGTCGCCATCGAGCGCATCATCGCCGGCCTCGAGAAGCGCAACCGTCTGCTCAACAAGCTCGAGCGCGAGATCGTGGCGCACCACGAGATGGGCCACGCGTTCGTCGCCGCCTCGCTCGCGACGACGGACCGCGTGCACAAGGTGTCCATCATCCCGCGCGGCATCTCGGCGCTCGGCTACACGATCCAGCGCCCCACCGAGGACCGCTACCTCATGCTGCGCGACGAGATCCTCGACCGCATGGCGGTGCTGCTCGGCGGCCGCGCGGCGGAGGAGCTCGTCTTCGGGCGCATCTCGACGGGCGCCTCCGACGACCTCGCCAAGGCGACCGACCTCGCGCGCAACATGGCGACCCGCTTCGGGATGGTCCCCGAGCTCGGCCGCGGGGTGTGGGACAGCGAGCCGCGCCCCGGCGTCGACGGCATCTGGCAGAAACGCGAGTACAGCGAGGAGACGGCGCGCGGCATCGACCAGGCGGTCAAGCGCCTGCTCGACGGGGCCTGGCGCCAGGCGCTCGAGGTGCTCCGCTCCAACCGCGCGCTGCTCGAGGAGGCGGCCGTCCGCCTGCTCGAGGTCGAGACGCTCGGCGACGAGGAGCTCGAGGCCTACTTCGCGCGCCTCGCGCCGGCCCGCGGCACGGACGGCACGCCCCGCCCGGCGCCCGCCGCCGCGCCCCCCGCCGACTCCTGACCCACCGGCGCACCGCCCGCCGCGCGCAGGAAACCCCGAGCAGCCCCTCCGCGCGCGCCGACCCGCGACGTAGACTCCCGCGCGCCACCCCGGGACGACTCCCATGCCCAAGACCAAGCAGCCCCTCGACCTCAGCGAGTTCGAGACCCACATCCAGGTGCGGCCCATGCGCGTGTCCGACTACGACGCGCTCGTCGCCATGCAGCTCAAGTGCTTCCCCGGCATGCAGCCGTGGGCGCAGGACCAGATCGAGACGCAGATCGCGATGTTCCCCGAGGGGCAGCTCGTCGTGGAGTTCGACGGCGAGCTCGTCGCGAGCAGCTCGAGCCTCATGGTCACCTTCGACGAGTACGAGGAGTGGCACGACTGGAAGGTCATCGCGGACAACGGCTACATCCGCAACCACGACCCCGAGGGCGACACGCTCTACGGCATCGAGATCATGGTCGACCCGGAGTACCGGGGCCTCAAGCTCGCGCGCCGCCTCTACGACGCGCGCAAGGAGCTCGCGCGCCAGAAGAACCTCCGGCGCATCATCATCGGCGGGCGCATCCCCAACTACCACAAGCACGCCGACGAGCTGAGCGCGCGCGAGTACGTCGACGAGGTGCTCAACAAGAACATCTTCGACCCGGTGCTCACGACGCAGCTCGCCAACGGCTTCCGCCTCGTGCGCCTCATCGCGAACTACTTCCCCAGCGACGACGACTCGCGCGGCTACGCGACCTTCCTCGAGTGGGCCAACCTCGAGCACGTCGAGGAAGGCGCCCGGCGCGCGCACCTCGTGAGCATGGTGCGTCTGTGCCTCGTGCAGTACCGCATGCGGCGCGTCGCCTCCTGGGAGGAGTTCGCCGCGCAGGTCGAGACCTTCGTGGACCTCGCGAGCGACTACAAGAGCGACTTCGTCGTGTTCCCCGAGCTCTTCACGACGCAGCTCCTGTCCATCGTCGAGGCGCCCGCGCCCTCCGTCGCCGCGCGCAAGCTCGCCGAGTTCACCGAGCGGTACCTCGAGCTCTTCACCGACATGGCCGTGTCGTTCAACGTGAACATCGTCGGCGGCTCGCAGTTCACCATCGAGGACGGCCAGCTCTACAACATCTCGTACCTGTTCCGACGCGACGGCACGATCGGCAAGCAGTACAAGCTGCACATCACCCCCAACGAGAAGAAGTGGTGGGGCGTGAACCCCGGCAAGCACGTCGAGGTCTTCGACACCGACCGCGGCAAGATCTGCATCCTCATCTGCTACGACGTCGAGTTCCCCGAGCTCGCGCGCGTCGCCACGGCCAAGGGCGCCAAGATCGTCTTCGTGCCCTTCAACACCGACGAGCGGTACAGCTACCTCCGCGTGCGCCACTGCGCCCAGGCCCGCGCCATCGAGAACCAGCTCTACACCGCCATCGCCGGCTGCGCGGGGCTCATCCCCAACGTCGACAACGCCGACCTCCACTACTCCCAGTGCGGCATCTTCACCCCCGCCGACTTCCCGTTCGCGCGCGACGCCGTCGCGAGCGAGTCCATGCCCAACATCGAGACCGTCGTCGTCCACGACGTCGACCTCGAGCTCCTGCGCCGCAATCGCATGTCGGGCACCGTGCGGCCGTGGACCGACCGCATGAACGAGATCTACGCCGTCCGCTACGTCGACCGCGACGAGGGCACCGTCGAGTGCTGACGGGACGGATCCGGGTCCGGGTCCGGGTCCGGGAACGGGGCCGCGGCGCGTCGGGAACGGGTGCCGGTTCCGGATGCGGGATCCGGAATCCGGAAGCGGGAAGCGGGAATCCGGATCAGGAATCGGGAAGCCGGACCCGGAAGCCGGATCGGGAAGCGGGTGCCGGACCCGGAGGCCGGATCGGGGAGCGCCTTCGGGAGCGGGTCGCGGGATCGGGGGCGGCGTGACGGCTGGACCTCGCGCGCCGGGCGCACGCGGCGGGCTGTCGTCGACGCGCGGCGGGCGGCGGGTGCTGCTCGCCGCGCTCTACTTCTCCGAGGGCGCGCCCATCGGCTGGCTGTGGTGGGCGCTGCCGACGCGGTTGCGCGAGGCCGGCGTGCCGCTCGACGAGAGCACCGCGCTCACCGCGATGCTCGGCCTGCCGTGGGCGTTCAAGTGGCTGTGGGCGCCGGCCGTCGACGCGCTCCGCGGCCGGCGCTGGGGCCTGCGCGCGTGGGTGCTCGCGGCGCAGGTCGGCATGGCGCTCGCGCTCCTGCCGCTCGCGCTCGGCGCCGACGCGTCCGACCTCGCCGTCCTCACCCCGCTGCTCCTCGCGCACGCGGTCTGCGCCGCCACGCAGGACGTCGCCGTCGACGGCTTCGCGCTGCGCGTCCTCCCCGAGCACGAACGCGGCGCCGCGAACGGCTGGATGCAGGTCGGCATGCTCGCCGGCCGCGGCCTCTTCGGCGGCCTCTCGCTGCGCGCCGAGGAGTGGATCGGGCTCGAGGGCGTCGTGCTCGCGCTCGTCGGCTGCTGCCTCGCGTCCGGCGTGCTCCTCGCCTTCGCCGGCCCCGCGCCCGACGACGACACCGCCGCCGTCGGACCGCGCGAACGGTGGCGACGCCTGCGCGGCGCGCTCGCCGCGCTCGTGCGCTCGCGCGGCGTGCGTGCCGGACTCCTCGTCGCGCTCCTCGGCGGCGCGGGCTTCGAGGCCGTCGGCGGCACGGCGCACGCGCTGCTCGTCGACGTGGGGTTCACCAAGGCCGAGGTCGGCGACGTCTTCGCGCTGCCGATCGTCGTCGCCATGGCCGTCGGCGCGCTCCTCGGCGGCGCCTGGTCCGACCGGCACGATCGCCGCGACGCCGCCCGGCGCGCGCTCGGCGTCGTCACCGCGGGCGTCCTCGCCCTCGCGCTCGCCGTGCTCGCCGGCGCGCCCCCCACCGTCGTGCTCGTCGTGCTCGTCGGCGTCTATCTCGCGCTCGGGCTGCTCACCGCCGCCACCTACGCCCTCTTCATGGACCTCTGCGCGCCCGCCGCCGCCGCCACCCAGTTCAGCGCCTTCATGGGCGTCACGAACCTCTGCGAGATGGGCGCCGTGTGGAGCGCGGGCCGGATCGCCGCGATGCCGGCCGGGGGCGCGACGTCCGCGAGCTACGCCGCCGCGTGGGTGGCGATGGCCGCGGTGTCGCTCCTCGCGTGGCCCCTGATCGGGCGGGCGCGGGTGACTTAGGGGCGGGGACGGGGGTGGGTCCGGAGCCGGGCGGTGGCCGGGGCGGAGACGTGTCGGGGTCGGACCCGGACCGGGATCCGGTCCGATGCCGCAACCCCCGGAGGCGGGTCCGGTTCGGGGGCGCGGCTCGCGTCCGGCGGAGCACACTCTCGCACGGTCCGCCCGACCGCCGCCGGACGCCTGCCTGCGAGGACTCCCTGCGGGCGGCGGCCGGTCTCACTCCCGGCCGCCGCCCCTCTCGCGGGGCGCTAGCGCTCTCCCGGCTCCGCCGCGCCCGCGTCGAGATCGAGCCCCTCCTCGAGCAGGCGCTCGACCGCGAGCGGCACGAAGTCCGGGTGCGTGGGACGGAAGCGGATGACGCCGCGCGCGTCGAGGATCCACACGGCCTGGATGCGCGCGCCGGCGTTCCACTCCCTCGCGATCCGCCCGTGCTCGTCGCGCACGATGCGCCAGTCTTCGGATCCCCCCAGCAGCTCGGTGGTCTCGGGCGACTCGACGGCGACGAACGCCACCGGCTCTCCGGCGAACGACCAGGGGAGACCGTCGGCGAAGGCCCGCGCCCCGGGGCCGATGCCGAGCACGACGACGCGGCCGCGCAGCTCGCCGAGGCGCAGCGTCCCGCCCTCCGTGTCGACGCCCTCGAGGTCGGGCGCGACGTCGCCGGGCCAGCGCGTGTGCAGCTCCCGGAGGTCGATCGCCGCCAGCTCGCCGAGCTCCGCCTCCGGGCCCACGGCGACGTCGAGGAGCGCCATCTGCGGCGCCGGGCGCTCGCGCACGTCGGGCCAGCGGGTCACGACCTCCTCGAACAGGGACGCGGCCTCCGCCTCGAGCGCCTCCGGGTCGACGGCCGCGAGGGCGGCGTCGAGCGCGCCGGCCGCGCCGTCGCCGCCGGACGCCTCGAGCTCGTCGGGCGGGACGAGCGCGCGGTCCCGCGCGAAGCCCGCGAACTGCACGAGGTGCCGCGCGAGAGAGTAGGCGAGGTTCGCCTCGGCCTCGTCGCCGGCGGCAGCCGCGCACCACGCCCGCAGCGCGTCGGCGACCCCCGGGTAGGGGACGCCGCGGAGCCCGGTCGCGAGCGTGGCGAGCTCGTCGCGCGCGGCGAAGTCGCGGGTCAGCGCGTCGAGCGCCGTCCGCAGGTGCGCGGGGTCCTGGCCGGGGAGGCCCGCGTCGGTGAGCCAGGCCTCGAGGGCCGCGTCCGTGCCGGGGTGCGCCTCGGCGAGCTCCGCGAGACGCGCGCCGCTCCGGCTCCGGAGCTCCCGGAAACGGCCCATCGCGTCCGGCGCGACATCGCGCTCGGGCGCGCCCGCGGGAGCGGGGAACAGGCCGCGCCAGGCCTCCTCGAGTTCCGCCACGAGCGCGCGGACCTCGGCGAGGGCCTCCTCGGGGGACGAGGCGTCCTCCCGCGTCCCGCACGAGGAGGACAGCACCCCGGCGATCAGCGGGCCGAGGACGAGGATCGGGACGGCACGCATGGACGGAGTTCCGGGGAGGGGAACCCGGACGCCGGGAGCCGCGGCCCCCACCACCCGGTGACCCCACGATACCGTGGCCGCGACGGAGCCGGTGCCGGAGGACGCCGCCGGAGCCGCAGTCGGCTCCGGCCCCGGGACCGACTCCGGCTGCGCGAGAGACCGCGGCTGCAGCCCGAACCTCCCCGACTCCTCATTCGATCCGAACCCTCCCCTCGTCAGGACGGGCTTCAATCCACGTCATGAGGGTTCCCGCCACGGGCGACCCCTCCGCCATCCCCACGACCTCGGAACCATGTCCGCACTCCAGGTCTCCGACCGCATCGTCTACACGCGCCACCTGAGCGCGGCGGTGCCGCCTCCCGGCGCCCGCAACGTGCGGCCGTCCTCGGGCGGCGACTTCACCGCGTTCGAGCTCGACGAGCACGGCCAGGTCGTCGAGGCGCGGCCCGACGGCCTCATCCTCGTCCGCATGGACTCGGGCGAGCAGCGGCTGCTCGCGGGCTCCGACCCGTCGCTGCGCAAGGCCGGCCTCATCGACCAGCTCCTGCGGCTCAAGCTCTTCCACCGCGCGTCCTGACGGCGCGGGAGCGCGGCGCCGCGACGCCGGCGCGCGCGTCACGTCGAGCCCCGCGCGCCGGCCGCGCGCTCCGCGTCGCGTCCGCCGTCCGCGCGGCGCCCCGCGCCTACCGCGCGTCGAGCAGCTCGTGGCGCGCGAGGAACCCGCGCACGAGGTCGTGGAACGCGTCGGGCCGCTCGAACTGGATGTAGTGGCCGATGTCCGTCCACACGACGTACTCCACGTGCGGCACGCGCTCCCGGACCCAGGCCTCGTACTCGTCGGTCCAGGTCGGCTGCGCGGCGAGCAGCAGGAGCAGCGGGACGTCGAGGTCCGGCTCGTGGAACGCGCCGTCGGCGAGCGACGCCTCGGCGGCCGACACGAGCACGTGCTGCGGCGTCGCGAGCGCCATGTCGCGGATGGCCGCGCGGTCCTCGTCCGAGAGGCCGGGCGCGGGCATCGCCTCGATCATGCCGGCCAGCGCCTCCCGCCACGCCGGCCCGCGGAACACGCCGAACATCGCGTCGAAGGCCTCGCGCGTGAAGACCGGACGCAGCGTGCCGTCGAGCGCGACGACCGCGAGCACGCGCCCGGGCCGCCGGTGCGCGAGGTCCATGACGACGGGCACGCCGTTGCTGTGGCCGACGAGCACGGCGCGCTCGACGCCGGCCGCGTCCATCGCGGCGAGCACGGAGTCGGCCATGCGCTCGAAGCTGTAGTCGACCACCGGCGCGTCGCTCGCGCCGTGACCGATGAGGTCGACGACGACCACGCGCCCCATGTCCGCCCACGCGGGAAACTGGTGCGCCCACGCGGCGGTGGCGCCCCCCCACCCGTGGACGAGCACGAGCGCCTCGCGCGCGTCGCCGCCGGTGTCGAGGAAGCGGATGGCTGATCCGTCGAGGTGCGCGGTGCGCGAGGCGGTCGCGGGGTCGAGCGTCGTGGCGCGGGCCGCGCGCGTCGGCGTCGGCGCGGCGACGGGAGCGGCCGACGAGCCGCCGGCGTCGGAGCCGGAGCCCCCGGCCGACGCGTCGACGGACGCGCGGGGCGCGACGAGGTCGTGGTCGCCGCCGGGCGCGGACGCCGCGCAGGCCCCGAGGACGAGCGCGCCGAACAGGCCGACGACGAGGGACGCGAGCGGACGCGATGCGGACATGACGGCTCTCCGGCGGGGACTCCTGCTCGTCAGCGCGAACGACGCCCCGATCGTGCCAGGGAGGCGGCCGGGGGCGCCAGTCGGGGCGGGCTCCGTCGAGTGCGCCCCGAGCTGGGGAGGGAGCGCCCTCACTCCCCGCGCGGAGGGAAGGCCGCGCGGTGACCGCTGAGGAGTGCGCCCGTGACGACCATGACGGCGAAGCACGTGCCCAACGTCCTGAGGAGCAGCGCGCCGGGCTCGTCGCCCCAGACGACGACCAGCATGAGCCCGCCGGCGACGAGTGCGGCGAGCACGAACGCCCCGAACGTCACCCGGACGAACCGACTCTCTTGCGACGGCACGGTCACCTCCTCTTCCGCACGGGTCCCGATCATCGTCGACCGGGTGGCTTCGACGACCCGAGGCGCCCGATCTTCCCGACCGCGTTCACGGCGGATCGCCGGTCGCCGACGAACTCCGCCCCGCGACTCTGTTCACCTAACGCACCGCCTCACCGAACGGCTCCGGGATCGGCGACCACGTGATCTCCTGGGCGTAGGCCGAGAGCACGAGGAACTCCTCGCGTTCCAGGTCCAGCAGGAGCGTCGGGTGGTCGAAGCCGAGGACGTGCGCGGAACGACCCTCGCCCCCGACGCACACGGCGAGGCGCCTGCCGTCGTCGGACCAGCGCGGCCCGGTCCAGTAGGTTGGTCGGGCATCGCCCTCCCTCCACGGCTCGCCGTGCACGAGCGTCCGGGACTCCCCGCTCCGGACGTCGAAGAGGCGGAGGCTCCATCCCTCCAGGTACGCGACGGTCCCGCCGTCGGGCGACCACGCGCACTCGCGTCCACGCGGCGGGCCGTCCCGCCGCTCGCCCGTCGCGAGGTCGTGCAGCACGAAGCCGCCGTAGAGCCCGGTGGCCCCGGGGCGGTCCCCGCGCATCAGGAGCACGCGGTCTTCATCCGGCGAGAGCGCGATCTCCCAGCACCCTTCGGCGGGGACGTCGACGGCGCCGACCGAACGACCGTCCTCCAGGCTGCGCACGACGATCGACCGCTCGCGCGTCTTGTGGTCCTGCACGAGGACGTAGAGCTCGCCGCGTCGCCGCGAGACGTCCCAGCTCACGGCTCGCCCGGGGTACGTCCGGCCGCCGCACGCGACGGTGGCGTCGCCGCCGTCCGCCGGGATCGACAGCAGCCAGTGCTCGCCTCGGCGATCGTCCCGGCGTTGCCAGGACGCGACGGCCTCGTTGCGCTCCTCCTGGACGAGGCAGAGCAGCGCGTCGTGCGCCACGTCCTCGACCGGCCCCGCGTCGCGCCACACGGGACGCGGGTCCGGGTGACTGCGGTCCAGGCCGGCGAGGTGCGTCGGGAAGCGGTGCACGCGTCGGCGGTCTCCGGTGACCGTGTCGAACGCGACGAGGTCCTCGAGGATCCACGTGAAGTACGTGCGGCGGTCGCCGGACAGGACGGGCGCGGTCATGCCGTACCACGCCTTGCGCGGGTAGCGCGCGAAGGTGCGCGGCTCGCCGGCCCCGCCGTCGAGGACGCGCAGCTCGTCGTCGTCGCGGAACACCAGCGCCGTGTCGTCCCAGAGCGCGTCGACCTCGGCGAACGCCCCGTCGATCGTCAGCGTGCGGCCGCTGTCGAGGACGAGCTCGGTCGCGCGGGGCCGGTCGGCTTGCGCGAGCGCGGGGGCGAGGGCGCCGAGACCGATCGACAAGGCGACGCTGAACCCGACGCACTGCGCTCGGCTTCTGGTCATCAAACCGGAGCTCCTCGTCCTCTCGCGCCGGTTCCGGTGGATCCCGCGGTCCGCCGGGTTCGTCGATCCATCCTACGATGACATGCGCGACCGGTCCGCGGGACCGGACATGACCCTCCGCGCCGTCGCTCCGGGCGCTCGCCCGCCCCCCTCAGTCCCCCAGCTCGCGCACGAGCCACGCCCGCGCGACCGTCCACTCGCGGCGCACCGTGCGCTCCGAGATGCCGAGGACGTCGCCCGTCTCGGCGACGCCGAGCCCCGCGTAGAAGCGCAGGCGGACGATCTCGGCCAGGCGACGGTCCTGCGCCTCGAGACGCTCGACGGCCTGCTCCACCGCGAGCACGTCCTCGAGGTCGGCCTCCACCGCCAGGTCGACGACGTTGAGCGGCAGGCGGTTGCGACGGCCCGGCCGCTTCTCGCGGTTCCGCGCGCGCGCGTGGTCGACGAGCACCCGCTGCATGGCCCGCGCCGCCGCGCCGAAGAAGTGCGCGCGGTTCTCCCAGCTCGTGTCCGCGCCGCCGGTCAGGCGCAGGAACGCCTCGTGCACGAGGGCCGTCGCCTGGAGCGTGTGGTCCTCGGCCTCCGCCTGCATGCGCGCGTGGGCCATGCGCCGGAGCTCCTGGTAGACGAGCGGGAGCAGGACGTCGCTCGGCGTCTCGTCGCGCCCCATCCCGTTGAGGACGCGCGTGAGCTCGTCGTCGCGGGGCGGCGCGTCGTCGCCGTCGGGAGGATCGGGGCGGTCGGTCATGGCTCTCGCGTCATCGTCCGGCCGCGTCGCCCGGGGTGCAACAGGACGGCGCCGCGCACCGGTGTATGCTCGGGCGGTGAGCCAGCGCCCCGGAGAGCCCGGCGACCCCGGAGACGAGGACCCCTCGGACGCCGCGCGCGGCGTCGGGCCCGGGCGGCACGCGGCCTGGGAGCGGGTGAAGGACGTCTTCCTCGAGGCGGTCGAGCTGCCCGTCGAGCGACGCGCGGCCTTCCTCGAGCGCGCGACGCACGGCGATGCCGACCTGCGTCGCGAGGTCGAGTCGCTGCTCGCCGCGCACGAGGAGGAGGGGTTGCGCGATCCGACGCTCCCGTCCCTCGGCGAGACGTCGACGGTCCCGGACGGCGACCTCCCCCCGCCGCCGGCGTCCGGCACGACGCTCGGCCGCTTCCGCGTCCTGCGCTCGCTGGGCCGCGGCGGGATGGGCGAGGTGCTCCTCGCGCACGACCCGCTCCTCGAGCGGGACGTCGCGCTCAAGCTCCTGCCGGCGGCGCTCGCGTCGCACCCCGAGGCGCGCGCGCGGCTGCTGCGCGAGGCGCGGGCCGCGGCGGGGCTGGGCCACCCGCACATCGCGACGATCTACGAGATCGGCGAGGTGGACGGGCGCGACGTCATCGCGCAGGAGGCCGTGCCGGGGAAGACGCTGCGCGCGCTGCGGCGCGACGCGCCGGACGGTCGCCCGCTCGACGCGCCGGGGATCGTGCGGCTCGCGCACCCGGTCGCCGAGGCGCTCACGTTCGCACACGAGCGCGGCGTCGTGCACCGGGACGTCAAGACCTCGAACGTGCTCGTGACGCCCGAGGGCGTCGTGAAGCTCGTGGACTTCGGGCTCGCGACGCAGACGCCCGCGAGGCGGAGCGCGCCGGACGCGGACGCGACGCGCGCCGGGCACGTCGATGCCGGACACCCGCCGCCCGACGACGACGCGCCGCCCGGCACGCAGCCCGCGCCCGCCGGCTCCATCGAGGGCACGCCCACCGCGATGTCGCCCGAGCAGGCCGCGGGGCGCGAGGTCGGGCCGCCGTCGGACGTCTTCTCGCTGGGCTGCCTCCTGTTCGAGCTGGCGACCGGGCGCCCGCCTTTCCGCGGGCGCGACGCCGCGGCGGTGCTCGACGCCGTCGTGCGCGCCGACGCACCCGACCTGCGGCGGCTGCGCCCCGACCTCGACCCGGCGCTCGCGCGCCTCGTGGACGCGTGCCTCCGCAAGGAGCCCGCCGCACGTCCGTCGATGCGCGAGGTGCACCGCGCGCTCGTCGACCTGGAGCGCGAGGTCGACGCGCGCGCCGGGACGCTCGCGCGACCGCTCGCCGGCGTGCTCTCGCTGCTCGTCGTGGGCGTCCTCGCGTGGTTCGCGATCGGCGGCCCCGCCTCGTCGGGCGACGCCTCGCCGACGACGGCGGCGCGCACCGCGGTCGTCTGCTTCGACGAGCGTCCGGACGCCGCGCCCGACGACCCGCTGCCGGACATGCTCGCGCGGCTGCTCACCGCGGAGCTCGCCGCGGGCCGCGAGCTCGACGTGCTGAGCCAGCAGCGGCTCTCGGACGTCGCCCGTCGCGAGGGCCTCGCGGACGGACACGTCCCCCGCGACCGGCTCGGCGCCGTCGCGCGCGCCGCGGACCTCGGGACGCTCGCCGTCGCGCGCCTCGAGGAGATCGACGGCCGACCGCACGCGAGCGTCGAGATCCAGGACGTCGCGACGGGCCGCGTCGTGGGCGGCGGCCACGCGTTCTTCCCGTTCGAGGGCGAGCACGACGTCTTCGAGCTCGCCATGGAGCTGGGCCGGCAGGTGCGGCAGACGCTCGGCGCCGACGACCTGAGCCCGGACGAGCGGCGCGCGCTCACGGCGCAGCTCACGTCCTCCGTCGAGGCGTACCGCGCGTACGTGCGCGGGCAGCAGGCGCTCGACCGCGGGAGCTTCGACGAGGCGGCGCGCGCGTTCGAGGAGGCGACGCTGCGCGACCCGGCGTTCGCTCTCGCGCACTTCCGGCTGGCGCTGACGCTCACGTGGACCGGGGACGCGGAGCCCACGGCGCTGGCCATCGAGCGCGCGCGGGCGTTCCGCGACAAGCTGCCCGACGACGTGCGCGCGCTCATGGACGTCACGGACCTCTACGCGGCCGACCGGCAGGCGGCGGCGCTGCCCGGGCTGCTTTCGATCCTCGAGCGGGACCCCGACAACCGCGAGGCGCTCTTCCTCGTCGGCGAGGCGTACACGCACTCGGCGACGCGCGCGGACGCCCGCGAGGCGCTCGCGACCTACCGACGTCTCTACGCGCTCGAACCGGAGCACGCGCCGCTCTACGACCACCTGCTCAACGCGTTGCTGCGGCTGGGCCGTCACGAGGAGGCGCGCGGTCTGCTCGACGAGATGGGGCGTCGCGAGCCGGAGAACCTGCCCGCGCTGCGCGGCATGCTCGCGCTCTGGGAGGGCGACCCGGCGCGCGCCGCGGAGTCGCTGGGCGACGTCCTGCAGACCGGGCTGCTGCGGCCGTGGGGGGCGTCGGCGGAGGTGCGGCGGGTCGTCGACGCGGAGGTCGACGCGCTCGTCGCCGAGCTCGACGGGGTGCACGGCACGTACCGCGTGCTCGAGCTCGACCTGCGCGGCGTGGCGAAGGCGGAGGCCGGGCGCCTCGACGAGGCCGCGGAGCTGTTCCGGCGGGCCGCGGGGGTCGTCGTGCCCGAGCCCCCCACCGAGGACGGCTACATCACGAGCACGCGCAACGCCGCGCGCCACCGCCTCGCGGAGCTGCACCTGCTGCGCGGCGAGCCGGCGGCCGCCACGGCGCTCGTCGACGAGGCGCTGGGGTACCAGCCGGAGAGCCCGCGCTGCCTGCTCGCGGCGGTGCGCGTGGCCGTGCGCGTCGGCGACCTCGCGGCGGCGCGGCGGCACCTCGCGACGCTCGCGCGGCTCGAGGAGGCGGGCCTGCCGCCGACCGTGGACCTCTACGCCGACGGCGCGCGGGCCGAGCTCGCGCTCGCACGCGGCGACGCGGCGACGGCGCGGGCGCTGCTGGCTCCGCACGTCGGCGCGGGGCTCGGCGAGCCGGGCGCGCGGCTCATGGAGGACTGGTACTCGGCGAGCGACAGCGTGGGCCCCTGGCTGCGCGACGCCCTCGCGCGCGCGTGCTTCGCCGGCGGCGACCGCGAGGCCGCGCTCGCCGTGCTGGACGGGCTGCTGGGCAGCGGTCTCGAGGCCCTGCGCCACCCGTTCACGCGGACGCGCGCGCTCTCCCGCCGCGGCCGCCTCGCGCAGGACCTCGGCCGCGGCGGCGAGCCCGACCTCGAGGCCTTCCTCGACCGCTGGGGCGAGGGCTGCCCGGACCTGCCGGAGGTGATCGACGCGCGGGCGCGGCTCGGGCGGTGAGGCGCGGGCGGCTCGCGTGCACCACCCGCGGCCGCCCCCGGCAGCCCACGCGGCGCGGCGACCCGGACGCGCACCGGGATCCATGCGCCATCGCCCCCCACGACCGGACACGCATGGCGACTGCGCGAAAGACCTGGGCAGCTCCCCGCCCGCCGCGTAGCCTCGGAGGCGGTCGGGACGGAGGAGGAGCGCCGAGACGATGAGCCTGCGCCGGTACTACCAGCTGAGCCTCGCCGTGCCGATCGTGCTGCCGGTGTGCGCGTACGTCCTGTTCTGGTCGCTCTGGGGCAAGGACGGCCCGCGTCTCCTCGGGAGCATCACGATGCTGCTCGCGACCTCGGTGTCCGTGGGCGGCCTGACGTACGTCCTGTTCGCCGGCGTCGTCCTGTTCGCCTTGCGGCGGAAGAGCGCGAGCGACTTCCACCGCTACTCGCTCATCGCCCCCGTCCACTACGCCGTCGCGCTCGCCGCGAGCTGCATCCTGTCCGTCCTCGTCGAGGTGGGTGTCGGCGCGATGGCCGATGCCCTGGGCGCGGCGATCTTCCTCGGGGTGTGCGCCGTCCTCCTGGGATACGTGTACGTGGGCCTCACGCACGTCGCCCGGTCGGCGCTGCAGTCGGCGGGGATCCTGTCCGTCGGACCCGCGGGAGTCGAGTGAGATGGACTCGCGGACGGCATCGGACCCGGCGGTGTCGGAGGCGCTCGCCCGCGCACGACGCCTGCGCGCGCGGCGCCTGCGCGCGCGCGGCGGGTTCAGCCTCGTCGGGGGGCTCGTCCTCATCGCGCTCATCTCGCCGGGCATCGCCGTCCAGCTCATCTACATCGCGGCGATCGTCGCGCTCTTCAGCAGCATCGAGGCGTGGCTCGCGCGCCGGCACAACGACGCGGTGCGCCGACGGCGCGAGGCCGTGCGAGGACCGCGATGAGCGGGCTCGTTCCGGGACGCGGGCGGACCCGCCGCCGAACCTCCGCCGAGGCGGAGCCGGTGAGCTCGGTCGCCGCCGCGTGCATGCTCCTGAACGGGCCTCGAGGGGAGACCCGATGACCACGACCGTCGAGACGACGACGACATGCCGGGAGGACGACAGCCACATCCGGAGGTCGTCATGAGTCGCGGGAGCACGACACGCACGCTGCTCGTCGTCGCCGCGTTGGTGCTCGGGTGCCGCGGGAGCACCGGGCCCACGACCTACCCGGCGGACACCTTCCCGCTCCTCACGAAGAGCCTGCACGACGACGGCGTGCGGCTCATCTTCACGCCGGACCCGGACCCCGCGTTCCACTGCCCCGGCGCCCGGGTCTCCTGGGAGGGCGACACGGCGTTCGTCTCCTTCGTCCGCGCGCCCATCGGGCAGACCGCCGCCGTCTCGCACGCGGCGGAGGCGATCGACGAGCTCCACGCGTTCGTCTTCATCCCCGACGGGCACGTTCCCGCAAACCGGAAGGTCGGCACGGTGATCGTGGGCGGCGGCACGGAGAGGAACCTCGGGACCTACCTGCGTGACACGGACTGACGAGGCCGAGCGAGGCTTCCGACGTGGAGCCGGGACCGGCGTCGGCGGCGCTCCTCACCACCGCTCGCGCACCTCCCAGCATGCGCCGTCGCCGCCGACGATCGGACAAGAATGGCGGCTCCACGAAAGACCTAGGCAGGTCCGCCTATCCTGCGTAGCCTCGAACGAGGAAGCGCCGGAGAACCCCGTGCAGCGACGACCGGATCGGACAAGAGTTCGGGTCCCCGACGACTCCGTAGGCGGACCAGGAACCACGAACACCGTCGGATGCGAGCCCGCCACGCTGTGTTCGCTCACGGCGATCGAAGCCGCAGAATTCTAGTTAGCCACACGAAGGCAGGGAGGTCGGTGGGGGTGTTCTTAGGGGCGCAGACGGTTGTCGCGGCGGCACTCGGCCACGCGTGCGCGGTGCCACGCGGCAAGTCGGTGGATGCTGTGTCGTCATTCGCCGCGCCCGGCCTCGTGCGTCGCCGCTCCCTCGCGGTCGGTGCGCGTCGGCTGTGTGCACCGGGTTCTGGCAGCTTCGGTCGCTTCGTGTCCGGTGCAGGCTCCGGTCGGCGCATGGAGCCGCGGCGGGTTACGTGCCGCCAGGCACTCGTGCTCGTCACGTCGTTGGTTGGCGGTGCGCGGCGCGGCGCGCGTGGTTCCCCGCCGGTGGTACGCTGGTCACGTCGGTGGCTAACCAGCGCTAGTAGCGGACGGGCCGCTACGCGGCCCACCGCTAAACCGCAGATACGTTAGGCGCACGGAGGATCAATGAAGCCTTCTGATCGGCGTGCCTGGCTCGTCTTCGCACTAGGGGTGGCCACAGTTCCACTCGCTGGTGCGGTCGCTGCTGTCGCCCGTTCCACGGGGATCTATCCAGAGGTCTGGCCGGTGGACATGGCAGTGCTCGTTTGCATTGCCGCATTCATTTCGTCCGTGCGCCTTCGTTCAGCGCCCATGGCCTTTGCCGTCGGCGTCTTGGCGGTCACCCTTCCATACGTCTTGTTCAGCACAGCCGCTGCCATGGCCGTCGCAGGCACGCTTGGTGCCCTGTTGTTCTTGGCTGCCATAGCAGGCGAGGCGTTGGCGTGGGTGTGCCTCTTCGCTACGCGACAGATTGGTGGAGCGGGTCGGTGAGCAGAAGGCGCCTAACAAGCGTTAGCAGCGGCCGGCGCTGCCGCCGACCGCTGAACAGCAGATACGTTAGACAGCAGAAAGCGCTCACACTAGAGACCCGATCATGCAAGAGCTAAGGCGCATCGACCCACTGACCACGGCCAAACTCCTAGGTATCACACAAGCTTGCCTCAGCTTCGTGTTCGGTGTCGCAATGGTTGTGTTTGCCCTGATCCAGGGCGTCTTGTCCATAGATTTGGCGTCAATCTGGGACATGGAAACAAACCTCTATGGGCTCGTCCTGCTCAGCCCGCTACTGACGGCAATCGGGGCCTACATCACCGGCATCATCTTCGGCTCCGTCTACAACTGGTCAGCCGCGAAGTTCGGTGGTATTCAAATCACGATCAGTACTCGGAGAGATAACGCGTGACCCTCTGTCTAACAAGCCGTAGAAGACGGACCGGGCTGCGGGCCGACAATAGCAAGGCAACGGAGTGTCCAGGTGCGGGAAGCGAGCGCTACGGCCCGTGTACTACTCCGCACTGTCGGGGCCGCTGCTTGCCTACGCCCTACGTATGGGGAGGTGCACCGAGTGCGGACATCGCATCGATCGGCACACCGGTGCAGATATCACGAAGTACGAAGAACGCTTTGCGGAGGCTGTATGGCTAATCGGCATGCCGATACTCGTTATCGTGGCCGTTGTCAGCATTCTAAACGGCTAACAATCGCCAGCAGCGGATCGTGTTGTGCGCTCAGCTTGGCTGGCAGAGCGATCAATGGAGACTGCCGGTCCCATCGCGATCGGACCTGCGCCAACTCCGTCGGCTGAACCACGAGGACTCCATGAACGAGTTACTTCGGATACTCGCAATCGCTGCCGCAAGTTTTGGGTGCGTGGCTTGCACCTATGGCACGGTGATCGCCCCTAACCCCCTGCCCAAGTGGATGCGAATCACGTGCGGCTTCTGCGCCGTCGTGCTGATCACGGCACTGTGGTGCGCGGCGTGCTGACCTGTGTGGCCACGATGGCATCGTACCTTCGGTGGGAATCACCGCCGGCTAACAAGCGTTAGCAGCGGACGGCGCTGCGCGCCGACCGCTAAACCGCAGAGACGTTAGGTGACTCGGAATCCAACAATGCACGACTCGCGAAAGCCAGCCATCCTTGCAGCGCTTGGCGCGTTCCTGATCACCGGCGCGTTCCTCCCGAAGGCGGCAAGCTACGGCATCTACGATGCGTTTCCGCCGCTGAACTGGTTGCTCAACGCGATTGATCGGCGTGCTGGGTGGGACATCGCAGTCATGGCAGCGCTGGGCGTCTACCTGGTCGCCCGCGCTGTCACGCTTCTGGTCAGGCGGCAAGAGGGCCCTCTTCACTCGGTCGCACCTCTCCGTCCCAAGGAGCCGACGGTGCGCACGTTTGAAGCTCGCTCGGTGCAAGGCCCATGAGACCAACGTCGCGCGTAGACCACCTGACAAGCGCTAGGAGCGGACGGCGCTACGCGCCGACCGCTGAACCGCAGATCCGATAGGTGGGCAAGGATGTCGCACAGCAAGGTCCGCAAGAGGGGCAAGTCGCTCTACCTCGACAAGTGGAACAAGCGCGCCAAGAAGTGGGTCGTCCAGTGCGTGCACTGCGGCTTCCAGGGTCACAGCCTCGCGATCCTCGAGCCGGACTTCGCGGACACGCACGAGAAGGAGGTCATTCGTGGATCGCTACGTTCCGTCTTGGCACCGCTAGAGCTGGACGCACACGGCCGCTGCCCAAGCTGTACGGAGCTCCAGTCTTGACCAGCTTGGTGCGCCACCTGAGATGAGTTAGGTGGATGATGACGCCTGGGAGAGTCGAGTGCGCATTTGCGGTCGTTGGCTCGTGAAGAGGGCTTGCACGCTCATGGTCCTCTCGGCAGCCCTCGCGCTTCTCCAATGCGATCGACCGGCACAGTCATCCAAGAGGCCCGAGGATACGGAGCTTGCGATTCTGGTCGCGATTGCACCCGTTCAAATCAGCACGGAGAGGTTGATCGCGGGGGATGCGAGCGCCAGCGTCCTTATGGAGCAACCGCTTAGCTGGAGCGGAGTTGATCAATTCGACGACTGGTCAGAGTATCTGTTCGCGGACCTCCCGTCGTTGGAGCTTGAGACGTTCGAGAGCTTCCTCGTTCGATCCCCGAGTGAAGCACCACACGACCTGAAGCACTCGCCTGATTCCAAGGTGTACTTCTGGCAGCGTCATGAGCGGCCAGATCTCGATGAGTACGGTGACTTTGAAGAATGGTTCGAGCACCGTTTCCCCGGAGCGAAGGGTTTTTACTTTGCCTCGAAGCCTGGCATCAACAGCGCTGAGTCTCAGGCGCTTGCGTTCGTCGGCTTGGCTAGAGCCGGTCGGCCGAACTTGTTCCGTATGTATGTCCTGCTCGAAAGACAGTCAGGCAGCTGGCAGGTCGTAGGCGTCACAGACGGCGGTTACCCATGTCGCTGAGCGCGATGGATAACCACCTATCAAGCGTTGGCAGCGAACGGCGCTGCGCGCCGACCACTGAACCGCAGGTACGTTAGATGGAACCCGTGGGCAACCCGACTTCGCTCGAAGCCCTGGCTCGCGCTGAGTGCGACCAGCACTTCCTGCTCTACGCGGACAAGCAGCTGCTCAGGAGCGGTCGGTTCGAAGAGTTGTTGCGTCGCTTCCGACGTCGCGCCGGGGTGTCCGCGGTCGTTCTCGGCATCGTCGGTGCGTGGGAGTTCGCGGCGGCTGCCGTCCTGTTCGCGGCGCCACCGGTTGCCGGGCCGCATGACGTCCTGCCTCCGAGCGCCTCCGCTTGGCTTCACGTCGTCGCCGGCGTCGTTCTCGCCGTGCTCGGCTTGCACTCGTTCGGATCGTTCAGACGGTGCAGCAACGCAGTGTCCGAGCCGGCTGGGCACGCGGAACCGCGGTCCGTCAGCCGGTCAGGAGGCCACCCGTGATCCTGAGCACCCTGCTCGCGTTGCTGTCGATGTGGGGCAACGGACATCCGCTCGCCCCGCCCGCCGCCACCGAGTGCGCGAGCGCCGAGCATCGCGAGATCGTGATGTACGGGCGGATCGATCCGCACGAGGTCGCGCCGCTCATGATGCGCGCGCTCGGGCGGACGCCGGTCCGCATCGGTTGGCCACGCATCGAGCCGATCGACGGAGGCATCGCGGCGATCGATGAGGCGGGGCACCGCTACACGGCCACCTGGCACTGCATGCCCCAGGCGGTCGTCCTGGTGCTCAGCCGTGAGCCAGGCGCTTCACCCGTCGTCCTGGACACGGTCAAGCACATCCTGGGTGCCGTCAGCGACTCCCGGTACACCGACGAGCCGGCTCCATGCCTCATGAACCGGCCGTGACGAGACGCCGGCCGACGAGCGCGTCGATCCGCCGACGCGTCCCGCCGCGGGTGACCGCGTTCCTCCT
>JAUIEF010000059.1 GCA_030428785.1 bacterium
CGACGCCGACGGCCGGCTCACGGGCGCCATCTCGCTCGCGGACGTGCGCGAGTTCCTGCGCGACGAGCAGCTCGACCACCTGCTGCTCGCGGGCGACTGCGTGCACCCCGTCGCGACGCTCCACCCGGCGGACACGCTCCTGCGCGCCATGGAGGTGCTCGACAGCGAGGAGCTCTTCGAGATCCCGGTCGTCGTCGACGGCCGGCTCGTGGGCTCGCTGACCCGCGCGCGCGTGCTCCGGACGTACCGCCGCGCGCTCATGCACGCGACGGGCGGACCGGGCGGGACGGCGGGTTAGGCGACGTCAGGCGACCCCGAGCACCCGGCGCCGGCGCGACCAGTCGGCGGTCTCCCCCAGCAGGTGCTGCTCGGTGGTCTGGACGAGGTGCTCGACCTCGCGGGCGGAGGTCGCGAGCTCGAACCGCTTCACCTGCCCCGTGAGGAACTCGAGCATCTCACGGTAGGTGTGCAACCGCGTCGCGTAGTCCTGGCCGGCCGCCCAGGAGAGCCCGCCCGCCGCGACGACCGGCAGCACCACGGCGAGGAAGCCCAGCGGCGGCAGGACGGCCTCGAGTCCGGGCGCCGTCAGCTTGAGCGCGATCTTCGCCGCCGTCGCGCCCGCCGCGATCAGGGTGCACACGAGGAACGTCGTCTCGAGCTGCCCGAGCTTCCGCGCCTCGATGTCGATGCGCCCCCGGTAGTAGGCGAGCTGTCCGACCTCGGGATCGGGGTCCGTGAGCCGCGCCACGAGGTACGCATCACGCAGGGACTCCCAGTCGGCGTCGAGCCCGCCGCGCGTGGCGTGGAGGTGCAGCACGTTGAGCGTCCGGAAGAGCGGGCGCATGTCGGCGGGGTGGCGGATCTGGAAGAGGAACCCGAGCGTCATCCGGATCCCGCCGATCGAGCGGACCGACCGGTGGATCTCGGCCAGCAGCCGCGTCGTGGCCCACTCGCGGGTCGGCGAGCGGTGGTGGAGCGCCTTGTGGATGCGGAGACCGAGGAGGAGCAGCAGGACCTCGACCCCGAGCAGGGCCAGGACGAGCGACTTGTTGGCCTTCCCGACGATCAGCGCCAGGGTCGCGAGCGCCGTCGCGGCGGAGTGCGTCCCGATGATCCCGAAGGCGAAGTATGCGAAGCGCTGCCGTCCCCGCCTGGCGTGCTCGCCCATCGAGTCCATGACGTGCTCGCACCACGTCGCGACCTCGGGGAGCTCGCGCCGCCCGTCCGGTCCGGGCGCTTCCGACCACGCCACGGAGGACAGCGGCTCGGGCAGCACCGGCCGCTGCGGCGCGAGCTCGCGGGCGTCGTCCGACGGCGGCGCGTCGCTCGCCGGCGGGCACCTCCACTCGCCGTCGAGTCGGACCGACGTCCCCGAGCGGCGGACGGTCAGGAGGAGCGCCGGGACGTTGCGCGCGACGGCGCGCTCCAGCAGGTCGCGCGAGCCGCCGGCCTGCCCCGCGTCCGCGCCCTCCCGCAGGAGCACCACGACCGCGTCGCTCACGCGCACGATCTCCCGGTTGGTGTCCTCGAACCGCTGCCGTCGGTCCTGGGCATCCGTCACGACGCGCTGCTGGACGACGTGATCGCCCCCTGCGAGCGCCCGCGCTTCCCGGCGCTCCGGGTCCGTGAAGTCCTTGGCCCCGCCCTCGTCCCCGGCCTCGACGAACACGTCGAGGGTCTGGGGCAGGAACAGCCGCTGCACCATCGGGAGCGCGCCGGGCGCGGGCCGGTCGTGCATGTCCCGGCAGACGCGGCTGAAGACGGTGTCGGCGCCGGACGCGAGCTGCGAGATCCCGCAGAGGAAGTGGTCGCGCGACAGACCGAGCTCGCCGGGCAGGCGCTCGAGCACGTCGCGCAGCTGCTGCTCGATCGCGGCCTCGAGCCGGCGCCGCTCGTCGGCGTCCGCCGGGGGCGCTTCGAACAGGCGCCTCGACCCGGCGAAGCCGAGCTGCACGACGCATGGGAGTCGCATGGGTTCCCCCCGCGGGGTCACGGATCGCCCGAGGACCGCGGGGCGGGCTGGGCACCCCGACGTCGGGCGCCGATCATGGGCACACGCCGCGCTTCTCGCAAGACCGGCGCGTTTGCTATGCCGGGGCCGGGGAGTCGTCGACGCCGGGCACCCGTCGACGGTTCGATCGCAACCCGGGAGATGACCATGACGGCCTCGAATCTCGTCCTCGTCGCGCTCGCCGCCGTGCTCGCGGGCTGCGGCACGACCCGCCAGGGCTCGGAGATCGACCTGCTCATGACGCAGGCGGTCCGGGCGGCGCAGCAGCGGACCGCGGACGGCGACGTCTTCGAGGCGTGGCAGCTCCTGCGCGCGGCGTCCTCCGTCGACCCCGAGCACCCGGGCATCGCGGAGGCGCGCGCCGCGTTGCCGGAGGATTTCGTGGAGTCGCAGGCCCACTGGATGCTCGGCAGCAACGTGGCCCAACGCGAGCGCATCGACGCCCCGTGGTGGCGTCACGCCCTGCTCTACATCCCGGATCGGATCCTCGACGTCTTCGACGTCTTCTCGATCGACGTCCACTTCGGCCTGGGCCTGTTCGTCGACGCGCACGCGACGCGCGCCGTCCAGTTCACCGCCGGCGCGCGCGGCGTCGCCGGGCTCGGCTGGCACCCCGGGCGCTCCCTCGGGATCCAGACCCAGGGCCAGTCGGCGATCTCCCTGCTCCCGTTCGGCGCGGAGTCCTACAGCGCGCTCCGCGCGGGGACCTCGGGCGTCGACGCGGGACACTGGGGGCTCGGCGGCCTCCACGGCCCGGGCAAGCCGCTCTACCAGGAGGGCAAGGACTACTGGTCGATCGGCGGCGGCGCGACGGCCGGCGTCGTCGGGGTGGACGTCGACGTCCACCTGCTCCAGATCTTCGACCTCGTCGTGGGCTTCCTGCTCTTCGACCCGCTGCGCGACGACTTCGCCACGACGTCGGGGCTCGACCTCTCACGGTCGGAGGAGACGCTCGTGCGGACGCTCGCCGAGGTCGCGGCGGACGACGACGACCGCGAGGCGTATCTCATCCACCGGAGCCGGCTCACGCGCCACGACGACGAGCCCGGGGCGTCGAGCGCGCCCGAGGCGTCCGACGGAGCGGACGCCGACGCGCCGCCCGCGGACCCGGCCGACGGCGACGACGGGACGGAGGGCGAGGACTCCGGGCCGGACCGGGGCTGAGCCGCGCCGTGCGCCCGTCGCCGCCGCCGGGGCGACGACGGGCGGTGCGCATCACCCGTCCTCGGCAGGGTCGAGGAGCGCCAGCCGCTCGAGCACGTCCTCGACGTAGGACTCCCGGCCGACGTCCCGGCAGCCCGACCGCGCCCGCTCGAGGGCGATCGCCTCGAGGTCGGGCAGCAGCTTGATCGTCTCGATGCGGTGGATCTTCGCCTCGGGGACACGGCCCACGAGGTCGGCGAGCGAGCGCAGCAAGTCCGTGACGCTCACCGGGTCGTAGCCCAGTTCGCAGACGGCCTCGATCGCCGCGACGGCCGCGGCCTGTTCCTGCGCCTTCCGATACTGGAACGTGATCCCGTCCACGCCGGACGGCATGAGCACGTCCAGGATCGTCGTCCGGTACTCGGCCGACGCGAGCGCGGGGACGGAGGCGCCGGGCACCCTGCGGTTGAACGCCGTCCGCACGGCTCCGTCGAGGTGCCCGTCGTTCACGTGCGCCATCTCGTGCGCGAGCACCCCCGCGAGCATGGCGTCGTTGAGGACCTCCGCCTCGAGCAGCCCGCGACAGAGCAGGATCTCGCCCGACGGCGTCGAGAAGTGCAGGGTGCGCGGCGAGTCGAGCACGAGGACGAACCAGTCCCGCGGCTCCTCGCCCTGCTGCTCGAAGGCCCGCGCGAGCGCCTCGGTGAGCTCCCGCACGTGCTCCAGGAGCCGCGGGTCGTCGATCGGCGGCCCGTAGAGCGCGATGATCTCGTCGGCCAGGTCGGGCGGCGGCTCGGGTGCCTTCTTCCCCCCGCCGTTCACGACGCCGGCGACCGTCGGATCCCGGTCGCGGCCCGTGAGGTCCGTCGACCCGGTCGTCCCGCACGCCGCGAGCAGGACGCCGAGCGCGATCAGCGCTGCCGGTGGAACACGAGCACCGGGCCGTCGTCGTCGAGTCTCCATGCGAACCCCTTCTCCGGATCTCCGTCGAGACAACGCACGAGGCCGCGGGACTCCCTGTGCCGTGGGAGTCCGAGGACGGACGCGCCGTCGTCCTCGACCCCGAGCGTAAGCGTCGCGGCGCGATCGTCCCAGGCGTAATCGACGCGCTTCACGTCGAGCCCCCCGACGCGGCACTCGCGGTCGCTCCGCCTGAAGAGCACGGAGTGCTCGACACCGGCCACGTCGACGAGGAACTGTTCGTCGTGCACGAGCGGCGTCGGATCGTCCGCGGGCCGCCAGACCGGAGGCGGGGCCGCGGAGGGACCCGGCTCGGACCGCCCGCCCCCCGGCTGCCCGCTCCAGGGCTCGAGGACGACGACGGCCGCCACGAGGGCCAGGAACACGGCGAGCGCGGCGAGGCGGCGTCGACCGGGCCGCGCGCCGTCGGTCGGCGCCGGCGTCTCGTGGGGCTCGTCGGCCGACGTCCCGACCTCCTCGTCCTCGTCGATGGCCGTCGGGGCCGGCGCGGGCGCGTCGGTGCGCGGCGGCGAGACGCTCCCGGCCGTGTCCGTTCCGGCGAGCAGCGCGACCACCGCATCGAGCACGCGCCCGATCGCGCCCTCGGCGCCGTCGCCGAACGCGTCCTCCCACTGGTACTCGCCGATGTGGTACTCGAACGTGTCCGGGAGCTCGACCTCCTCGAGCCGGAGCGGCACGACGGGCTTGTCGTCGTCCCCCGCCAGGCGCATCTCCTTCTTCACGTGCCGGCCGCGGAGCGCGCTCCTCGAGAGCACGGCCACGACGACGCGGGAGGCACGGATCGCGCCGGGGATGAGGTCCGAGTAGTCGGCGCCCGCGGGGACGTCCCGATACGCGATCCAGCAGGCGACACCCCGGGCCTCGAGTCGCAGGAGCAGGTCGTCCGCCGCCTCGCGGTCCCGGCTCGAGTGACTGATGAAGACCTCGTGGTTCACGCGCGCTCCGACCCGACGGCGGAGGTTAACAGCGTCGCGGAGGAGCTGTCCACGCGTCGGCGCTCCACGTTGACAGTCGCCCGGCGGCCGGTTACGACACGGGCTCCGCTCGTCGATCGGCGAGGTCGTCGACGCGAGCGGGAGGGCGGATCCGGGGGATCCACGACGGGCAGCGGGGGACGCGATGCCACCACTCTCAGAGCACGTTCGGCCGTCGGCGGTGCTGCGGGCACTCGGCGTCGTCGCGCTGCTCCTCGGCGCGACCTGCTGCGGGTCGCGCATGACCCACCCGTCCTACGCGGAGCGTCGCGCGACGATCGAGGCGGAGCTCGCCGCGATGCGGGCCGGAACGACGCCCGCCGCGACGAGCACCGAGTCGACGGGAGGCGGCGATGCGTTCGACGAGGATGCCTGACGCGTGCCGACCGCTCGTCGGCGCGCGACCGGCGGCGTGGCTCTGCGTGCTCGCCCTCGCGGTCACCGCGTGCGGGACGCCGACCGTTCCGCGTCACGCGCAGATGCACCGCGCCCTCCCGCAACGACACGCCTTCGGAGCGGACGCGGGCCGCCTCTGGGAGGCCCTCGCGGCCGAGGTCGACGAGGACCCGGATCGCCACGTGCTCGCCCGGGACGACGGCAGCCGGCTGATCTCCTGGAGCGAGCCGTTCGGCACGGCCGACCTCGTCTTCGTCCGGCGCATGGCGCTCTTCCAGGACATGCGACTCGACGTGGACATGACGGCGATCGTCAGCGTCCGGGTCGAGCCCGGGGACGACGGGTCCTGGGCGTGGATCCGGTGCACCGTGTACCCGCACGACTCGGTCGAGAGCATCTCGGCGTCGCGCGGCTCGTTCGAGGACATGCTCGTCAGCGACCTCGCGGAGAGGCTCTCCCGATGACGGCCAGGAGACGGACGTTGCTCGTGGGCGCCGCGTGCTCGGCGCTCGTCCTCCTCACCGCGTGCGAGGCGACCCACTACCGGGGACCCGGGAGCGCGTACGCGCCGCACTACCTCGCGATGGCCTCGGGCGGCGCCGTGGAGTTCCCCGACCCGGCGCTCCTCGAGGACCCCGGCAACGGCATCGACCACTACTTCGACCAGTCGATCGACGAGGTCTGGGACGCGTGCCTGCGGGTCGCGCTGCAGCAGGAAGGGATCCTCGACGTGCGGCCGCCGGACGCGGAGCCGGGCTTCCTCGCGTTCGTGGACGGGCAGGACGTCTTCCTCGAGATCCCGTCGGGCTCGACGAACGCGGAGTCCCACCTGCTCAAGTTCCAGGACGTGTGGCTCGGCGTCCGCGTGCGGAGCGAGGGCGCGGTCGGGACGCTCGTGAGCGTGGGGTGGATCGCCGGCGACCCGCTCCGGGTCCGGCCGCTCCCGCCGCCGGCGCCGGCGGCCGGCGACGACATCGCGCTCACCGAACAGGAGCTGCCGGCCCGCCGGGCGCAGCTCGCGGGCGTCGTGGCCGAGACCTTCCGCCAGGACCTCGTCGCGCAGCTCGATCGTCCGGCGATCTGGCGGCAGCGCTTCGTCGAGCCGGCGCTCCCGCCGCTGCCGACCTCGCCGCCCACCGCGCTCCCCGCGTCGGACGACGCGGCCCGCCCCGGCGGCTACTCGCGGGAGCTCGCGCGCCGGGCGTCCGCCTACCTCGCGAGCCAGTTCCGTCGATCGATGGTCGTGCTGCACTGCCCCGACGTGCGGGAGCGTCTGGAGGCGGTCATCGCGCGCATCAACGACCGGGCCGGCGGCCCGCTCGAGAGCCCCGACGTCCACATCGTGTCGTGGGAGCTCCCGAACGCCACGGTGCACGCGAACGGGGAGGTCTTCGTGACGAGCGCCCTGCTGGACCGGCTCTCGGACCTCGACGAGCTCGCCTTCGTGCTCGCGCACGAGCTCGACCACGTCCTGCAGCAGGACTTCGCGTCCCGGCTCGACGAGGAGGCCGACGCGCAGGCGGTCGCCGTCTCGGCGGCCGAGACCCTCGCCTGGCTGGCGGGCGTGCCGGCCAACGATTCGGCGGCCATGCAGCGGGCGGGGCAGTCGATGTTGAGCGTGTTCGGGGAGTCGATCCTGCTCGGCGCCCAGCGCGAGCAGGAGCTCCGCGCGGACGCCCATGCGCTGCGGCTCGCCGCCGACGCCGGCTTCGATCCGACGAAGGCGTTGTCGGCGCTCGAGAAGATCGCCGGGCGGTCCGGACGCTAGCGGGGGCGGATCAGCCGGCCGCCGGCGGTGGCTCCTCGGGGCCCGGCTCCGACTCCGCTCCCCCGTCGCCCGGGAACAGCGTCGCCTCGAGCTTCTCGACGGCGTCGGTCATCCCCCGCCGGAGGCAGTCGTCGAAGAGCGACCCGGCCTCCGAGAGCGTGATGAACTCCGCGTTGATCCACCCGCCCAGGCGCATGAAGGTCTCGGAGTCCTCCTCGCGCAGGGTGTGCGACCAGATCGGGGTCGGATCGGAGCCGCGGTAGAGGTCGAGGTGGATCTCCAGCTCGTAGAAGGAGGTCGTCGACGGGAGACCGACGGTCCAGGGCAGGATGCTGAGGACGGCGATCCCGTACGTCCACATGCGGTTCTCGTACGTCGTCGCGAGGATCTGGCCGCGGACGTGGTACTCCGCGTCCGACGCGCGGTAGCCGAGACGGGCGCTGCGGAAGATCCGCGCGTTGTCGAGGGAGTCGGCGACGGCTTCGCTGAGGTCCACGAGCGGGCGGAAGTCCACGCTCGGCCCGTTGACCGGGAGCGCCATGTGGACCTCCGGAGCGTTCATCGTCGAGTCGCTCCAGAGCATGAGCGGGACGGCGAAGGCCACCATGCGGAGGGTGTTCGTGTTGTCGCGCTGGTCCTCGAGCGGCATGACGACGAGGTCCGCGTCGATGAGCGGCTCCCGGTCCGCCCGCGGGATGGGCACGTAGGCCCAGCGATCGGGGGCGCGGAGCCTCGGCGTGCACGCGATGACGGCGAGCGCGCAGGCGGCGAGCGCGATCCGGAGGGTCGGCCTCATGACCGCCGCTCCCGCAACACGTCCTCGAGCTCGAAGACGAACTCGCCGTACTCCTCCTTGAGGAACTCGTCGTAGGGGATCCCGCCGGTGCCGGTCCAGATCCACCCCCAGCGGCTGTCCGACTGGTCCACCCGGTGGGTCGCCACGACCTCGCCCGTCGCGTTGTCGACGAGCCGGAGGTCGATGACGAGCTCGCCCCAGGTGCTGAACATGGGTGCGCCGAACACGTCGATCAACAGGCCCACGAACGAGAGCCCCCAGGTCCAGACGCGGAGGCGGATGCGGCTCGAGACGATCGTGCCGGTGATCGCGTAGTCGGCCTCCGACGCCCTCCGCCCCAGGAAGGCCTCGCGGAAGAGCCGGAAGTTGTCGACCTCCTGCGTGAGCGCGAGCGAGAAGTCGAGCGCCTGGGTCTCCGGGAAGGCGTCGCCCGGCAGGCCCTGGATCTCGGCGGTCCCGTAGAGCGCCAGCGGCACGAGGCAGAGGAGCCCGGTGTTCGAGAGCTCCTCCACGCGCGCGTCGTCGAACGGGACGATGACGACGGACGCGTCGACCACCGGCTCCGAGCGCGGATGCGGCGCGCCCGGACGATACCGCCAGCCGCGGGTCGTCGTGCACCCGCCCAGGACCGCGAGCGCGAGCAGGAGGCACGCCGTCCTCCGGAACGTCGTCATGCTGCAGCTCCCCCGCGTGGCACCTCGGGAGCCCGACGATCGAGGCGGCCCTCTGCTCGACCTCTCCGCCCGGCCCGTCCCATCGGCGCGCGAGCCTATCACCGGCCGCCGGATCCCGCCAGGACCGCATCGACGGCGACCGGCGCGTCAGCCGTTCGGTGTCAGCGTTCGATGAGCTCCGTCGCGATGCGGCCAACGAGACGCGCGCGCTGCTGCACGAAGCGCTCATGGACCGCGCGCTCCGGACGGGACGCGGCGAGCGCGCCGAGGGCCTCCACGAGCTCGCCCTGGTCGTCGTGGACGGTCGGCTCGTGGGACCGCTGACCCGCGCGGACGTGCTCCGGACGTGCCGCCGCGCGCTCATGCACGCGACGGGCGGGCTGGGCGGGCCGACACGCCGGCTCAAGGCGGCGGCCCGCCCTCCGCGAGCACGTCGAGCTCGCGCGCCTCGCCCGGCGCCAGGTCGAAGGTCGCGCCGCCGAGCCGCGGCAGCTCGGCGCCGGGCTCGCCGCGCACGGGCACGCCGAGCTCCGCCTCCGGGAAGCTCGCGAGGTCCAGCCGCCACCGACCGGGCGGCAGGCCCTCGGAGAGATAGAGGCCGTCGTCCGTGTCGATCTCCTCGACGCGGTATTCCGGCTCGCCGTCGGTCCGGCGCAGGTGCACGAACCCGACGAAGGGCGTGCCGTCCGCGTGGAGGACGTGACCCTCGACGAGGGCGGCGAGCTCCGTCACGAGCACGAGACCCTCGACACGCTCCCCCTCCGCGAGCGTCACGGGATCGGAGGCGAAGGGCGCCACGAGCGCGTTCCCTCCCGACACGACGTAGGTGCCCGCCCGCAGCGGCTCGAACGCGAACCCGCCGCGCTCGTCGAGTCGGACCGAGCCGTGGTGCTCGTCGCCGGAGGCGAGCCACACGAGCGGCGCTTCCCGTGGCGGCGCCCCGTCCGCGCCGACCGCCACGCGCCCGGCGATGCGGCCCGTGCCGAACTCGACGTCGACGACCGGCGAGTCACCCGTCGCGACGACGAGCCGCTCGGTGCGGCGCGGTCCGTCGCGCGGCGCGAACGACAGCCACCACGCGCCCGGCCCCGGGAGCTCCAGCGCGTACGTCCCGTCTCCGACCGTCCGCGTGGAGGGCCCGACGTTCCGGTCGACCTCGCCGTCGACCGTGAGGCGTCGCGCCTCGACGCGGACGAGCGGGAACGGCAGGCCGCCCCGCGTCACGCGGCCCGCGACGTGCTGCGGGGCGTCGAGCCGGAGCGCGACCTCGACGACGTCGCCGGCGGCGACCTCCACCTCGGTCTCCCCGCCCGGCTCCGCCGTGACGCGCCAGCGACCGGGGCTCACGTTCGCGACGACGAAGCGGCCCTCCCGGTCGGTCGTCGACGAGAGCCGGGAACCATGCCGGGCCTCGACGATCTTGCGAGCGAAGACCCGTTGCCCCACGGCCGGCGCGCCGGAGGCTCGACGCACGACACCCGTGACCCGGGCGCGGCGCTCGAGCGCGACGGTCACGGCGACCTCCGCGGCGGACGGCCGGACGACGACGCGGGCGTCACCCGACGCGTGCCCGTCCGCGTCGACCTCGAGGTCCCAGTCTCCCCACGTGAGGCCGTCCAGCCGGAACCGACCGGACGCGTCCGAGGTCAGCTGACGCCCGTCGGCCCACGGCGCGGCGTCCCGCTCGTCCTCGGGGACGGCCACGACCTGGGCGTCGGCGACGGGCGCCCCGAGATCATCGACCACACGGCCGTCCACGACGCCGCCGGTGGCGAGGCGCACGACGAGGTCACGCATCTCACCGGCCTCGAGCGCCGGGACCTCCACGACCGTCGGCGCGAGCCCGGACGCGCGGACGCGGAGGGTGATCGGGAGCGAGACCTCCGCGGACACCGTCGTGCCGTCGACCGGGAGGTCGAAGCCGTCCGCGCTCGGCGAGTCCTCCGGCACGTCGACGGACACACGGGCGTCGACGGTCGCGTCCGCGAGCGGCCGGTCGTCGGCGCCCCGTGCGTCGACGCGCAGGCGGGACGCCGGCGCGAGCGTGACGGCGACCTCCTCCTCGCCGAGCGGGACGCCGGCGACGAGCCGGCTCCGGTGCGCCGCCGAGCGGACGATGAGCGCCGCCGCGTCCCATCCCGCGAGGCCCGCGATGCGGAAGCGGCCCTCGGCGTCCGTCCGCGCGCGACGGTCCGCGCGCTCGAGCAGCTCCAGGAACATCCCGCCCGCGTCGAGCTGCGCGGGCCAGTCACGGAACCGGGCACCGACCCAGCCCATCGACACCGCCGCCACGTCCGCGCCGACGACGGGCGTCCCCGCCACGTCCACGACGACTCCCGCGACGGCCTCGCCCTTCGCCAGGACGATGTCGGGCGCCACGGTGAGGCGGCCCGCCTCCACCTCCACCTCGACGTGCTTGACAGGTCGGTCGCGTGCCTCCACGGCGACGTGGAAACGGCCCGGCCAGAGGTGCCGGAAGGCGACGCGCCCGTCCGGGCCGGTGCTCCCGTCGAGCCCCGTGAGCGTGTGCGGCGCGACCGGGTCGTCGTCGGCGGGTGTCTGGTATCCGTAGCTGTAGGAACGCACCGAGACGTCGGGCAGCGGCCGGGCGGCCTCGTCCACGACGCGGAGCACGAGCCGCGCGCCCGGGTGCACGAGGACCAGGTCGCCCACGTCGACCGGCGCGCCGTCGAACCCGCGCACAGGAAAGCCGTGCCAGGCCAGGTCGGGCGCGGCCGCGACGACGACGGGGTCCGTGTGCGCGCCGCGCAGGTGCGCGGGCGCCGGGCGCCATGGGCCGCGCACCGCGAAGCGACCGTCCGGACCGGTGAGGACGCGGGGGAGCTTTCCCAGCGGGTCCGCGGGGCCCTGCGCCGTGGGCGCCGCGGCGTGGACGGCGAGCGCCTCGAGGTGACGCGCCGTCCGGCGGTCGGGGTGCAACGCGACGGTCGCGCCCGCGAACGGCCGGCCGCGCGCGTCGACGACACGGCCGGTGACGTGCACCTCGACGACGTCTCCCGGCCACGGCGGCGACGCGGACACCTCGGACGCCGTCGCGTCGCCCCCGGCCGGGTCGGCCGTCGCGCCCATCGCCTCGACGTCGGCGGCGTCGCCGACGCGCGGCAACGCAACGTCCCCCGCCGTCCCGTCGACGCGCACCGTCTCGTCGCGGGGCGCGTCGTGCGAGGAGCGGTCCGTCAGCCAGCCGAGGAGGCCGCCGACGACGGCGAGCGCGAGCACGGCGAGGACGACCGTGAGCCGACGTGCCCCCGCCGCGCGTCTCGTCGCCATCCCCGCTCCCTCCGCCCTCCGCCGCTCACTTCTCGATGAGCTTCCCCACGACGAAGATCCCCGCGCCGATCGCGAGACCGCCGAACTGGAAGGTCATCGAGTCGACCATGTACGAGCGGACCATCACGTAGGTGACGGTCACGAGTCCGACGAGCTGCAGGAAGCGCGGGAAGCCCATGGGCCGCGCATCCTAGCAACGGCGCTCCGCGCCCGTCGCGCTCCTACGGCTCCGTCTCGAGCCGGCTCACGAGGCGCGCGCGCTGCTGCGCGAAGCGCTCGTGGACCGCGCTCTCCGGACGGGACGCGGCGAGCGCGCCGTCGAGCGCGCCGAGGGCCTCCTCGAGCTCGCCCTGGCTCTGGTAGGCCTCGCTGAGCAGCTCCCAGCTCGCCGGGTGGTCCTGGAACGCGCCCTGCACGAGCGGCAGGAGCAGCTCGACGGCCGCGGCGGCGTCGTGCACCTCCGGGTTGCGGCTCTCGAGCAGCAGACGCGCGCGGCGCAGGCTGTCGCGCGGGTCGCCCGTCGTCTCGGCAAGCAGCCGGCGCGCGCAGGCCGTCGCGGCGTCCCACGCCTCGTCGCCCTCGAGCAGCAGCACGAGCTCGAGCAGCGTGTCCGCGTGCACGGGGCCGAGCTGCTCGGCGAGCACGAGGTGCTCGCGCGCGGCGTCGACGTCGCCGAGGTGCAGGCGCAGCATGCCGAGCGACTCGTGCGCGGCGGCGAGCGACGGCCCGAGCTCGACGGCCCGCTCGTACGCGAACTCCGCGCCGTCCAGGTCGCCGAGGCCCTCGAGCATCGTGCCGTAGTTCAGGTGCACGAGCGCGCCGTCCATGCCGCCGCCCTCGAGCAGCGCGAGCGCCTCCTCGAAGCACGGGCGCGCCTCGTGCGGCCGGCCGAGCTCCACGAGCGACGACGCCGTGTTCGCGTGCAGCCACGGGTTGTCCGGCTCGCGGCGCGCGGCCTCGCGGTAGACCTCGACGGCGTCCTCTGGCCGGCCGAGGTCGCGCAGCACGTGGCCCAGCGCGACGCGCAGCCCGTTGTCCTCCGGGTCGAGCGAGAGCGACGTGCGGAACGCGCGCTCCGCGAGGTCCGGCTCGCCGACCGTCACGTAGAGCCGCCCGAGCGCGCGGTGCGCGCCGGCGTCCGCGGGGTCCTTGTCGACGGCGGTGAGGAACGCCTCGTAGGCGTCGCCCCAGCGGTCCGCGTCGTAGTAGAGCAGGCCGAGGCTCGTCCAGTGCTGCGCCTCGTCGGGCGCGACGCGCGTCGCGGACTCGAGCGCGGCGATGGCCGCGTCGCGGTCGCCCAGCTCGAACTCGATGCGCGCGAGCACCGCGTAGCCGCTCGGGTCGTCGGGCTCCGCGACCGTCGACGCGACGAGCGCGTCGCGCGCCTCGACGCGTCGCCCGAGGTCGAGCAGCGCGACGCCGCGCAGGAAGAGCGCCATGCCGTTGCCCGGGTCGAACGCGAGGTAGGCGCCGAGCAGGTCGGCGGCCGTCTCCGGGTCGCCCGCGGAGAGCGCGCTCGCGCCCTCGGTGAGGAGCTCGAGCTGCGCCATGGCGTCGCGCGCGGCGGCGCGCGCCTCGGCCGCGGGGTCCTCGAGGTCCGGCGCGCGGGGCTCGGGCGCCGGGGGCGGCGCCGCGCAGCCCGCGAGCCACCAGGCGAAGGCCATGACGAACGCGAGCCCGAAGGCGCGGCGGGCGAGGAGCGCCTCCTCGGGCGGGACGACGCGGAGCTCCGTGACGGGCACGTCGGACATCACGGGTCGGACGGCGGCGGTTCGGGGGGTCCCCATGGAGCGGGCTCCGCGAGAGGTGGAACACCCCCCCGTCGGAGAGATGGAGCCGCGCCCATGAGAGGAAATCTCCATATGTCGGCGCCGGCGCCGCGGGTCGCGGCCCGTTCCCGCGCGGATCCCCGGGAAGACCGGCGGCCGCCCGCCGGTCGAACCCGGTTCGGACTCCCCGTAGACTCCTCCCCCATGAACGCCCGGCTCATCCTCGCGCTGCTCCTCCTCACCGTGCTCGGCCTGGGCGCCGCGCTCCTGCTCCTGCAGGACGAGGACGCGCCCGACGGGACGGACGCCGTGGTCGGGGTCGCCGAGCCGGAGGCGCCGCGGCCGCCGAGCGTGCCCGAGGGCCGGACGACCGTCGTCCCCGAGGCGCTCCCCACCGCGGACGGCGACGCGGAGGCCGTGCCCATCCCCGGCGACCGCACCTCGCCCGCCCGCATCACGGGCCGCGTCGTCACGCGCTCGGGCGTGCCGGTCCCCGGCGCCGAGGTCACGTGCTTCGCCGTGGGCACCGCGTCGGCCTGGCTCCAGTACCAGCCCACCGGGCACCGCGCGGAGACGGACGCCGAGGGCGCCTTCCGCCTGCTCGGCGTGCCCACGACCTCGACTCTCGCGCTCGAGGTGAGCCACGAGAGCTCCGCGCCGACGACGCTCGAGCCGCTGCGCGCCGCCGAGGGCGCGGAGCTCGACGTGGGCGACATCCGGCTCGACCCGGGCGTGCGCATGACGGGCCGCGTGCTCGACCCGCAGGACCAGCCGATCGCGGGCGCGCGGATCGCCGTGGCGGACCTCGGGCGCGCGGCGCCCGGCGACGACGGCGAGCCGACGCTCGTCGCGGAGACGGTGACCGCCACGGACGGCTCGTTCGTGCTCGAGCACCTCGGACGCCGGCAGTACACGATCGACATCGACGCGGACGGCTTCGCGCCGCTCCAGTCGGTCGTCGCGTTCCTGCTCAACGACGCCATGCGCGACTTCGAGCAGGACTACGTGCTCGAGCCGACGGGCCTCGGCCTGGGCGGCGTCGTGCTGGGCCCCCACGAGGAGCCCGTGGTCGGCGCGCGCCTCGAGCTCGTGCGCCGCGTGCCGAACAACAACGCGTACTACCTGCTGAGCCGCGTGACCGACGAGCGCGGCGGCTTCTTCTTCGACCGTATCGCGCAAGGTCGCTACGAGGTGCGCTTCTCGTCGCCCGACTGGTACCTGCCGCTGTCGCAGAAGCTCGACGCGGGGCGCGACGACGCGGTGCTCCGCGCGCAGCCGGCGATCACGGTCGTCGGCACGATCGTCACGGACGGCAAGCCGCCGGCGCGGTACACGGTCACCGCGCAGCCCGACGCGCGCACGGGCGCCACGATGCTCGGCGACCTGCCGCGCGAGCGGAGCTTCCAGGACGACGGCAGCGGCACCTTCGAGTTCGGCGGCCTGCGCTCCGGCTCGTACGTGCTCACGGTGGACGCGCCCGGCTTCGCGCCGACGCGCAGCCAGGACCTCATCCTCGGGCAGGACGTGCTCCGCGTCCCCGTGACCGTCGTGCTGCGTCCCGGCGGCACGATCGTCGGGCGGCTGGACCCCGCGGACCCGCCGGCCGTCGTCGAGCTGCGCGACGCGACCTGGGACCCCAACGGCCCGCTCGACTTCGCGTTCCCCACGCAGCCGGTGCACGGCCTGCGCGTGAAGACCGGCGACTCGGGCGCGTTCCGCCTGCGCAACGTCCCCGAGGGCGACTACGTCGTGAGCGTCAAGTCGCCGGGGCTGCCGGACGTGCACCTGCGCGACGTCTCCGTCGCGGACGACGCGGTCGTGGACCTCGGCGTCATCGAGCGCGGACGCGGCGGCGTCGTGCGCGGCACGGTGACCGGCACGGACGGCCAGCCGCTCGGCGGCGCGAACATCACGCTCACGGGCGACGCGGCGCGGCTGCGCGCGACGAGCAACGTCGACGGCACGTTCCGTTTCGACGCGGTGCCCGCCGGCGAGTACGAGCTCGTCGCGGTGCCCAAGGCGTTCTTCCAGGCGTTCAGCTTCGAGGCGCGCCTGCCGGTCGTCGTCGAGCCCGGCGACGAGCAGTCGGTCGAGCTCTACCTCGAGAAGCGCGCGCCGAACGCCAACCGGTAGCGGTCGACCCGGGTCGCCGGCCCGGCGGCCGGGACCGCTCGCTCGTCACGACGGGTGGACCGCCGCGAGGAGCGTCACTCCCCCACGACGACGAGCTCGCCGGAGAGCTCCAGCTCGCGGCGCTCCGGCTCGCCGTCGGGCGCGAAGAGCGTGACGCGGTAGGTGCCCGGCGGCAGCTCGAGCTCGGCGCCCGCGCGGAGCTCCCACGTCCGACCGTCGACGTCGAGGGTCGCGCCCTCCCAGCCCGGCGCGAGGACGACGCGCGTCGTCTCGGGCGCGCCGTCGGGGCCCAGCCAGAGCACGAGCGCGAGCGCGACGACCGCGGCCGACGACACCCACAGGTAGGTGCCGAGCGCGCCGCGGATGCTGCGCGCGCCGCGCCTCACCGGTCCGCCGGCCCCTCCGCCGGCCGCGGCAGGCGCAGGAGCGCGTGGACGCGTCGCTCGCAGCTCACGACCTCGACGAGCTCGAGGGCGTCGAGCGCGTCGACCGGCCCGTCGGGGCCCACGGCCTCGACGAAGAGCCGGCCCCGGACGTCGCGCACGGAGAGCCGGCGCTCGACGTCGAGGCCCAGCGCGTCGGCGATGACGCGCGCGGCGCGCGAGAGCGCGAGCGCCTTGCCGTCCGCGTCGACGAAGACCTCGCCCGCGGTGCCGGCGCCGTAGAGCCAGCGGTCCGAGCGCGGCGGGTCCTCGATCCAGTCGGGCGGGCAGCTCGTGCAGGCGCCGACGACGAGCGCGAGGAGCACGGCCGGGAGCCTCGCCGCCGCGGTCATGCGGGCGGGAGGAGCGTCCCGAGCTCGGGCGCCAGCCGCAGGACGTGGCCGCGCAGCACGGAACGGATCTCCGTCGTGCTGTGGAGCGCGAGGACCTCGGCGGCCACCGCCCGCGCGTCGTCGAGCGTCACGGCCGACAGCAGCCCGCGCACGAGCGGCAGGTGGTACGGCGACATGCTCAGCGAGCGCACGCCGAGCCCGAGCAGCAGGAGCACCGCGTCCGGGTCGCCGGCCATCTCGCCGCAGACCGAGAGGTGCGCGTCCGACTGGTGCGCGCCCTCCGCGGCGAGCTTGACGAGCTGGAGCATGCCGGGGTGCAGCGGCTGGTAGAGCGACGCGACGCGCGCGTTGTTGCGGTCCACGGCCAGCGCGTACTGCGAGAGGTCGTTCGTGCCCAGCGAGAGGAAGTCCGCGGACTCGCCGAGGTCGCGCGTCGCGAGCGCCGCGGCGGGCACCTCGACCATCGCGCCCACGGGCACGTCCTTGTCGAACGGGACCTCGCGCGCCTCCATGTCGGACTGGATCTGCGCGATCATCGTCCGCGCGCGCCGGAACTCCTCGACCATGGTGACCATGGGCAGCAGGATGCGCATGCGCCCGTGCACGGACGCCCGGAGCAGCGCGCGGATCTGCGTGTAGAACATGTCCGGCCACTGGAGCGAGAGCCGCAGCCCGCGCCACCCGAGCACGGGGTTCGGCTCGGCCGGCACCTGGAGGTAGCTGAGCGGCTTGTCGCCGCCCACGTCGATCGTGCGGAACGTGATCTCCGCGTCGCCGACCTGCCCGAGCGCCTCGACGTAGTACTCGAACTGCTCCTGCTCGCTCGGGAACGTCTTCCGGTCCATGAACAGGAACTCGGTGCGGAAGAGCCCCACGCCGCGCAGACCGTCGAGCATCTCCGGGTGCACGCTGTCGAAGTTCTCGACGTTGAGCATGAGCTCGATCGCGACGCCGTCCTTCGTGCGCACGAGGCCGCTCGAGCGCGAGGCGAGCTCCTCGCGGATCGTCTGGTAGTGACGCGACTGGTGGACCGCCTGCTCGAGGTCCTCCGGCTTCGGGTTGAGGATGACGCGCCCCTCGCCCCCGTCGACGATCCACGCGCCGCCGGCGGCCGGCAGGGAGGAGACGTCGACGTCCGTGACGGCCGGGATGCCGAGGCCGCGCGCGAGGATCGCCGCGTGCGACGCGACGCCGCCCGAGGCGGTGACGATCGCGGCGAGGCGGCGACGGTCGAGCGTCGCCGTGTCGGACGGCAGGAGCTCGCGCGTGACGAGCACGACCTTCGTGCCGTCCGCGCCCGCCTCCTCGACGGCGCGCGCGGCGGCGGGCCGCGGCCGGCCGGCGAGGATGCGCAGCAGCAGGCGCCCGACGTCGCGCAGGTCGGCCACCGGGTCGCGGTCGGCCTCCGTGCCCACGCCCGCGAGGCGCGCGCTCCACGACAGCACGGCGTCGCGCACCGCGACCTCCGCGTTCACGAGCTGCGCCGCGATGCGCTCGCGGATCGCCTTGCGGAAGGCCGGGTCGTCGAGCAACAGGCCCTGCACCGAGAAGATGCGCGCGTCGCGCCGCCCCACCTCGCGCTCGATGCTGTGCTCCACCTCCTGGAGCTGCTTCTTCGCCATGCGGATGGCGGTCGCGAGCCGGCGCTGCTCGCCGCGCACGTCCTCGGCGGAGAGCGCGATGACGGGCACGTCGATGTCCGCCTCGTCGTGGAAGACGGGCGTGCCGACGGCGAGCCCCGGCGCGACGGGCAGGCCCTTGACGACGATGCGGCCCGGACCGCCGGCGCTCCCCGCCGGCGGGCTCCCGGTCCTCGCGGTCGTTCCGCGTTCGTCGGCCATCTCAGCCCCGCAGGCGCTCGGTGATCAGGTCGGGCAGCTCGGCGGCGGGGACGCGCTCCTGCTCCATGCTGTCTCGGTCGCGCAGCGTCACGGTGCCCTGCTCCTTCGTCTCGCCGTCGACGGTGATGCACCACGGCGTGCCGATCTCGTCCTGCCGGCGGTAGCGACGCCCGATGGCGCCCGACTTGTCGTAGGCCGTCGCGATGCCGCGGGCGCGCAGCGCGTCCTCGATCTCCATCGCGAGCTCGGGCATGCCGTCCTTCTTCACGAGCGGGAAGACCGCGACCTTCACCGGCGCGAGACGCGGGTGGAGGTGCAGCACGGTGCGGGTGTCGCCGTCGAGCTCCTGCTCCTCGTACGCGTCGACGAGGAAGCAGAGCACGGCGCGGTCCACGCCGGCGGCGGGCTCGATGACCCACGGCACGTAGCGCTCGCGCGTCTGCCCGTCGAAGTATTCGAGCGTGCGGCCCGACGCCTCGGCGTGGCGCTTGAGGTCGAAGTCGCTGCGGCACGCGACGCCCTCGAGCTCCTTCCAGCCGATGGGCAGCTTGTACTCGACGTCCGCGGTGGCCTTCGCGTAGTGCGCGAGCTCGTCGGGGTCGTGGTCGCGGTAGCGCAGGTTGGCCGGGTCGATGCCCAGGTCCACGTACCACTGCATGCGCGCCTCGCGCCAGTAGGCGTACCACGTCTCCCACTCGTCGGGCGGGACGAAGTACTCCATCTCCATCTGCTCGAACTCGCGCGTGCGGAAGATGAAGTTGCCGGGCGTGATCTCGTTGCGGAACGACTTGCCGATCTGCGCGATGCCGAAGGGCGGCTTGCGGCGGCCCGTCGTCATGACGTTGAGGAAGTTCGTGAAGATGCCCTGCGCGGTCTCGGGGCGCAGGTACGCGAGGCTCGCGCTGCCCTCGACCGGTCCCAGGTGCGTCTGGAACATGAGGTTGAAGGCGCGCGGCTCGGTGAAGTGGCCGCGGCAGTCGTCGTTGATGGGCGCGTCGTGGCGCTCGGGGCAGGTCGCGCCCTCGAGGTCGTCGGCGCGGAAGCGCGCCTTGCACTTCTTGCAGTCGACGAGCGGGTCGCTGAACGTGTCGACGTGCCCGGACGCCTTCCAGACGTCGGGGTGCTGGAGCACCGCGGAGTCGAGGCCCTCGACGTCGCGCCGGGTGTGCACCATCGTGCGCCACCACGCGTCCTTGACGTTGCGCTTGAGCTCGGCGCCGAGCGGCCCGTAGTCCCAGCACGAGCCGAGCCCGCCGTAGATCTCGCTCGCGGGATACACGAAGCCGCGCCGCTTGGCGAGGTTGACGACCTGCTCGATGCTGGTGGCGGGCACCCGGACCTCCCTGGACAGAGCCTCGGGGCGCGCGGGCCCCGTCGACCGCCCCCCGGGGAGTCCCGGCGGGCTCCTCCGACCCCGGGACCCGGAACTTCCGGGCGGAGTCGAACGGCGCATTGTGGTCCGCGGGCGCCGGGCGGTTCAAGGACGCGGCGCGGGGGATGGGTCTCCTCGCGCCATGGGCCGGGGATCCACGAGCCGGCGCCTCGCCGCGGCCCTCCTGCTCGTCGGCGTCGCGGCGGAAGGACCTGGCGCGACGCCGGGCTCGACCGCGGACCTCGAGGAGCACCTCGCCGAGGAGGGCCGGAGCTGCACGCACGGTCCCGCGGAGCGCCGGGCGCTCGCGTGGTGAGCCGGCGGGCGCCGTCCCTCAGCGCGCGTCGGACAGGAACACGAGCGCGTAGCCGCCGCCGAGGACGTTCTGCTGGTCCGCGACGGCGAAGTCGTCGACGCCGTCGCCGTCCACGTCGCCGAGCCCCGCGGCGCCGATCCGGCCCGACAGGAAGGGCGCGGCCGGCGTCCAGGTGAAGAGCGCGGCGCCCGTCGCGCCCGAGGTGAGCCGCACCGCGACCGGGTGCGGACCGCTCGCGCGCGCGGCGACCAGCACGTCGTGCGTGCCGTCCGCGTCGACGTCGCCGGCGGAGGACACCTGCACGAAGGCGGCGGGCTCGCCGGGCGCGCCCGCGGGCAGCCGACGGACGAGCCGCCCCGTCGCGCCCGAGCGGACCTCCGCGTAGCCGACGGCCGGGGGCTCCTCGATCGTCTCGGTGCCGACGAGCACGTCGGTGATCCCGTCGCCGTCCTGGTCGGCGACCGGCGCGACGGACCAGCCGAGGCCGTCGCCGGGGCGACGCCCGACCGCGGACCAGATCACGGAGCCGTCGCGGCCGGAGACGACGCGCACGCCGCCCGCGCCGTCGTCCGTCCGGAAGGGCGGCACGAAGGGCGGGAAGCCCGGGTGCAGGACGTCGCGCCCCTCGCCCGGCGCGCCGAGCACGAGGTCGCCGAGACCGTCGCCGTCCACGTCGCCCAGGCCGCCCACGGAGAAGCCGAGGCGGTCGCCGAGGTCCGCGTGCCCGACGCGCAGGAGCGGCGCGCCGGTGAGGCCCGAGTACACGTACGCCGCGCCGCCGCCGCTCTTGCCGTCGACGCCGACGACGATGTCGGGCCGGCCGTCGCCGTCGACGTCCCCCGCCGGCGCCACGCTGTTGCCGAAGCCCGCGCCCGCCGTCGGGCCGTGGATCACGTGCCGCACGTGACCGTCGGGCCCGGCGAGCACGTGGACCGTGTCGGTGAGCGGACTCCCGACGAGCACCTCGCCGAACCCGTCGCCGTCGAGGTCGCCGGCGCCGCGCACGGGCTCGCCGAAGAAGGTCGCGACGCCCGGGTGCGCGAAGCTGTAGAGCTCGCGGCCGTCGTCGCCGGCGAAGACGCGCGCGACGCCGAAGGGCGGCCCGTCGTCGGAGACCGCCGCGACGACGACGTCGCCGAGGCCGTCGCCGTCGACGTCACCGGCCGACGCGACGAAGCCGCCGAACAGCTCGTCCGTCGCACCCGTGAGCAAGGATCCCGGCGCGTGCGGGAGGTCGCCGGCGGAGGCGGGCCCCGCGACGAGCAGCGAGGACGAGACGGCGAGCAGACGCAGGGCGGTGCGCTTCATGATCGGACTCCGGGTCGGGTGCCTTCGAGGACCCGAGCCTCGTGCCCGTGCATGAGCCGTGCGTGCGCCCCCGGTGAGCGTTCCGCGGCGCCACGCCTCCGCCACGCGGACCCGACGACTCAGGCGAGCTGCCCCCGCGTCGGTCAGCCGGCCGTGCTCCGGGCGTCCCGCGCGGCGCTCCGCGCCGCCCGCTCGCGCCCCCAGAACACGACCATGAGGATCGGGTACATGAGGAGCGCGCCGTACGCCTGCCGGCTCCCCCACCCGCCCTCGAGCGTCTCGACGCCGAGCTGCCGGTCGACGGAGGCGATCGCCGCGACGGCGAGCAGCCCCGTCACGAGGAGCTGCACCTGCAGCGCGGCGTGCGCGCCGAGCGTCCGGCGCCGCGACCAGAGGAGGACCCCGCACGCGAAGGAGATCGCGAACGCGCCCGCCGGCACGAGCGCCGCGCGCGGATCCCGCCCGAGCGCCAGGCTCGCGAGCACCGCCATCCACAGCGTGCAGCCCGTGAGCGAGCCGAACCACGCCCCCGCGTTCCACGCGAGCGGGGCCGCCCGCCGGGGCAGCTCCCGCGTTCCTGAGTCACCGAGCGTCGGCATGACGCCATCCTACCGCGGGCTCCGCGCGCCGGGATCGGCCGACGGGATCCGCCACGGGACCGCCGCGCGGCGGCCCGTCGTCGCCCCGCGCCCCCCCGACCCGCGAGCCCCCGATGGCCACCTCCCTCACCGACGCCGCGGGCCGCTTCCCGCCGGGCGCCGTCCTCTCCGGCCGCTACCGGCTCGTCTCGCTCGTCGGCAAGGGCGGCATGGGCGAGGTCTACCGCGCCGACGACCTCGTGCTCGGCGAGCCCATGGCGCTCAAGTTCCTGCCCGCCGACGCCGCCGCCGACCCCGCGCTCATGGAGCGCTTCCTCACCGAGGTGCGCCTCGCGCGCAAGGTCACGCACCCGAACGTCGCGCGCGTCCACGACATCGGCGAGGCGGAGGGCCGCACCTTCCTCTCCATGGAGTACGTGGACGGCGAGGACCTCGGCCAGCTCCTCAAGCGCATCGGCCGGCTCCCCGCCGAGAAGGCGCTCGAGATCAGCAAGCAGATCTGCGAGGGGCTGCACGCCGCGCACGACCGCGGCGTCCTGCACCGCGACCTCAAGCCCGCGAACATCATGCTCGACGGCGACGGTCGCGTGCGCATCACCGACTTCGGGCTCGCGGAGCTCACGCGCGACGCGAGCGACGGCCGCGTCATGGGCACGCCCGCGTACATGTCGCCGGAGCAGATCACGGGCGGCGAGGTCGACGCGCGCAGCGACATCTACTCGCTGGGGCTCGTGCTCTACGAGCTGTTCACGGGCAAGCGCGCGTTCGAGGGCGGGTCGCTCCAGGAGTACCAGGAGCTCCAGACGCAGGAGACGCCGACGCGGCCGTCGACGCTCCTCGAGCAGCTCGACCCCGCCGTCGAGGCGATCATCCTGCGCTGCATCGAGAAGGACCCGGACGCGCGGCCGTCGACGGCGCGGCAGGTCACGCTCGGGCTGCCCGGCGGCGACCCGCTCGCGGCGGCGCTCGCCGGCGGGCACACGCCGGCGCCCGAGCTCGTCGCGGCGGCGGGCAGCCGCGAGGCCGCGCCCGTCGGCGCGGTGCGCGCGCTCATGGCGGCGTGGCTCGCGCTCGTCGTCGCGGTCGTCGCGCTCTCCGGCTCGGACCCCGACCAGCTCCTCCGCTCGCCCGACGAGAAGCCGCCGCAGGTGCTCCTCGACAAGGTCCGCACGCTGTTGCCCGAGGTCGGCTACCGCACGCCGCCGACCGACTGGAGCAGCTGGTACGAGACGGACCGCGCCACCCACGCGGCACGCGACGCCGCCGCCGGACGGGAGGACGACACCGCCGCGTTCCCGACGGGGCTCCGCTACGCGTACCGGCAGGCCGTCGGGCCGCTCCGCCCGCGCGGCAGCATGATCTCCGGCGACGACCCGGCGTCCGTCGAGCCCGGCATGGTCTCCGCGCGCGTCGATGCCACGGGGCGGCTCACCGCGCTGCACGCCGTGCCCGGCGGACCGGACGACACGGACGCGGAGGCCGTCCCGGACGCGACCTGGGCCGCCCTGCTCGAGGCCGCCGGCCTGTCGGCTTCGGAGCTCGAGCCCGTCGACGAGCCGTGGCTGCCGCCGGTGCACACCTCGGAGCACGCGGTGCGGCGCGTCACGTCGCCTGGGCTCGAGGGCTGGCGCGTGCGTACCGCGGGGCAGCGCGGCCTGCCGGTGGTGTTCGAGCTGCTGCCTCCCGCGTCCGACGCGCCGCCGCCGGTCGGCGGCTCGGAGGTGTTCGAGTGGTTCCGCGTGCTGCTCCTCGCGGCCGGGGCGGCGCTCGGCTGGCGCAACCTGCGCGGCGGTCGCGCGGACCTCCTCGGCGCGCGCCGCCTCGCGGTCGTCGGCTTCGTGACGCACCTCGTGCTCTGGCTCGGCACGACGGACATGCCGACGGGCATCTCGGCCTGGCACGCGATGCTCGTGTCCGGCCTCGGGTACGACTTCTACATCGCGGTGCACATCTTCGTGTTCTATCTCGCGCTCGAGCCGTTCGTGCGCCGGCGCTGGCCGTCCGCGCTCATCTCCTGGTCGCGCGTGCTCCGCGGGCGGCTCGCGGACCCGCTCGCGGGGCGCGACGTGCTCGCGGGCGGCGTCGCGGCGCTGGGGTTCGACGCCCTCATGGACGTCGTCGACCGCGTGGCGCGCGCGTCCGGGGCGCACCTCGCGCGCGGGGAGCGGAAGGTGCAGGGCCTCGAGAGCGCGGCCGACGCGGCCGCGGGCGCCATCCACGCGGCGGGCGACGCGGTCATGTTCGCGATGGTCCTGCTGCTCGTGCTCGTGCTCCTGCAGAGCCTCGTGCGGCACGGCTGGATCACCGTCGTCGTGTGGGCCGGGCTCCCGGTCGTCCTGTTCCTCGTCGACCCGCGCGTCGGGGGGCCGGCGGAGCCGATCGAGCTCGTCGTGCCCGTGGCGTTCATGCTCGTCTTCCGGTGGGTCGCCGGCCGCTTCGGCATCCTCTCCTGCTGCGTGTACCTCTTCGTGATGATGCTCGTGAACGGGCTCCCGCTGTCCCCGGACCCCGGTGTGTGGTTCGCGCACACGACGCTCGTCGTCGTGCTCACGCTGCTGCTGCTCGGCGGCTGGGCGGCGCGCGCGGCGCTCGCGGGGCGGCCCGTCTTCGCGGAGCTTGAGTGACGCGCGACGTCGGGCGGGGACGCGCTTTCGGACGGGGACGCGCTGTCGGGCAGGAGCGCGCCGTCGGCAGGAGGAGCGCTGCCGGACGGGGGCGCGCTCGTCAGGAGCCGGGCGTCTCCTCGGCGCGCGTCGGGCGCGGCGCGCCGTCCGGCGGACGCACGATCCAGTCGGCGTCGTAGAGGTCGACGAAGGCCGGCGCGACGCGGTGCGCGGGCACGTCGGGCGCGACGGACAGCACGACGCCGAGGCGCCCGCGCGGGACGCCGTCCGGCGCGGCGGCCGCCGCGCGTCCGCGCCCGTTGAACTGCGAGCGCCCCCACCACGCGCCGAGCCCCGTGAGCGAGAGCTCGGTGAACGTGCCGGCGGCCCGGTCCCAGGTCGCGTCGCCCAGGAGCTCCCAGCGGACGCCGCGCGGCCAGGGTCGCTTCGGCGTCCAGTCGTTCTCGCCCAGGCGCCAGGTGCCGTCGGCGTCGGCCGCGAACTCGCCCTGCAGGCGCAGCGCGAGGAGGCCGTCGTCCGCGGAGACGACCTCGGCGCGCAGGTGCGCGGTGACGAGCTCCTCGGGCGCGAAGGGCAGCGCCTGTCCCACGACCGCGTCGACGAGGTGGAAGCGCGCGAGCCGCTCGACGAGGACGGCGGGCAGGTCCCACGCGTCGCCGACGGCTGCGTCGGCCGGCACGCAGGTCGCGACCTCCTCCGCCGACCACCACGCGTGGTCCTGGTTCCACTTCACGGCCGGCGGCGCGTGCGGATCGGGCGGGTCACCGAGGTCGCGCAGGCGCACGACGAGCGCGAGGCCGTCGTCCGGGTAGCTGTCCTCCCAGCGGTGCGTCGGTGCGACGGGACGCGCAGCGCCCTCGTCGCCCGCCGCGCCGGAGATGCGCGGCGGCGCAGCGGACCCGGGGGACGCGCCGGCCTTCGCGGCGCCGCCGAGACCGCGCGCTCCCGTCGTCCCCGCCGCGCTCGTCTCCCACGCGAGCAGGCCCTCGCGGAGCGTCGCGAGCACGCGCTGCGGGTCGAGCGCGTTCACCGACGCGAGCAGCTCGCCCGTCGGCGCGACGACGTAGATGCCCTGGCGCGTGCCGCCCTTGCCCCGGTAGTGACCCTCGTCGGCCATCGCGCGGAACGCCCGGCACTCCGGGTCGTCGCCGCGCTGCAGCCGCCAGACCTCGTCGGCGCAGGGCACGAAGCGCTCGGTGAGCGCCAGGACCTCGCTGTTCGACCAGACGGACCGCCGGCCGGAGACGCCGTTGTTTCAGGTGCAGCCGAGCGGGTGCCCGTTCATCGCCCAGAGGAGCAGCGGGCGGCCCTCGGCGCGCGCCGCCTCGAGCCCGTCGGCGAAGGTCACGTGCCAGGGGACGGCCGCGTACGCGAGCTCGTCGGCACCGGGGAGGATGTGCGCGCGCCACGCGTCGAGGGTGTCGCGCGTGAGCGGGACGGCGCCGGACGGCACGAGCTCGTCGGCGCGCGCCGCGACGCCGCCCGCGACGGCGAGCACGAGCGCGGCGACCGACGCCGGACGGACACGGGACAGGACCGACGGAGACGTTCGGCGCGACACGCGGGGCACCTCGGAGGACGGGCGCGCGACGATATCACGGCCGCGCGACGCCGGGCGTCCCCCTACTTGCGCCCCGCCTCGTGCTTCGCGCGGAGCATGCGGTACTCGGCCTCCGCCTCGAGGTCGTGCACGACCTCCGCGAGCATGCGCACGAGCGGCGAGTCGAAGTGCCGGTCGTACACCGCGATGAGGCTCTTGTAGTACCAGAGCGTGTCGTCGCGCTTGCCGCTGAAGCGCTCCCACACGCCGGAGCCCTCCTCGCGCAGGTCGGAGAGCGTGCAGCGCGCGTTGTGGAGCTTGTCGGCGCAGGAGACCCGGTGCACCTCCGGCGTCTGGCTCTCCATCTGCCGGATGAACTCCTCCTTGCGCGGACGCCACGCGGGCTTCGGGTCCTCGAAGGTGTCCGTGCAGCCGGCGACGATGCTCGCGACGACGTCGCCGAAGCGCTCGCGGATCTCGCGCAGCACGGGCTCGCCGCCCTGGTCCTCGGGACCGTCGTGGAGCAGCGCGGCGATGACCTCGTCCTCGCCGCCG
>JAUIEF010000060.1 GCA_030428785.1 bacterium
CGTCACCGTGAACGGCCAGGGCGTGTCGATCGTCGCGGAGCTCGGCGCGGTCGTCGAGATCACGGGCGGGCTCGCCGTGCTCGGCGTGCCCGCGGGCGAGACGGTCGAGCTCGTCGGGCTGCGCGTCGTCCCGGTCACGGGCGTCTCCGTGTGGAACACGACGCTCCTGCTGAACTGCGAGGGTGCCGTGCGCGTCGAGGACTGCGAGCTCCTCGGCAAGAGCGCGCTGCTCTTCGAGGGCGACACGGGCGAGGGCGCGGTGGTGGACGGCTGCGACGACGTCTCGTTCGCGTTCTGCACGATCGAAGGCGGCTCGGACGCCATCGACCCGGTCACGCCGGCCAACGGTCCGGCGGGGCTCCTCGCGCGCGACTCGACCGTCGCCGTGTGGGCCTGCGACGTGACGGGAGGCGTCGGCGGCACGACGACCTCGTTCGGCTCCCCGCACGCCGGCGGCGCGGGGCTCCACGCGGTCCTCGGCGCGGAGGTGTTCACCTCCGGCAGCACGTTCACCGGCGGCGAGGGCGGGCGGGGCAAGGGTTGCGATCCCGGCTCCTTCCCCGGCCCGGGCGGCCCCGGCGGTCCGGCCGTGTCGCTGGGCAGCGCGTCGACGCGCTGGCGTCACCAGGAGGTGACGCTCGTCGCGGGCGAGGGCGGGCCGGGCGGCGTGCCCGGCCTCTTCTGCACCGACCCCGGCCCCGAGGGGCCGCCCGGCACGACGCTCCTGGCCGGCGACGCGATCGTCGTGCCCGTGTCCGGCACCGCGCGCTCCCTCGACGCCGCGTCGCCGCTGCGCGAGGGCTTCTCGTTCCCGATCGCGCTCTTCGGCGAGCCGGGCGACCTCGTCGCCGTGCTCGCGTCGACGGGCCCCGACACGAGCTTCCAGCTCGGCGCGCACGGGCAGTTCCTGCTCGGCGCGCCGTTCCAGGTGCGCATCGTCGGGACGGTGCCGGGCTTCGGGCTGCTCGCGTTCTCGACGGCCTTCCCCGAGCTGGGTCCCGGCGTCGAGAGCGTCGTGCTCTACACGCAGCCGCTCTTCCTGTCGACGGGCGGCGAGCTGTTCCTCGGGAGCCCGTACACCGCGGTGGTGCTCGACTCGGCGTTCTGACGCGGTCAGCCGTCGCCGTCGAGCTCGGCGAGCTTCTCGAGCGTCGCGGGGTCGTCCGGCGCGACGTCGAGCGCGACGCGGAGGTAGTGGCGCGCGCGGCCGTCGGCGCCCGTCAGCCGGCTCATGAACGCGAGGAAGCGCAGCGCGCTCAGGGCGTCGACGTCGTGCCGCGCGTACCACGCGTGGAGCGCGCGGGCGTCGTCGAGCCGGTCCTCGACGGCGAGGTCGTAGACGAGCGAGCCCGCGATCATCGTGCTCCCGTAGACGGGGGCGCGCGGCTCGTCGTCGACGTGCGCGTCGAGCGCGGCGAGGAGCGCATCGGCGCCGCCCGTCGCGAGCAGCGGCGTGAGCTCGCGCGGGCTCGGCGCGCGGCCCGCGTCCGCCGACCACGCCGGGACGCCGCGGTCCCCGGGCGGCGCGACCTGAGCGCACGCGTCCGGCCCGCCGAGCGGGCGCGCGGAGGCCGCCTCGACGAAGGCGTCGAAGCCCGCGCGGTCGTCGCGGAGCTCCGCGTCGAGGAACTGCCGCACCGACTCGCAGAGCGACCGGTAGAGGCGGCGCACCTCGTCGCGGCGCGCCACGGCGGACGTCGTCGCGGCGTCGGGGCGGAGCGCGTGGAGCGCGGACAGCGCGTCGAGCCGCAGCACGCCCTGCGCGATGTACTCGTTGTGGCCCAGCTCGGGGAAGGTCACGTAGGTGCGCTCGGCGCGGTCGAGCGCGTCGCACACGCGGAACATCGCCTCGTGCCCTGCGGTCACGAGCATCGGGACGGTGAACGCGCCGGGGTCCGCGAGCACGGGGTCCGTGAGGTAGCGGAAGGTCGGCACGGCGGGCGTGTAGTAGTCGAGCGTCGTGTCGAGCAGGTAGAGCGCGTCGGCCGGGCAGTCGGGGCGCAGCCGCGCGCGGAGGCACACCTGCGCGCCGGCGCTGTGACCGCCGAACGCGCCGCGCGTCCAGTCGACGGACGGGAGCGTCGCCGCGTGGCGCGCGAGGAGCTCCATGTCGCGCACCGAGCCGTCCTTCGAGTCGATGCCGAAGCCGCCGCCGTCGGCCGCGGGGTACGCGCTGCCGAGCACCACGTAGCCGTGGCTCGCGAGGGCCGCGAGGAAGGCGTCGTCGTCCTCGTAGGACGAGCCGGCGCCCGAGTGGTGGACGACCCACGGGAACGGCCCGGGGAGCGGCGGCGCGTCCTCGACGCAGCGCGTCGGGCGCGCGAGGAACGCGTCCCAGAGCGGCGCGGTCGTCTCGTCGAGGTCGGCGACGGGCACGCCGAGGGCCTCGGTGCACGCGACGTCCGCGGCGTAGGCGGAGAGCGCGTCGGCCCAGCGCGCGAGCGCGGCGGCGTCCCCGCCGGCGCCGTCGGCGAGGCGGGCCAGCTCGAAGGCGCGGCCGTGGGTCATGGAGCGCGGGGCGGTCGCTTCGTCGGTCGTCGGCGCGACGTCCGTCGCCGGGTACCACATCCGGAGCAGCACGGGGCGCGGCGCCTTGCCGTCGCCGCCGTAGGTCGCGCCGTCGTCCCAGGTCGTGCGGTAGGCGCGTCCGTGGTCGAGCAGGATCGTCGCGCGGAAGCCGACGGCGTGCGGTCCGTGGGGCAGGAGCGGCGCGTCGTCCGCGCGGGCGGGGGCGACGAGCGCCGTGACGAGCGCGACGGCGAGCGGGGTGCGGTGCGTGCGGGTCACGGGAAGAGCGCCTCCCGGAGCACGCGCGCGACGATCGCGTGCCCCGCCGGGTCGAGGTGGTGGTCCGTCCGCCAGTAGAGCGGCGTCGCGCCGGGCGCCGCGGCCGCCGCGCGCAGGGCGTCCGTCGGGTCGACGACCGTGACGCCCGCGGCCGCGAGCCGTGCGCCGACGCGCCGCGTGAGCGCGAGGTTCGTCGCGAACTCCTCGCGCGTCATGTCGAGCATGTCGAGGATGCGGTCGACGGTCTCGCGGTCGTCGTCCTCGACGTCCGGCTTGCTGGGGAGCAGCAGCACGACGAAGCGCACGTCGCGCGACGCGCACAGCTCGGCCATCGACCCGAGCACGCGCACCGTCTCGTCGACCGCGACGTCGACGTCCTCCGGCGCGAAGCGGAAGTAGTACGCCTGGTTGAAGCCCTGCGCGACCTGCACCTGGAGCTCCTTGGCCGCCTCGAGCCGCTCGCGGTACGCGGCGTCCCGCGGCCGCGACGCGCGCTTCGTGAAGAAGTCGGACACCGTGAGCGCGTTGACCAGGTCGTTGCCGCTGTAGAGCGTCGCGACGACGACGTCGGGCTCGAGCATCGTCGACTTGCGCACCATGCCGAGGAACGCGTGCGGGCCCGTGCCGCCCACGCCCGCGTTGAGGACCTCGACGGGCGGCTCGCCGTGCCGCGCGCGCGCCGCGTTCTCCAGCGCCTCGAGCACGTTGGCGAACGACTGCGCGTTCTCCACCGAGCCCTCGGTGTGCGAGTCGCCGACGACGAGCACGCGCAGGCCCTGCTTCGCGATGCGCGTGGGCGCGTCCTCCCGGAGGCCGAGGTTGTTCGTGCGCATGGCGACGCGGCCGCCGGACGCCTCGGGGATCGCGACGGAGCCGTCGTGGTCCGGCGCGAGGCGCACCCAGGCGACGGGGTCGTACGCCTTGCGACCGTGCGCGCCGCGCAGGGCCGGGAAGAGCAGGCGCGCGACCTCCTCGTCCATGACGGCGCCGGACAGCGCGGCGGGGTCCACGAAGTCGCCGTCGGCGAGCCGCTCGCTCACGCCGCGCGGGTCGCCCGCGGACCACGCGAACACCGCGACGACGGCCGCGGCCACGAGGAGCAGGATGGCGAACGCGGGACGCATGCGGGGAGCGTACCGATTGCCGCGACGACGCGCGGCGCGTCCGCACGACGGGCGGCCTGGGAGCGGGCGGCTAGATCCCGCTCTCCAGCACGACGAAGTCGATCGCGTTTCCGAGCCGCAGCGTGCCGCCGCCGTCGACGAACGCGCCCTGCGCGTGGACCGTCACGGACTCCGTGCCGATCGGTAGGAAGGGCGCGGTGGTGAGGATCGTGCCCGAGGCCGGGACGAGCCCCGCGAACACGACCTGGAGCGGCGCCGCCGGGTGGAGCGCGAGCTTGGAGCCCTGGTCGAAGACGGGCGCCGTGTCGAGTGACAGGAGCGCGAGGAGCGCCTCGCCCGCGGGCGCGCCGACCGTCAGCGTGACGGGCGTCTCCTCCCGCACGAGCGCCGGCAGGCTCAGCGCGCGGGCCGTGTCCGGCACGGTCGTGAGCAGGCCCGCGGCCACGGAGGTCACCGGACCGGGCGCGCCGTCGGAGCACGAGGACGGGTCGTCCGCGAGGCCTCCCGCGCCGGGGACGAGCGTCGCGTCGCGCACGACGACCCGCGCCGTCGCGCTCAGCAGCGACAGCGCGGGGCCGCCGGTTCCGCCGTCGTTGCAGTCGGGGCCCGTGAGGATGCCCCGCCCGCCCGGGCCGCCGTGGATCGCGGCGCCGTCGACGACGAGCAACCCGGACGTCACCTCCGCGCCGGCACCGCCCGGGCCGGCGGGCGGCGGGAACTGCTGGCCGGGCCCGCCGGTGATCTCTCCGCCTTGCACGAAGACCGTGGCGCCCTGGACGGACACGCCGGGGAGCGCGAGGGAGGTCGAGATGTTCTCCAGGACGCAGTCCACGAGCGTCAGCGTGGTCGTGCCGGTCGCCAGCACCGGCGGCACGAGGAAGCCGTTGGTGTAGAACGCGCAGTCCCGCGCGAGCACCGGGGCGTCGGAGTTGCGGACCTCGAGCGACAGCTGCGCCTGCAGACCCGGGAAGAGCTCGTGCGGCACGAGCCCCGCGAGCGTCACCGGGCTCCCCGCGGGGAGGTTCCGCACGAGGAAGGTGCCGCTGCAGCCCGCCGGCGGTCCGTCCGCCGCGATGACGAGCCCCTTGCCGTCGATGACCGCCCCGTCGTGGGGACCGGCGCCGCGCACGAGGATGACGTCGCCGTCGGAGGCCGCGGTGACCGCGGCGGGGAGCTCGGTGAAGTCGACGCCCGCACCTCCTGCGGAGTCGACGACGAGGACGTCGGCACGTGCGCCGGGCGCGGCGACGAGCAGGGCTGCGAGGACGGCGGCGGCGAGCGGATGGCGGTGGCGCGTCATGAGTGGGATCTCCCGTGGTTCACCCGAGGTCCGCACAGGATATCCCCGATCCGGGAAGCCGGGGAGTCGGGACCGCCCTCAGCGGCGCTTCACCCGCAGGTCCCGGATCCGCACGACGCCGCCCTCGTGGTGCTGCTGGAGCGCGACGTGCCCGGACGCGAAGCGACGCGAGGTGTCGAGGTGGTCCGTCGTCACGACGCCGTTCACCGCGATGCGGACGCGCGTGCCGTCGGGCTCGTCCGTGACGTCGACCTCCAGGTCGAACCACGTCCCGGCCGGCACGAGCTCGACCTTCACGGGCGCGACGCCGTGGAGCCCGCCGGTGCGCGACGGGTCCGCGAAGGACGTGTTGATCTGCGCCTCGTAGCCGACGACGCGGTCGCCCTCGACGGCCGCGCGCAGGAGCAGCCCCGCGTCGCCGCCGTCGTTGACGCGCACCGACGCGCGCACCGAGACGTCCGTGTAGTCGCCCTTCGGCGAGAGGATCCAGCTCGCCGGACCCTCGCCGACGAGCTCGCCGTCCTCGAGCAGCCAGCTCGGGTCCTCGTCCTCGGAGCCCGCGGCCTCCGGCGGCAGGTGCGTCCACCCCGCGAGGTCGTCGCCGCCGATGAGCGAGAGCCAGCCCTCCGTCGACGGCTGCGCCTCGCGGTCCGGTCGGAACTCGAGCGTGCGCAGCGCGACCGGCCCCGTCTGCCCGGCGATGACGAGCGGACCGAGCGACACCTCGTCGCCCGGACCGCCGAGCCCGAGCTGCGACGGCATGTCGAACGCGACGTCCTCGTGGATCACCGCGCCGTCGAGCCGCACCTCGCGGAAGCGCGCGTCGTCGGTCTTCGCGCCGTCCGCGTCGAAGCGCGGCGCCTCGAAGTCGATCTCCAGCACGTGCCAGTGGCCGGCGCCGGTGTACGCGTCGGCGCGCGGCGGGCGCGCGGGCGTCGACTCGTCGAACGAGCGCAGGATCGCGCCCGTGCCGTGCGACCACTCGGGCAGGCCGTGCGTGTCGTCGGTGAGCTCGATCGCGTAGCGGCCCTGCACCCACACGGACGAGTGCCCGCCCTCCGGCAGCATGAACTCGACGTGGTACGTCCCGCTGCCGAAGTCCCAGCGGCTGCGGTAGTGGCTCGGCGAGCCGTGGCCGACGTTCACGAGCGCGTTGACGCCCGGCGTCACGCGGAAGGTCGAGCGGTCGTCGGGGTCCAGGTCCGCGTCGACGAGCGACCAGCCCGTGCTCTCCCAGGCGTCGAGCGCGTCGCCGTAGCTGAGGCGCAGCCAGCCCTCCTTGCCGGACTGGCGCGGGGGCGGCGGCGGGACGGTCTTCGCGACGAGCTCGTCCGTGTGCGAGCCGTCGGCGAGCTGGTTCACGGTGTACGCGAAGGTGTCGTGGAGCAGCGGTCGGCCGCTCTCGCCGACGACGTCGTGCAGCGTGACGCGCGCGCACATCGCGGCGCGCAGGTCGGGGACCTCGATGTGCAGCGTGCGCCGGTCCTCGGACAGCGACGCGCCCGCGACGGCGACGTCCGTCTGGTGCCGCTCCGGCGAGCCGTACTCCCACCAGTAGTCGTAGTCGTACTGGAGGACGCTCGCGGTCTCCGGGCCGACCGGCAGCCCCGGCGCGAGGGCCTCCGTGAACGTGACCTCGAAGCCGCCGTCGACGAGGTGCACGCGGTCGACCTCCGTGGGCGGCGTGCCCGTCGCGCGCACGCGGAGCAGGCCGTCCGCGGGGTCGAGGCCGCCCCAGCCGCGATTCGTGAGGCCGCCGACGAGCGTGCCGTCGTCCGCGAAGGCGACGCGCACGACCGAGCCGACACGCTGCCGCAGCGGGAGCACCGCGCCCTGCACGACGCCGCCGACCTCCTCGAGCTGCACGCGCATGAGGTGCCCGTTCGTGAGCTCCGCCATGACGAGCTGGTCCGTGAACGGCCCGAAGGTCTCCGGCATCGGCACGAGGTTGCCCGCCGAGCGCGACCACTCGTACGGCACCCACACGGCGGGCGGCGTGCGCGGCACCTCGGACGGCTGCTCGACGCTCGCGTGCAGGCCGTTGTCGAGGTAGTCGGGCGTCCAGTCGAGCGAGGCCGGGTGTCCGTGGAACGCGCCGCGCTGCACGGCGTACACGGGCGTGCTCGCCATCCAGTCGCCCTGGTTGTCCGTGAGCAGCAGGCGGCCGTGCCGGTCGAAGCCGAGGCCGCACGGGCTGCGGAAGCCGTGCGCCCAGGGCGTCGTCTCGCCGGTGAGCGGGTCGACGCGCAGCACCCAGCCGCGGTACTCCGCGACGCTCCGGCCGAGCCACCACTCGGGCGAGAGGAAGCCGAGGTTGAGCGAGAGATAGAGGTGGCCGTCGGAGTCGTCGGGCAGGCCGAACGCGAACTCGTGGTAGTTGCCGGAGAGGCCCCAGTCGTCGGCGACGCGCAGCCAGGTCTCGGCGCGGCCGTCGCCGTCCTCGTCGCGCAGCTCGGTGAGCTCGCCGCGCTGGAGGACGTAGAGGGCGTGGCGCGTGCCGTCACCGTCGGGCACCTCGAGCACGTTGAGACCGAGGCCTTCGTGCAGGCCCTCGGCGTAGAGCGAGAAGCGCGCGTCGCGGACGTCGTCGGCGAGCGCGTCCTCGACCATCCAGACCTGGCCGCGTCGCGTGCTCACGACGAGGCGCCCGTCGGGCATCCAGTCGAGGCCGCCCACCTCGAGCAGTTCGCCCTCGGGCGTCACGTAGCGCTCGACGACCCAGTGCTCGGACTCGGCGCGCGTCACGGCGGTGTCCGCGGCGGCGACCTCGGCGACGGGCTCACCCTCCGTCAGCGGCTCACCCTCCTGTGCCGCGGCGCCGGTCGCGAGCGCGAGGAGCGCCGCGATGGTCGTCGCGCCGCGCCGCCGATCGCGCCGCCGCGGGTGGACGGTGCGTGCGGTGCGCGGCGCGCCGCGCCGCTGCGTGCAGCGACCGAGTGCGGTGCGGCGGCTCGTCATCGGTCGACCTCCGGGAGCGCGGCGGCGTGCGCGGCGTCGAGGGTCGCGCGGAGCTGCGTCTCCTGTTCGGGCGTCGCCGGCTCCTCCCACGCGGCGGGCCACAGCGTGAGCAGCGTGAACGTGCGGCGGCCGTCGCTCGGGAACGCGAGGCGCGCGCCGCGCGGTGAGGTCGCGAAGAGCACCTCGCCGTCGGTCTGGTCGTCGCCCGCCCGCCAGGTCGCGGTGACGAGCTCGACGCCGCCCTCCTCGCGCGCGACGACCGAGCGCTTGCCGTACTCGACGAGCGCCGCGCCGGGCGACGCCGCCTGGAAGAGGTCGAAGCGCCCCGCGGGCAGGCCGTCGACGACGAGCGTGCGCGCGAAGCCGGCGCCGAGCGGCGAGCTCACCGCGGCGACGTGCTCGGTGACGCGCGCGAGGAGCGTGCCGTCGGGCGCGAGCGCGTCCCAGGTCAGCGTCGCGCCGCTCGCGGGCGTGCGGATCGCGCGCAGCTCGGCGGTGACCGGCTCGGTCGGCCCGCGCGGCGAGGCCCACGTCATCGGGTCCGGCGCGCCGGCGCCGTTCAGCCAGACGACGCGGCCCAGCGGCTCGAGCGTCGAGCCGCCGCGGCCCGTCCAGTCCGTGCGCTTCGCGAGGTCGCCGAGCCGCACGCCGAGCAGCGCGAGGTCCGGGACGCGGTACTCGAAGGTGAGCCCGCCCGGGAGCCCGAGCAGCAGGCCGCGCGGGTGCGCCGGCGCGTCCTCGGTGATGGGCGGCAGCCCGCCGCGCAGCGCGACGGGCCGGTCGTCCACGCGCAGGATCGTCTCCTCCTCCGTCGCGTCCTCGGTGACGTGCGCGAGCGTGCGCACGTGTCGCGCGAGCGCCTCGACGACGTCCGGCTCGAGCGCCTCCCCGAAGGACGGCATGGGCGTGCCCGGGATGCCGAAGGACACCGTGCGCGAGATGGCCTCGATCGTGTTGCCGAACGAGAAGCCGCCGGCGGTGAAGTCGCGCGCGGGACGGTCGAGCACCTCGGCGCCCTTGCCGTCGCCGGCGAGCCCGTGGCAACGCGCGCAGAGCAGCGCGAACTGCGCGGCGCCCACGTCGTCGGCGGCGCCCACGTCGGCGACAGGTGCGTCGGCGTCGGTCGACTGCGCGCGCACCGGCGGCGTGACGAGCGCGAGCAGCAGCGCGGCGAGGAGCGCGGCCGGCGCTGAGCGGCCGTCGGTCGGACGCGCGCGGTGCAGGGGCCGGGCGACGGGGGAGCGGCGCCGCGGCGCCTCGGGGGATCGGCTCATGCGGCGGAGGGTAGCAGGACGCGCGCGATCGGGGCAGCCGGGCTCCCGTCGCGAGAGACGGGCTCGCGTTGCGAGAGCCGGGTTCCCTCTGCGTGAGACGGGATCCCTTTGCGTCGGGCGGGATCCCATTGCGATACAAGGGAGGCATGGCCGCCCCCGCGGACGTCGCCCACCGCGCCTTCCCGCCGCCGACGCGGCCGTGGGTGCTCGCGCAGAGCTGGCGCGACCTGCTCTTCGCGCACTGGTCGGTGCCCGCGGCGGACATGCGCGCGCTGCTGCCCCCGGGCCTCGCGCTCGACACCTTCGACGGGCGCGCGTGGGTGGGCGTCGTGCCGTTCCTCATGGCCGGCGTGCGCTTCCGCTTCCTGCCGCCCGTGCCCGGCACGACGACCTTCCCCGAGCTCAACGTGCGCACGTACGTCACGGTGGGCGAGACGCCGGGCGTGCTCTTCTTCAGCCTCGACGCGACGAACCGCCCGGCCATCGCGGCGGCGCGCGCGTGGTTCGGGCTGCCGTACTTCCGCGCCGGGATGTCGCAGCGCGCGGACGGCGCCGGCTTCGCGTACCGCTCCGAGCGGCGCGACCCGCGCGGCGCGCCGGCCGTGTTCGAGGGCCGCTACGCGCCGACGGGCGACCTCTTCCTCGCCGGGCGCGGCAGCCTCGAGCACTGGCTCACGGAGCGCTACTGCCTCTTCGCGGTGACGCCCGACGGGCGCGTGCGGCGCGGCGACGTGCACCACGCGCCCTGGCCGCTCCAGCCGGCGGAGGCGGACGTCGCGCGGAACACGATGCTCGACGCGGCGGGCCTCGAGGTGTCCGGGCCGCCGGAGTCGCTGCTCTTCGCGAGGCGCATCGACGTCATCACATGGGCGCCGCGCACGGTGTACCGGCCCGTGGCGTCCGCGCGGTAGGGGGCGGGTGTCTCGTCGCGGGGTTCCCGCGCGTGACCGGGCGTGCTGTCGTGCGCGGGGGGCGGCCGGGCGTCGGCGCGATCGGTCGACCGTCGCAGAGCGCGGGAAGCCGCACCGCCCGCGCGCCGTCCAAGCGGGCGTCGCGCCGATCGTCGACGACGAGCCGGCGCCGGGAGATCCCCAGCCGGAGTCCGTCATGCCCGTGATCCGTCCGTTGTCCGTGCTCGTCCTGCTCGCGTCCCTCCTCGCGGCGCCGTCCGTCGCGCAGCGCATCCACGCGTCGACCGGCGGCTCCGACGACCTCGTCGAGGTCCGCGAGGGCCACGTCGTGCTGCACCTCGACGAGGAGGACGGCGCGTCCTTCCTCGAGCTGCTCGAGCTGTTCGAGACGCTGCTCGACACGCCGGTGGTCTACGACGAGGCCGTCGTGGCGGACGTGCGCGTCCGCATGCTCGGCGACCTCTCCGTGCCGCGCGAGCGGCTGCGGCACGTGCTCGACAAGCTGGCGCGCGCGCACGGGCTCGTGACCTGGGACGCGGCGCCCGGCGAGGAGCCGCTCATCACCGTGGATCGCGTGCGCTCCGGTCACCGCGGAGGCGGTCAGCTGCTCCCGCACCAGCTCGTCGACGTCGACGAGCTCGACGCGACGCCGGAGCGCGTGTGCGCGCTCTACTCGACGGCGTTCGTGCTGCGCCACGCGGACTCGCGGTCCATGATCGCCGTGCTCGCGCCGTACCTCGGCTCGGACGGCGAGGTCGTGCGGGCCGTCGAGCGCACGAACACCATGCTCGTCACGGCGCAGTCGCTCGAGACGCTGCGCACGATCCGCGACATGCTCGCCCGCGTGGACGTCGAGCCGTCGGCGGATACGGAGTGGACGCCGCTCGAGCAGCGCGTCGCCCTACTCGAGGCGCGCGTCGCGGAGCTCGAGGCGCGCCTCGCCGAGGGGGCGTCCGGCGCGACGCGTTGACGCGTCAGGGGCCGACCACGCCCAGCGGTCGGTGCACGCCGACGCCGAAGCCCGTGCCGAGCCAGAGGTTGCCCGCGCGGTCCTCCGTCATGTCGTGGACGCGCGGGTGGGCGAGGCCGTCCTCGAACGAGGCCGTCGTCCAGCGGCGGCCGTGATAGGTGGAGAGCCCCGCGATGTCGTGGCCGACGCGCACGGTGCCGTCGGCCGCGACGTGGACGCTGCGCGCGCCCGTCTCGGCGAGGCCGTCGGCGGCGGTGAACGCCTCGACGACGTCACCCGCGAGCCGCGCGGCGCCGCCCGGGCCGGCGGTCCAGACGACGCCGTCATCGGCGACGTGCACGTCGCGCACGACGGTGTGGGGGAGCCCCTGCATCGTCGACCAGACGGTCCACGCGCCGCCGGCGTCGAGGCGCGCCAGTCCCGCCGACGTCCCGAACCAGGTGTCGCCGCGGGCGTCGTCGCACGCCACGGACCAGACGGAGCTCGCGGGGAGACCGCTCGTGCCGGGGACGAAGTGCGTCCACGTGCCGTCGGGCGCGCGCCGGCTCGCACCGCCGCCGTAGATGCCGTGCGCGAACCACAGCGTGCCGTCGGCGGCGTGCGCGACGGCGGTCGTCTGGTTCACGGTGAGGTCGCCGCCCGCGACGGTCCAGACGGTCCAGCGTCCGTCCGCGTCGCGGAGCGCCGCGCCGCCGAAGGTGCCGACGAGGACGGCGCCCGACGGTGCGGTCGCGACGGCACGTGTGTCGTCGTGGGGGAGCGGCGAGTCGGCTGAAGTGAACGTCGTCCACGTGCCGCGCGTCCGCGACTGGAGGCCGGCGCCCGCGGCGAACCACACCGTGCCGTCCGGGGCGGCGGCCACCGACGGGACGTCGAGACCCGACAGCTCGCCGGTCGAGAACGGCGTGAACGTGCCGCCGTCGAGCCGTGCAAAGCCGTCCGCGGTGCCGACCCACACCGTGCCGTCGTCGGCGAAGGCGATCGACCGCCCGCGCGAGATGTTGAAGTCGAAGACGCTCGAGACATCCGGCCACGTCGTCCACGCGCCGCCGTCGAGCCGGCTCACGCCGCCCGTGCCCTGGAACCAGACGGAGCCGTCGGCGTGCACGGCGACGCTGTGCACGTAGTCGCTCGCGATGCCGCTCGTCGCGGTCGTGTACGTCGTCCAGGTCGTGCCGTCGAAGCGTTGCACGCCGACCTGCGGGTCGAAGTCGTCGTCGTCGCACCAGAGCCAGACCGCGCCGTCCGTCGGGTCGACGGCCTTCACGTACGCGAAGACGGAGAGCAGGCCGCCGCCCGCGCCCCCGGCGTCGCTCGACGGCGCACCGGCGCCCCAGTGTTGCCAGGTCGTGCCGTCGAAGCGGTCGAGGCCGTCGCCCCACGCGCCGATCCACGCGGCGCCGCCGGGCGTGAGACCGATCGAGGTCACGAAGTCGTCGGACAGCCCGCTGTTGCCCGTGTGCAGGTGCGTCCACGCGCCCGGGCCGCCGACGAACAGCCCCTGGTCGAAGGTGCCGACCCAGAGCGTGCCGTCCGCGGCGCGCGCGACGGACGACACGGCGTGCGCGAGCGGCAGCTCGCCGACGGGGACGAGCGACCACGCCGCGCCGTCGAAGTACGCGAGCCCCTCGCCGGTCGCGGCCCACGCCTGCGCGCCGTCGACGACGAGGTCGAAGACCGTGTTGTCCGGCAGGTCGTCGTCGACGCGCGTCCACTTGTCGTAGGTGTCGACGCTCGTGTCCCAACGCACGACGCCGCCGCCCGACGTGCCGATCCACAGGTCGTCGCCGGAGAACGCGAGGTGCGTCGCGTGCCGGTCGAAGGTGTGCTCACGCCAGGCGCGCGGCGCGGGCTGCGCGTGCGGACGTCCGGGCATCGTGCCGACGACGGACTGCGCGGGCGCGCTCGCCGCCGCGAGCAGGAGCGCGAGCGCGGCGCGACGTGTGCGCACGCGACGGACGTTCGGACGGGGACGTGGCGCGGGCATCGGCGGCTCCTGCGAGCGGGAGGACCCACGGACCGTACGGCGGCTCACCGATCCCGCCCACCGGCGATCCCGTGGCGCGGCCGCGCGATCCCGCCCCGGACCGTGACCGTCCCCGCCTACTCCTCCCGCAGCGGAGGCAGCTCCTCGCCCGCGGGCACGAAGACCATGGAGATGGAGTTCACGCAGTGGCGCGTGTCCTTCTCCGTGAAGCGCTCGCCGGTGAAGACGTGCCCGAGGTGGCCGTCGCAGCGCGCGCAGACGATCTCGGTGCGCATGCCGTCGGCGTCGGGGTGGCGCGTGACGGTGCCCTCGATCTCGTCGTCGAAGCTCGGCCAGCCGCAGCCGCTGTGGAACTTGTCGTCGCTGCGGTAGAGCGGCGCGTTGCAGCGCCGGCAGACGTACGTGCCCTTCGCGGTGGTGTCGGTGTACTCGCCGACGTACGGCGGCTCGGTCCCCTTGCGCGCGATGACGCGCTCGGCCTCGGGGTCCAGCGGGTTCCAGGGAGTCATGCGGTCTCCGGGGTCGCGCGGGTCTCAGCCGGCCCGGCGGCGGTCGCGCAGGGCGTAGTTCACGAAGATCACCGCGAGCATCACGAAGAAGATGCCGCGCGTCACGACGGGCGCCCACTCGGCCTGCGGGATCCACGACGCGGCGTCGCCGCCGAGTTCCCAGGGCGCGGTCTCGAAGCCGTAGTAGATGAGGAATCCGAGGATGAGCGAGGCGAACGCGTCGCCGGTGATGAGGCCCGCGGCGACGAGGATGCCCTCGTGCGTCGTCTTCGCGATGTTGCGCGTGCCGAGGAAGCGCGCGGCGGCGCCGAGCATCATGCCGGTGCCGATGTAGCTCGGCAGGTAGATGCCGACGGCGAAGGCGAGCGAGCTGAGGATGACGCCGCGCGTCTTGCCGACGACCTCGATGCCGACGGCGAGGACGCCGAGGATCGCGCCGAAACCGATGGGGGCCCACGGGATGTCGGCGTCCAGGAAGAGCGAGCCGAGCACGGTGCCGAAGAAGCTCGCCTGCGGGGCGGGGAGCGCGGGGCCGCCGAGGCCGGCGCCCGTCGAGTCGAACTCGCCGGCGTGCGCGATGCCGAGCACCCACGGGACGGCGATCGCGCCGCCGAGCAGGCCGAGGAGCTGGCCGACGAAGCCGTCGCTCACGGTGAAGCCGTTGAGCTGCATCGTCTTGTAGTCCTGGCTGCTGTCGTTCGCGGCGCAGATGGCGACGCAGGCCGCGACGACGATGGGCACGAGGAAGACGATGCCCTCGATGCCGGCCAGCTCCATGCCGATCGCCGTGAGGCTCAGCACGAGCATGCCCATGAACACCGTGCCGGAGACGGGCGACGCGGAGCTGCCGACCTGCAGCGAGAGGAGGCCGCCGAGGCCGGAGAGCAGCGACACGAGGACGAGCGCGACGACGCCCATGACGACGAGCGTGCCGGCGGGCGCGCCGACGTGCTGCATCATGAGGAAGAGGAGCGCGGCGCCGACGAGGATGGACGCGTAGAGGCCGACCTTCACGAAGGTCGACTGCTCGAGGAGCGGGTCGTCCACGGAGCCGACGCCCGTGCCGAGGCCGGCGGCGCCGTCGGACGGCGCGGCGGTCGTCGCGGCGCCCTCGAGCGCGCGGCGCCGGCCCTCGACGACGTACTCGACGAGGCTGTAGATCACGGCGACGGTCATCGCCGCGCCGCCGACCCAGCGGAAGGTCGTGTCCGGCATGCCCTTCGCGGCGGCGTAGCTCGTCGTGCCGGCGTTCACGAGGCCGCCGGTGAACACGAGGATCGCGGTGGGCAGCGTGAGCAGCGCGCCGATGCCGAGGTAGAGCGGCGTGACGGGCAGCGGCAGCTCGATCTGCGCGGGCGTCGTCGCGGCGGGCGTCGCGCCGCCGGCGGCCGCGGCGTCCGGGTCCGCGACGGACGGGTCGACCGCCCACGGCGCCGCGAAGGTCGCGTGGAAGGCGTCGTGCGCGAGCCAGCGCAACGTGATGAACGAGTTCACGAGGAAGCCGCCGAGCAGTCCCGGCAGCAGCGAGATGGAGAGGCGCGGCCGCGCGTCGGGGTTCGCGACGGCGGTCGCGATGAGCCGGTCGGCGGCGACGGCCTCCGGCGCGGGGAGGCGCGGGTCCGTGAGGAAGCGCTTCGTCGCGAGGCCGACGAAGCCGAAGCCCATGAGCGAGCCGGCGATCGACGCGAGGATGAGCGTGTAGACGTCGACGGGCGGGACCTCGAGGCCGGCCTCGCCGTGCACGATCTGCACGATGGGCGCGGTGAACACGACGCCGGCGGTCACGGCGGCGCCCGCGCTGCCCGTGACCTGCGCGACGGCGAGGAAGCCTTTGAGGCGGCCCTTCACGAACGAGCCGAAGACGACCCAGCCGAAGAGCACGACGAGCGGGCTCACGCCGGGCGTGATGCCGGCCTTCGCGGCGGAGTAGACGAGCGCCGCGGAGAGCAGCACGGAGATGACGAGGCCGACGCCCAGGCCGAGCACCGAGCGCGCGCGCGACGACTCCGGGATGCCGCCGGGGACCGCGGCGCGTCCCCCGCCGCCGAACGTGCCTTCCGCCTGACCGTCCGCTGGGCTCGACATGCGCGCGTCGCCCTCCTGGAGTCGCCGGGTCGCGTCCGACCCCTCGGACGCGCGAGGCCGACAGCCTACCGGGGCGCCCCCGCGGCCCGCCACCGCGAGCGGCGGCCCGCAGGTTCAGATATAGGTGAAGAGGTCGCGCTCCGCGTAGGTCGTGCCGGCCGCCGCGTTGAGCGCGCGCACGAGCTTGCCGCGCACGTTCGGGGTGAGCCAGCGACCCTTGACGCCGCGCGCGACCATCTTGTGCGTGATCTGCTCGGTCGACGCGGCGACGAGGTCGCGCGCCGCGAGCTCGTGGCGCTCGAGGAGCGCGCCGAGGGGCTGGGGGCCGTGGTCGCGGTCGGTGGGCACGGGGGCGTCTCGCGGACGGGACGGGCGACGCGGTCGTCACCCGGGACGGGGCGCCGGCAGAGTATGCTGGGCGGCGCGTCGGAGCCAGGCGCGCGGCGGGGAGCGTCGCGCGCGGCGTCCGCGCACCCCTCGCCGTGAGCCCGCTCCGCATGAGCCGCGACCCCACCGTCCTGCGCCGGATCGACGAGACGCTCGACACCCTCGTGGAGACCCTCGACGCCCTCGACCACGACGCCTTCGACGTGGACAGCGCCGACGGCAAGGTCGTGCTCGAGTTCGAGGACGGGCCGCCGCTCATCGTGAGCCGGCAGGGCGCGGCGAACCAGATCTGGCTCGCGGAGCCGGCGGGCGGATGGCACTTCGACTGGGACGGGCAGGCGTGGCGCTGCGACAAGCGCGGCGTCGAGCTGCTCGAGACGCTCGAGGGCTTGCTCTCGGCGCGCACCGGCGACACGATCCGCCTCCGCTGACGCCGCCGGCACGCGGCGCGCGGCGGACCCCGGACAGGAGCCCATGACCGACACGATCCTCCAGGACCTCGACGACTTCCACGCGGCGCTCGCCGAGCACCCGCGCGTGCTGCTCTTCAAGCACTCGCCGATCTGCCCGACGAGCGCGACGGCCTTCGACGAGTGGCGGGCGTTCGCGCGCGCTCACCCCGAGGTGCCGCGGCTGTTCGTCGACGTCGTCGGGCGCCGGGCGGTCGCGCGCGGCGTCGCGGAGGCGTGCGGCGTGGCGCACCAGTCGCCGCAGGCGATCCTGTTCCGCGACGGCGAGCCCGTGTGGCACGCGTCGCACTGGGACATCCGCGCCGAGACGCTCGCCGAGGTCTGGGCGGACGCCGCGCCGGAGACGAGCGGGACCTGATCGAGCGGGACGTGCCGGCTCGCGGGCCGCGCCGCCCCGCCCGCTCCGGCGGCGTGCGCGACGCTCAGCGCGCGGCGAGCCGGCCGTCGAGCGACCAGCGGCCGCCGCCGGACAGCACGAGCGCGACGGCCATGCCGATCATGAGCAGGTGGTACTCGAAGCCCTCGCCGGCCTGGGCGCCGTACCAGTTCATGAAGAAGCCGTGCTCGGCGTGGACGGTGACGATCGCGCCGAGCATGAGGCCGACGAACCCGAGCGCGACGGCGCGCGTGCCGAGCCCCGCGAGGAGCAGGACGGGCCCGACGAACTCGAGCAGGATGGCGCCGGCCGCGGCGGGCGCGGGCATGCCGATCGCGCCCGTGAACCAGTCCATGGTGCCGGACCAGCCGTAGCCGCCGAACCAGCCGAGCGCCTTCTGCGCGCCGTGCGGGAACATGACGACGGCGAGCACGACGCGCAGCGCGACGGGGGCGAGCCGACCGTCGGTGGCGAGGACGCGGGAGAGGACGGACGGAGCGGACGCTTGGAGGGTCATTGATTGACTAGACATGGAATTGCTCGCGAAGGAGGGAGAGTGGGGACTGCGGGGGGAGCCGGGACTACGCGTCCCGGCGGAGGCTGTTGCGGAGCTTGTCCAGGAGCCGGACGAGCTCCTTGGTCTCGGCGCGGGTCAGCGCGCCGAAGAGCGACTCGTCGATCCCGTCGACCGGCCGGTCGAGGGACGATACGAGCTTGCGGCCGGCGGGCGAGAGCCGGCAGAGCACCTGGCGCCGGTCGTGCGCGGAGCGCTCGCGCTCGACGAGGCCCTTGAGTTCGAGCCGGTCGATCATGCGCGTGATGCCCGGCGTGCGCTCGATGGTGCGCTCCGCGATCTCGAGCGTCGGCAGGCCCTCGCGGCCGGCGCCGCGCAGGATGCGCAGCACGTTGTACTGGGGGAGCGTGAGGCCGTCGGCGCGCGCGGCGAGCAGCTCCGCGACGGGCCAGCGCACCGCCTCGTTGGTGAGCATGAGGCTCACGAGCGCCTCCTGGCCGCGCGACCGGAACGGCCGCGTCTGCTTGATGGCCGCCTGGGCCGAGCCGGGGGGAGGCGTGGAGCGTCTCGCGTTCATGGGGAGCATCCTCGACAGAAAAGCATGACCAGTCAACTAACTGTCCGGAGAGTGGGGCCGGACGCGTGGGGTGGATCCCGGTCCGGGTCGATCGGCGGCGGGCCCTCGATCGGCGTGCGCCGCTCCGTCCCGGCGGGTCGCTCGCGGCGTCGCCGCGGGTCGACGGCCGGCGCTGTCCGTGGGATCCTGTTGTCGGAGCGGCGTCGACGATGCCGTCTTGCGGAACGGGGGTGAGCACGGCCCGGGCCGGGCAGGGCGCCCCTCCGGAAGCCGCTCCCGACCTCTCGCGAAGAGACCTGCCGTGTACCTCGTCCGCAAGCTGCTGCCCGTCGGCCTGGCCGTCCTGTTCGCAGGCGAGTCCGCGACCCAGATCCAGTTCGAGCCGCTCGTCCAGATCCCGCTCCCCGACGGCGCCTTCGACGTCGACCTCGTCGACCTGGACGACGACGGCGACCTGGACATCCTCACCTCGCCGTCGCTCGACGAGCTGTTCGGCACCACGGTCACCTACGACGTCCTCGAGGGTCTGGGCGGCGCGGAGTTCGCCCCGCCGGTCGCCGGTCAGACGCTGCCGTACGACGACATGGGCTACGGCGAGGCCGGCGACTTCGACGGAGACGGCGAGGTCGAGTGGATCCTGCCGCGGGCCACGGTCGTCGGTGACGCGTTGCTCTTCGAGAGCACGGCGGGACTCACGTTCGGCGCGCCCGCGCCCATCGGCGGCACGGTCGCGAACGGCCAGTCGGAGCTGCGCGTCGTCGACCTGCTCGAGGACGACCGGCGGCTCGATGCCGTCATGGTCGGGAGCAACGGCTTCACCGGACCGCCGTCCGCCTTCGTCGCGATCGTCGCGGACGGCGTCGGCGGATTCACGACGGTGCCGGGCGCCGACCTGCCGATGGGCGGTCACCGGATCGCGGTAGGCGACCTGGACGGCGACGGCTGGCAGGACGTCGTCGTCACCAACTCGACCCTCATCACGTTCCAGGTGCACCTCGCGACCTCGCCCACGTCGTGGGGCCCGGGCACGACCACCGGCACCGGCAACTCGAGGCCCGAGCAGGTGGAGCTCGCCGACGTGGACGGGGACGGCGTGCTCGACGCGCTCATCGGCCTCATCAACGACGGCGTGCTCGTCCTGCTCGGCCAGGGCGACGGGACGTTCGGCCCGGGCCAGAAGTACCCCTCAGGCGAGCAGGTGCACTCCTTCGTGGTCGCGGACCTGGACGGGGACGGCGCGCTCGACATGCTCGTCGCGCACGCGGTGAACAAGCTCACCGTGCTCCGGGGCGTCGGTGACGGGACGTTCGTCGCGGTCGAGACGATGAACGTGACGTTCTGCACGGGCATGGACGTCGGGGACATGGACGGCGACGGGGACCTCGACGTGGCGCTCGCGCTCGACCTCAGCTTCGGGTTCCAGCCCGACGCGGTCGGCGTGCTCGTGAACCGGAGCTACGGCCCGGACTCGCCGTTCACCGACCTGGGCTTCTCCAGCTTCGGACCGCTGGGCACGCCGAAGCTGTTCGCCGACGGCACGCTCGTCCCGGGGAGCGCCGCGTCCTTCGACCTCATCGACGGCGCGCCCGGGCAACTCGGCTGGTTCCCCATCGGGCTCTCGGCTCTCGAGATCCCGTTCGAGGGCGGCGTGCTCGTGCCCTCGCCGGACAAGGTGCTTCTGCGCGTCATCGACGCGGCGGGCCGCGCGTCCGTGGCCGGCGACTGGCCGCAGGGCGTCCCGTCGGGCACGCAGCTCTGGGTGCAGTGGTGGTTCGAGGACGGCGGGAGCCCCGCCGACTGGGGCGCCTCGAACGCGCTGCGCATCGACGTCCCGTGACGGAGGTGTCGTCACCGCGGCCGCGGGTCGCGGTCCGGGCGCGCCGCGGCGGACGTTCCCTGGTGAATCGCCGGGGCTGACGCCCGCGCCGATCCGTGCGATCGTGCGGGCGCCGCGACGGTCGTGGGGGTCGCCCGCTCCGGCCGAGACTGCGCAGCCGACGCCCCGTCTGCGCTTCCCGTCCCGGAGGCGTCGCCCGCCTCCCCCCGGAACCCGATCGACACCCGCCGCGAGAGCCCCGTCATGCGCCGCGCCCGCACCCTCCTCCCCTTCGCCGCCGCCCTCCTCGGCGGCGTCGCCTCCGCCCAGATCCAGTTCGAGCCGCTCGAGGAGTACCTGCTCCCCGACGGCGCCTTCGACGTCGACGTCGTGGACCTCGACGACGACGGCGACCTCGACATCCTCACCACGCCCGCGCTCGATTCGCTCTTCGGCACCACGATCACCTACGACATCCTCGAGGGCCTCGGCGGCACGGACTTCGCGCCGGCCGTCCCCGGTCAGACGCTGCTCTACGACCTCGTGGGGCGCGGCGAGGCCGGCGACTTCGACGGCGACGGCAAGGTCGAGTGGATCCTCCCGCGCGCGACGGTCTTCGGCGACGCGCTGCTGTTCCAGAGCTCGAACGAGCTCGCGTTCCTGTCGCACGGGCCCATCGGCGGCACGTTCGTGAACGGCAGCTCGGAGATCCGCGTGGTCGACCTGCTCGGCGACGACGCCTGGCTGGACGTCATCATGGTGGGGAGCAACTTCCCGTTCGGCGGCGACCCGGGCTCCTCGTTCGTCGCGATCCTCGCGGACGGCAACGGCGGCTGGTCCACCGTGGCCGGCGGCGACCTGCCGAACGGCGGGCACCGCATCGCCGTGGGCGACCTGGACGGCGACGGCTGGCAGGACGTCGTCGTCACCAACACGACCTTCGCCTCGCTGCAGGTGCACCTCGCGACCTCGGCGACGTCGTGGGGGACCGGCACGGTCTACAGCAACGACGGGACCTCGCCCGGCCAGGTGGAGCTCGCCGACGTGGACGGCGACGGCGACCTCGACATGCTGGCGGGCGACGCCGACGACGGCCTGCTCGTGCGCCTCAACGCGGGCGACGGGACATTCGGCGCCGCGGCGGCCTTCGGCCCGGCCGAGCTCGCGTACTCCTTCGCGGTCGCGGACCTCGACGGCGACGGCGAGCTCGACGTGCTCCTCGCGCACGACATCAACAAGCTCTCGACGCTGCAGGGCGCGGGCGACGGCACGTTCACCGTCGTCGACACGATCGACGTGACGCGCTGCACCGGCATGGACCTCGAGGACATGGACGGCGACGGCGACCTCGACGTGGCGCTCGCGCTCGACATCGGACCCTTGTTCGGGACGGACGCGGTGGGCGTGCTCGTGAACCGCAGCTTCGGCCCCGGCTCGCCGTTCACCGACCTCGGCTTCGCCAAGCCCGGACCGTCCGGCACGCCGCAGCACTTCGCCGAGGGCACGCTCGTGCCGGGGACGCCCGCGTCCTTCGACCTCGTCAACGGCTCGCCCGGCGACATCGGCTGGTTCCCCATCGGCCTGTCGCGCATCGACATCCCGTTCGAGGGCGGCGTGCTCGTGCCGTCGCCGGACAAGGTGCTGCTGCGCTTCATCGACGGCGAGGGGCGCGCGTCCGTCGCCGCGAACTGGCCCGCGACCATCCCGAGCGGCACGACGCTCTACGTGCAGTGGTGGTTCCAGAACGGGGGCGGCGCGTCCCCGTGGTCGTCCTCGAACGCCCTGCAGGTCGACGTCCCGTGACGGGAGCGCCGCGGACGACGTGACCGCCGGTGCCGAGCCGCCGACCCCGCGCGACGCCTGGTGGCCCGTCGTCTCGGAGGTGCTCCACCGTCTCGCGGAGGCGGCGCTGCGACGCGAGCGCGTGGGTCACACCCTGCAGCCGACGGCCCTCGTGCACGAGGCCTGGCTGCGGCTGCACTCGGGCCGCGAGGGCCGGTTCAGCGACGAGACGCACTTCCAGGCCGTGGCGGCGACGGCGCTCCGCGAGGTCCTCGTGGACCACGCGCGGCGTCGCGCCGCCGGCAAGCGCGGCGGGTCGTGGACGCGCGTGACGCTCAGCGACGACGTGTCGTTCGGCGGGCCGGCCGGGCTCGACGTCCTCGCGCTCGAGGAGGCGCTCGAGGCGCTCTCCGCCGAGGACGCGCGCGCCGCGCGGGTCGTCGAGCTGCGCTTCTTCGGCGGACTGACCACGGGCGAGACCGCCGCGGTGCTCGACGTCTCGCGGCGCACGGTCGACGCCGACTGGCGCTTCGCGCGCGCCTGGCTCATGCGCGCGCTGGCCCCGGACGGAGAGGCGTCGTGAGTCCGCGCACGAGCCGCGTCCGCGAGCTCTTCGACGGCGCGCTGCAGCGGCCCGCGCCGGAGCGCGAGGCGTGGGTACGCGACGAGGCGGCGGGCGCGGGCGACGACCCCGCGCTCGTCGACGAGGTCGTCGGGCTGCTCGCCTTCGAGGGCATGGGCGGCGGCCCGCTCGACACGCCGCTGCTCGACGCGGACCGGCTCGCCGCGGCGCGGCGCGCGCGCGACGACGGGCCGACGCCGGAGCGCGTGGGCCCGTACACCGTCGTGCGGGTGCTCGGGCGCGGCAGCATGGGCACCGTCTACGAGGCGCTCCAGGAGAACCCGCGGCGCACCGTCGCGCTCAAGGTCCTGCGCGCCGGCCCCGCGAGCGAGTCCGCGCTGCGCCGCTTCCAGCTCGAGATCGACGCGCTCGCGCGGCTCGACCACCCGTTCGTCGCGTCCATCCACGAGGCCGGCACGACGGAGGTCGACGGCGTCGCGCGGCCGTACCTCGCGATGGAGCACGTCGACGGGCTGCCGCTGTCGGCGGACATGCGTCGCCGCCGGCGGACGGTGCGCGAGGCGCTCGCGCTGCTCGCCGACATCGGCGAGGGCGTCGCGCACGCGCACGCGCGGGGCGTCGTGCACCGCGACCTCAAGCCGGACAACGTGCTCGTCGACGCCGACGGCCGGCCGCGCATCCTCGACTTCGGGGTCGCGCGGCTCAACCAGGGCGACGGCGCGCCGCTGCACCACGCGACCGCCGACGGCGTGCTCGTCGGGACGCTCCCCGCGATGAGCCCCGAGCAGGCGTCCGGCGACGTCGCGCGGGTCGACGTGCGCAGCGACGTCTACGCGCTGGGCGTGCTGGGGTACGAGCTGCTCACGGGCCGCCCGCCCTACGACCTCGAGGGGCTCGACCTCGCGGACGCGCTCACCGTCATCAAGGAGCGCGACGCGGTGCCCGCCGGCGAGGTCGTGCCGGCGCTCTCCGGCGACGTCGAGACCGTGCTCGCGAAGGCGATGGACAAGGACCCGGCGCGTCGGTACCAGACCGCGGCGGAGTTCGTCGCGGACGTGCGGCGCGTGCTCGCCGACGAGCCGGTCCTCGCGCGGCCGCCGAGCACGAGCGACCAGCTCCGCCGGTTCGCGCGCCGCAACCGCGCGCTCGCGGGCGGCCTCGCGGTGGGCCTCGCGCTGCTGCTCCTGGGGCTCGTCGGCATGGCCTGGGGGCTGCGGCAGGCGCACGAGCGCAACGAGGCGAACCTGCGCCTGCTCACGAGCGAGCGCGAGGCGCGCGCCTCCGAACGCGCGGCGCACCGCGAGCTCGAGGCGGCGCTCGGCGAGACGCGGCGCTCGCGCGAGGCGCTCGAGGTCGCCGTGAACGACGCCGAGTCGCTCACGCGGTTCCTCACGGACGTCATCGTCTCGGTCGGCGCCGATCGGCTCGGCTGGGACGTCCGTCTCGGCGACGCGCTCGACGCGGCGGCCGCGGAGGCGTCGACCTGGGACGCGACGCCGCTCGTCCGCACGCGCATCGACGAGACGCTCGGGCGCGCGTACCTCTCGCTCGGTCGCTACCCCGACGCCGTCGAGCAGCTCGAGCGCGCGTGCGCCGGCTGGCTCGCGCTCGTCGGGCCGGACGGCGGGGAGCTGCTCTCCACGCGCGGCGCGCTGGGCGAGGCGCTGCGGCAGGCGAGCCGGTTCACCGAGGCGGAGGAGCTCCAGCGCGACCTCGTCGCGCGCTCCGAGCGCCTGCTCGGACCCGACGACCCGGCGACCCTCGACGAGGAGCGCCGCCTGTGCGGCACGCTCCAGGCGATCGGCGACTTCGACGACGCGGAGGCGCGTCTGCGCGACCTCCTCGTGCGCGCCGAGCGCGTGACGGGCGCCGACAGCGAGCTCACCCTCGCCGTGCACAACTCGCTCGGCATGCTGCTCGTGGCGGTCAACCGCTACGCGGAGGCGCGCGAGGTCTTCTCCGGGATCGTGGAGCGGCGCCGGGAGCTGCTCGGCGACGACGCGATCGCCACGCTCGCGACGCGCCGCGAGCTCGCCAACCTCACGCTGCTCAGCGACGAGCACGCCGCCGCGCTCGAGGCGTTCACGGAGCTCGAGGCTCGGTACCGCGAGCGGCTCGGACCCGACCACCCGGAGACCATCCAGTGCGGCGTCGAGCGCGCGAAGGCGCTCAAGCAGCTCGCGCGCTACGACGAGGCGCGCGTCGCGCTCGAACGCGCGGTCGCGGCGTACGACGCGGCGCTCGGCGCCGGGCACCAGCGCACGCTCCTCACGCGCAAGCGGCTCGCGAGCATGCTGCTCGAGCTCGGTCTCGTCGACGAGGCCGACGCCGTCCTCCGCCTGCTCGTGGACGTCGACGTGGGCGCGCGGCCGCCCGACTGGTGGCTCGGCGCGCGTCGCGAGCAGGGCTTCGTGGCGTTCTGTCGCGGGGAGTTCGGCGAGGCCCGCGCGATCTTCGAGGCGACGCTGCCGCAGATGCGCGACGTGCTCGGCCCGCGCAGCCTCGAGGTCGCGCACCTGCTCATGGACCTCTCGAACATCGACATGAACGAGCGTCGCATGGCGGACGCCGAGGCGCGGCTCGTGGAGGCCGAGTCCATCTACACGGAGCGGCTCGGCCCCACGAGCACCGACACGCTCGCCGCGCGCATGAACCGCGCGCTCGGGTACAAGGCCACCGAGCGCTACCCGGAGGCGGAGCGGGTGCTGCTCGAGGTGCTCCCGCAGATGCGCGCGCACGTCGGCGCCGACCACCCGAGCGTCGCGCGCATCCTCATCTGGATCGCGGAGGTCTTCGTGTCGACGGGGCGGGCCGAGCAGGCCGTCCCGCTGCTCGACGGCTCGCTCCTGGTGCTGCGTCCGGTCCTCGGCGACGTGCACGCCATGGTGCTCGAGGCGCGGTACGCGCGCGTCGACGCGCTCGAGGAGCTCGGTCGCGTGCAGGAGGTGGAGGCGGCCCTCGCGTCCCTCGCCGCCGACCTCGGCGCGGCGTGGCCCGACGTCGAGGCGGTGGACGTCGCGACGCTCGACCTCCTGTGTCGGCGCGCGAAGCACCTGGTGCACGACGGGGACGCGGAGGCGGCCGAGGCCGCGGCGCGCGCCGCGCTCGACGCGCAGCAGCGCCTCGCCCCGGCGATGGACTGGCTGCGTTGGGACCTCCGCATGGTGCTCGCGCGCACGCTCCACGATCAGGGCCGGGCGGAGGAGCGCGACGCGCTGCTCGACGCGCTGCGCGAGGAGGCGGCCGGGCGCTGGGGGGCCGAGAGCACGGACGCGGTCCGCGCGCGCGCCGCGCCCGCCGCCTGGTGAGCCGGCGCGCCGCTCGCTACAGCGTCGGCTCCGTGACCTCCATGCCCTGCTTCTCGAGCTTGCCGACGAGGTAGTCGAAGGCCTCGTCCACCGAGTCGGTCTGGAAGAAGAGGTCCGTGTCCGTCGGGCTGATCGTGCCGGCCTCGACGAGCGGCTCGAAGTGCAGCACCTTGCTCCAGAACTCCTTGCCGAAGAGCACGATCGGCAGGGCCTTCTTGATCTTGAGCGTCTGCACGAGCGTCACGACCTCCATGAACTCGTCCAGCGTCCCGAACCCGCCGGGCATGACGATCATCGCCTTGGCCAGGTAGGTGAACCAGAACTTGCGCATGAAGAAGTAGTGGAACTCGAACGCGAGCTCGCGGGTGATGTACGGGTTCTCGTTCTGCTCGAACGGCAACGAGATGTTGAGCCCGATGTTGAGGCCCTTGGCCTCGGACGCGCCGCGGTTCGCCGCCTCCATGATCCCGGGGCCGCCGCCGCTGCAGACCACGAAGCGCCGGCCGTCCTCGTCGGGCAGCGCCTTGCTCCACTCGGTGAGCCGGAAGGCGAGCGCGCGCGCCGCCTCGTAGTACTTCGACATGCGGAGGTTCTTCTCCGCGCGGTCGACGTCGCCGCCCTCCTCGCGCGCCGTCGCGAGCTCCGCCTCCGCGGTCTCCTCCGAGCGGATGCGCGCCGAGCCGAAGACGACGATCGTGTCGCGCACCTCGAGCTCGTGGAACCGCGAGAGCGGCTCGAGGTACTCGGACATGATGCGCAGCACGCGCCCGTCGGGGCTGTTGAGGAAGTGTGCGTTGTTGTAGGCCTTGACGGCCTGGTAGCGACGCCTGCTCACGCGGGGACTCCGGGGCTCGCGCCGCCCGCGGACCGACGGTCCGGGTGCGGGAGTCCGGACGGCGCGCGACCGATGGTGACCGATGGCGAGCGCCCGTTCGAGGGTGGGTCCGGATCCGCGCGCGTCCGCGAGTCCGGGTGGCGGTCAGCGCACGGTGCGGTTCAGCGCCCACGCGAAGCCCGCGGCCTGCGAGGTCGCGACGAGGTCGGGCCGCCCGTCGCGGTCCAGGTCGACGGCGTCGAGCGACGTACGCCCCGGGACGGCCAGCGTGCCCGCGGGCGCGAACGCGAGCGGTCGC
>JAUIEF010000061.1 GCA_030428785.1 bacterium
CCGTGGCGCGCGACGAGCGCGTGCTCGCGGCGGCCCGCCTCGCGCAACGCGTGCGCCCCGGCACCGCGGCCGCCGTGCACGCGCTGCGCGACCGCGGCCTCGCGCTCGAGATCCTCTCCGGCGACGAGCCCGCCGCCGCGGCCGCGCTGGGTGCGGCGCTCGCGCTGCCCGCGCGCGGCGGCGCGCGTCCCGCCGACAAGCACGCGCGGCTGGCCGAGCTGCGCGCCGCCGGCCACCACGTGCTGATGCTCGGCGACGGCATGAACGACGCCCCCGCGTTGCGCCTCGCCGACGTGGGCGTGAGCTTCGCGTCGGGCACCTCGCTGGCGCGCGCGCAGGCCCACGTGGAGCTCGTGGCCGACGACCCGCGCGGCGTGGCCGTGCTGCTCGAGGCCGCGCGCGCGCTGCGCCGCACCGTGCGCGGCAACCTGTTCTGGACGCTCGCGTACAACGCCGTCGCGCTGGGCATGGCGGCCGCGGGTGAGCTGCCACCGCTGGCCGCCGTGGCGGCGATGATCGCGTCGAGCCTGGCGGTGAGCTGGCGCAGTCAGCGACTGCTCGGCTGGGCGCCCGCCGACGTCGCGCCCTCGGCCGCCGGCGCGAACGTGTCGGTGTGCGCCGCGCCTTCGAACACCGTCGCGCCCGCGAACACCACCCCACGCAGCGCGCCGCTCGCGGAGGCGCGCGCATGACACCCGCCATGCTGCTCGTCGCGGGCGCCGGCCTCGGTCTGCTGCACGCCGCGCACTGCGCCGGCATGTGCGGCGTCTTCGCGGTGCACGCCGCGCGGCGTCGCGGCGGCTTCCCCGCCTACGGCCTCGGCAAGACGACGACGTACGTGCTCATCGGGGCGCTCGTCGGCGCGGCCGGCGCCGTCGTGCACACGTGGGCGCACCCGTACGTGCCGGTGTTCGGGATCGTCGTCGGGCTCGTGCTCGTCGTCGGGGGCTGGCGCCTCCTGCGGCCCGGCTCCGGCGCCGTGACCGACCCGCTCGTGCGCAGCCTGGGCCGCGTCGTCGGGGACCTCACCGGGCGCGAGCTGCCGGGCGGCCGCTACACGCTCGGCGCGCTCACCGGCGCGCTCCCGTGCGGCGCCGTCGCGCTCGCGCTGCTCCAGGCGTCCGTCGCCGGCGACGCCGTGCGCGGCGCGGGGCTCATGGCGGCGTTCGGCGTCGGCACGCTCCCGTCGTTGCTCGGCGTCGCGCTCCTCGCGAAGCCCGCCCGCGCGCGCTTCTCGCCCGCGACGCTCGCGCGCGCTGGCGCCGCCGCGGTCATGCTCGCCGGCACGATCACCGTCGTCCGCTCCGCGCTCCCGCTCTTCTCGGATGCGGCGTCCTGCTGTCCCACGGGCTAGCATCGGTCGCCGCCACCCTCCTCCCGCTCCTCCGCCGTCGGCCGCGCGTCGACCTCCCGCCGTGACCACCGCCGAGTCCCCCGCGCCCCCGAAGACGCCTCCCGTCCGGGGCATGAAGCTCAAGGACGACCACCGCGTCCGCATCCTCGCGGCCGTCGCGACGCGCGGCGCCAGCTACCAGCTGCTGCGCGTCCTCGTCATCACGCTGTCGCTCGTCATCCTGCTCGCGGTGCCCGCCGCGGAGCTCGTGCGGCTCGACCTGTGGCGCGGGAACCACCTGCTGCTCGGCGAGCCCGTCGACTTCGTGGAGGGCCTCGGCGGCTTCGTCGTGTCCATGCTCGTGCTGTGGGGCGTGACCTTCGCGACGAACATCGTCGTGGGGCGCTTCTTCTGCGGGTGGGGGTGCCCCGTCGGCTACGTGAGCCGGCTCGGCGAGGACGTGCGCCTCAAGAAGAGGAAGAAGCTGCGCTGGCTCGGCGCGCACCTCGCGGGCGCCGGCTTCGTCGGCACCTTCATCGCCGCGATCATGGCGTGGTGGGTCGACTGGCGCGTGCTGATCGACGGCAGCCTCACCGCGAAGGCCGTCGTCGTCGGCGTGTGGCTGCTCCTGTGCTTCGGCGGCTTCCTGCACGCGTTCGTGTGGAAGTTCGGCTTCTGCAGGTCGGCGTGCCCCATCGGGCTGTACTACCGGTTCGTGACGTCGCGCACGCCCGTCGGCATCGTGTTCAGTCAGCAGCCGAGCCCGTGCATCGAGTGCGGCGCCTGCGAGAAGATCTGCCCCGTCGACATCGACCCGAAGTCGCTGGGCCAGCCCGTGCCGGGACCGGGCGAGGAGTCCATGGACCTCGCGCGGCTCGCGGCGGGCGCCGACCTCGACGCGGGGCTCGCGCCGCCCGGCGAGGTCTACGGCGACGCCGAGTGCATCCGCTGCGGCGACTGCGTCGAGGCGTGTCGGATGATCTTCAAGAGCCGGCCCGGCGAGACGCCGCCGCTGCGTTTCGGGCGCGTCGACCGCGAGCGCGCATCGACCGGGGTCCACGCGTCCTGAGGCGGTGGCGTCCGCGCGGAGCGCGGCGAGGCGGCGGACCGCGCGCACGTCCGGCGCGGGCCGGCGCGCGCGTCACGGCGGCGTCGCCTTGGCAGCTCCCGGGGAGCGCGATAGGGTGGGACCCGACGCGCGCGGGACGTCCGCCGTGCGTCGGGCGCGTGGCAGCGCCCGGCGACCGGAGCCCGCGGGTCGGGGGTGGTCGCCTCCCGCGGACGTCCGTCGCCGTCCCCGTCGCGCGATCCGGCGCGAGGGGTCGACCGGCGACCGTCCACGGAGAACGGGAGACCCCATGACGTCGACGTGCTCGATCCCCCAGGTCCGTGTCCTCGTCGTCGCGGGCCTGCTCGCGCTGTTTGCGGGCGGCGCCTCCGCGCAGACGCACAAGGACACGCGGGTCGGCTTCCAGATCAAGCCGCCGAAGAGCTTCGAGGCGCTGCCCGTCCAGCCCGGCGCGCGCCTGCAGGTCGCGCGCTTCAAGGACACCAAGCAGTCCACGACGAGCAGCGGCAGCTTCTACAACACGATGGACGTCTCCTTCTATCCGTCGACGCGCATGCTCTCGGGGCAGTCGGAGGACGAGTTCTTCGACCAGCTCGTCGACCAGTTCGAGCGCGCGAACGGCTACTGCGAGATCGACAAGGACAAGGACACCAAGGTCGACCGCTCGCCGGCGCGCGAGCGCTTCCTCATCCCGGAGAAGGGCGAGTTCTCGGAGTACCAGCTCTTCATCCGGCAGGAGGACGGCGTGTTCGTCGTGACGGGCACCGCGCTCAAGGACCGCTTCGACAAGGACTCGCGCGACTTCTCGAAGGCCGGCAAGTCGTTCAAGCGCATCGAGAAGGAGGCGCTGGAGGAGGCCGAGGGCGGCGACCGCTCGCAGATGGACGAGCAGGAGCGCTTCCTCCAGGAGCAGATCGACAAGCTGCCGCGCGGCTGGGACCACCTGCGCACGGACCGCTACCTCTTCCTGTTCAACGCCGAGAAGACGTTCGTCAAGGAGATGGCCGACCAGATCGAGGCCATCCGCGACGTGTACGAGGACCTCTACCCGCCGGACCGCGAGATCACCGCGGTGTCCATCGTGCGCGTGTGCGACAGTCGCGACGACTACATGGGCTACGGCGGGAGCGCGGGGAGCGCTGGCTACTGGAGCCCGCGCGCGCGCGAGCTCGTGTTCTACGACGCCGACCCGCGCGACCTCACGCTCGCCGTGCTCAACCACGAGGCGTTCCACCAGTACATCTACTACTTCTACGGCGAGCTCTCCCCGCACAGCTGGTACAACGAGGGCCACGGGGACTACTTCGCGGGCGCGAAGATGACGCGCAGCTACCGCGTCAAGGCGTTCGACGACGCGCCCGGCGGCGTCGCGCGCAAGCAGACCGCGAAGACCGCGTGCATGATGCGCGGCCAGGGCAAGGAGCCGTCCGAGGGCGGCGCGACGCCGCTCAAGGACCTCATGCGGTACAGCCAGGCCGAGTACTACCGCGACGGCGGCAAGCACTACGCGCAGGGCTGGGCGCTCGTGCACTTCCTGCGCGAGGGCAAGCGGCTGCCGGACAAGTGGGACCGCATCCTCCCCGAGTACCTCGACAACCTGCTCGCCGCGCGACACGAGGTCGCGACCGAGGTCATGCAGCGCGAGCTCGACAAGTGGGAGTCCACGAAGCAGGGCGACAAGCCCTCCGAGGACCCCACCGGCTACTACAACCGGGCCGACGTGAACGACGTCCAGGCGCTCGCCTACGAGAAGACCTTCGCCACGTGGTCGGACGAGGACTGGGACGCCTTCGACGAGGCCTACCGGGAGTACGTCGAGAAGCTCTGACGGCCCGGCCCGGACCTCCCGCGGCGCGTCGCCGGGCGTGCCGGGGCGCCGTTCCCGAGCCGTCGGGGACGGGGGGCGGCGCCGGCCGGCCCCCGGCTCGCGCTGCCCGGCCGTCGGAGGGTAGGATCCCGCCCGCCGTCGGCGGTCCGGGCCTCGGGCGCCGCGGCGGGCGGGCCCGCCCGGGGGCGCTCCGGATTCCGTGGATCTCGTGAAGGAATCGTGATCCTCATGCGATCTTCACGGTTCTCACCCGGTCTCTTCTCGCAGGGCTCCGAGACTTCGGCCGTTTCCATCCGACATCGAGGAACTTCCATGTCCCGTAGCCTCACCGCGTGCGCTCTCGCGGGCCTCCTCATGGCCTGCGGCGGCGACGCCGAGAACGACGCCAACGCCAGCTCCATGCTCCAGGGCACCGTCCAGATCGACGGGTCCTCCACCGTCTTCCCGATCACCGAGGCGGTGGCCGAGGAGTTCGGCGGGATGCACCCCCGGGTCCGCGTGACCGTCGGCGTGTCGGGCACGGGCGGCGGCATGAAGAAGTTCGCCCAGGGCGAGACGGCCATCTCCGGCGCCTCGCGGCCCATCAAGCAGAAGGAGGTCGACGCCTGCGCCGCGAGCGGCGTCGAGTTCATCGAGCTGCCGGTCGCCTACGACGGCCTCGCCGTGGTCGTCAACAAGGACAACGACTTCGCGACGACGATGACCGTCGACGAGCTCAACGCGATGTGGCACGCCGGCTCGACGGCGACGAGGTGGTCGGACATCCGCCCCGACTGGCCGGACCGCGAGTTCCGCCTCTACGCTCCGGGCCAGGACTCCGGCACCTTCGACTACTTCACGGAGACCGTGAACGGCAAGAGCGGCAACTGCCGCCCCGACGCGACCTTCTCCGAGGACGACAACGTGCTCGTGACGGGCATCGCCGGCGACAAGGACGGCATCGGCTTCTTCGGCTACGCGTACTACCACGAGAACGCGGACAAGCTGAACGTCGTCGCCGTCGACGGCGGCAAGGGCCCGGTCAAGCCGGACATGACGACCATCGAGACCGGCACCTACGCGCCGCTCTCGCGCCCGCTCTTCATCTACGTGTCGAAGGAGGCCGCGGGCCGGCCCGAGGTCGACGCGTTCGTGAATTACTACCTGGGTGACGGCCGCATGCTCGCCGAGGAGGTCGGCTACGTGCCGATGCCCGAGGCGGCCGCCGAGAAGACGCGTCAGCGCTACAGCAACCGCGTCCTCGGCACGACGCAGGGCTGACGCCGGGGCGCGCGCGTGCCTCCACCCGCCAGCACGACCGCCGTGGCCGCGGGGGCGGCGCCCCGCCCCCGCGTCACGGCGGACCAGCTCAGGAAGCGCCGGAGCCGGAGCCTCAAGGAGGAGGTCATCCGGCTCTCGCTGCTCGGGAGCGCCCTCGTCTCGGTGTTCGTCAGCGTCGGGATCGTGTCCGTGCTGCTCGGCGAGGCCCTGCCGTTCTTCGGCGAGGTCTCGGTGTCCGAGTTCGTCACCGGCACGACCTGGACGCCGCTCCTCGAGCCGCGCCACTTCGGCGTCCTGCCGCTCGTCGGCGGCACGCTGCTCGTGGCGGCCATCGCCGCGCTGCTCGCCGTGCCGGTGGGCAGCCTCGCGGCGCTCTACCTCTCGGAGTACGCGTCGCCGCGCGTGCGCCGCCGGCTCAAGCCGACGCTCGAGATCCTCGCGGGCGTGCCGACCGTCGTCTACGGCACCTTCGCGCTCGCCGTCGTGACGCCGACGCTCCAGGCGATCCTCCCCGACGTGCGCGTCTTCAACGCGCTCTCCGCGGGCATCGTCGTCGGCATCATGATCCTGCCGATGGTCGCGTCGCTCTCCGACGACGCCCTGCGCGCCGTGCCGCAGAGCCTGCGGAACGCGGGCTACGGCGTGGGCGCGACGAAGCGCGAGATCTCGCTGGGCATCGTGTACCCGGCGGCCTTCTCGGGCGTCATCTCGAGCTACCTGCTCGCGATCAGCCGCGCCATCGGCGAGACGATGATCGTCGCCATGGCGGCGGGCTCGACGCCGCGCCTCACGCTCAACCCGCTCGAGTCGATCCAGACCATGACCGGGTACATCGTGCAGGTGAGCCTCGGCGACACGCCCGCGGGCTCCATCGAGTTCCAGTCCATCTTCGCGGTGGGCCTCGGGCTGTTCCTCATGACGCTCGCGATGAACCTCCTGTCGCAGAAGATCATGGCGCGCTTCCGGGAGACCTACTCGTGACGGCGTCCGACCGCTTCCGCGCCGACTCGGGCCGCCGCCACCGGCGCGAGCGCACGTTCCGCCGGCTCGCGCTCTCCGCGACCTGGTTCGGCGTCGTCATGCTGGGCATCCTCATCGTCGGGATCCTCAAGGACGGCGTGGGCCAGCTCTCGCTCGACTTCCTCGACAACTTCCCGTCGCGCAAGCCCGAGCAGGCCGGCTTCAAGGCGGCCATCTGGGGCAGCGTCTGGGCCGTGAGCTTCACGGGCGTGTTCAGCGTCCCGCTCGGCATCGGCGCGGCGATCTACCTCGAGGAGTACGCGCACAAGGGTCGGCTCGTGCGGATCCTCGAGCTGCTCATCGCGAACCTCGCCGGCGTGCCGAGCATCCTCTACGGCATGCTCGGCCTCATCGCGTTCGTGCGCATGTTCGGCCTCGAGACGACGACGATCCTCGGCATCGAGGTGCCCTTCGGGCGCTCGGTGCTCGCGGGCTCCGCGACCCTCACGCTGCTCATCCTGCCGGTCATCATCATCGCGTCGCGCGAGGCGCTGCGCGCCGTGCCGGACTCGCTGCGGCAGGCGGCGTACGGCATCGGCGCGACCCGCTGGCAGTGCGTGCGGCACCACGTCCTCCCGGCCGCGATCCCCGGCATGCTCACGGGCGTGGTCCTCGCGCTCTCGCGCGCGCTGGGCGAGACGGCGCCGCTCATCATGATCGGGGCGCTCACCTACGTGGCGTTCGTCCCGGAGACCCCGTACGATCTGTTCACCGCGATGCCCATCCAGATCTTCAACTGGGCGTCGCGGCCACAGCTCGAGTTCCACCACCTCGCCGCGACGGGCTGCATCGTGCTGCTCGTCGTCCTGCTCGGCATGAACGGGCTGGCGGTGTGGCTGCGGAACCGGGCGGAATCGAGGAAGGCATGACGATGGTCGACGCCGGCGAGCGCATGGGACAGGCCGGGCAGGCGGAGCGGAGCGCGACGGTGCCCGACCGCGGCGCGACCTCCACGCTGGAGTCGGACGCGGGCGGCCGGCCGGTCACCGACGCCCGCCCCGGCGCCGCGCCCGCGGACACGCCGCCCGGGCCCGCCGACACGGTGCTCGCGACGCGCGACGTCGTCATCAGCTACTCGGGCGCGCCCGCCGTGCGCCACGTCGACATCGACGTCCAGCGCGGCGACGTGACCGCCATCATCGGCCCGTCCGGCTGCGGCAAGAGCACGCTGCTCCGCTGCTTCAACCGGATGAACGACTTCATCGAGGGCGCGGGCGTCACCGGGCAGGTGCTCTTCGAGGGCATCGACATCCACGCGTCCGACATCGACCCCGTCGAGCTGCGACGCCGCATCGGCATGGTGTTCCAGCGGCCGAACCCGTTCCCCAAGACCATCTACGACAACGTCGCGTGGGGGCCGCGCATGGGCGGCTACTCGGGCGACATGGACGAGCTCGTCGAGCGCAGCCTCGTCGACGCCGCGCTCTGGGAAGAGGTCAAGGACAAGCTCAAGCAGCCGGGCCACTCGCTCTCCGGCGGACAGCAGCAGCGCCTCTGCATCGCGCGCGCGCTCGCCATGTCGCCGGAGGTGCTGCTCATGGACGAGCCGTGCTCGGCGCTCGACCCCATCGCGACCGGCCGCATCGAGGAGCTCATCGAGTCGCTCCGCGGCAGGTACAGCGTCGTCATCGTCACCCACAACATGCAGCAGGCGTCGCGCATCTCCGACACGACCGTGTTCATGTACCAGGGCGAGCTCATCGAGGTGGGCCCGACGGCGCGCATCTTCACGAACCCCGAGAAGCAGCAGACCGAGGACTATGTCACCGGTCGCTTCGGATGAGCCCCCGCCCGCGCGGCGGAAGGAGCCCCGCATGACCTCACACCTCCACCGGGACCTGCGCACGTTGCGCGACGACCTGCTCGCCATGGGCGGGCTCGTCGAGACCGCCCTCGAGCAGGCCGGCAAGGCGCTCGTGGAGCAGCGCGCCGACCTCGCGCGGCAGGTCATCGAGGCGGACGGCGAGATCGACCGGATGGAGCTCCGGATCGACGACGACTGCCTCAAGATCCTCGCCCTGCACCAGCCCGTCGCGAGCGACCTGCGCCGCATCACCGCGACGATGAAGATCAACAACGACCTCGAGCGCATCGCGGACCTCGCGACGAACATCGCCGAGCGCGCCATCGACCTGGGCGACCGCCGACCGCTGGACGAGAAGCTGCACTTCCAGGAGATGGCCGCCGCCGCGCGCTGGATGCTCCGCACGAGCCTCAACGCGCTCGTCGAGGCGGACGTCCTCCAGGCCCGCCGCGTGTGCGAGCGCGACGACGAGGTCGACGACTACAACCGCGACCACTTCGTGCGACTCCTCGACCGCATGCGGAAGCACCCCGAGGACGTCGACGTCTGTCTCGACTACCTCACGGCCTCGCTGAACCTCGAGCGCATCGCCGACCTCGCCACGAACATCGCCGAGGACGTCGTCTTCCTCGTCGAGGCGGTGGACATCCGGCACAAGCGCGCCGTCGGAGGATAGGGGGGCTCGCCGGGCGGGTCGCGCCGCCGGACCGCGGGCCGGGAGACGAGGACCGCGACGTCGGGGCGGGTCGCGCCGGGCTCAGGCGTGCCGCGCGACGCCCTCCGGCACGCGCAGCACGTCGCGCGCGAGGAGCTCCTCCGCGATCTGCACCGCGTTGAGCGCGGCGCCCTTGAGGAGCTGGTCGCCCGAGACCCAGAACGTGAGCGCGTTGTCGAGCGCGCGGTCGACGCGCAGGCGGCCCACGGCGCACTCGTCGCGGCCGGCGAGGTCGAGCGGCGTCGGGTAGGCGGCCGCCGCCGGGTCGTCGACCACGACGAGGCCGGGCGCGTCCTGCAGGACCTCGCGCGCGGACTCCCGCGTCACCGGCCGCTCGAACTGCGCGGTGACCGCCACCGAGTGCGCGCGCACGACGGGCACCCGCACGCAGGTCATGCTCGCGCGGAGCGCCGGGTGGTGCAGGATGCGCCGGCCCTCGCGCTCGAGCTTGAGCTCCTCGCGCGTCGTGCCGTCCTCCTCGAACGCGTCGACGTGCGGCAGCACGTTGAAGGCGATCTGGTGCGGGTAGACCTCGCGCTCGACGGGGCGCCCGGCCGCGAGGTCCGCGACCTGCCGCTCGAGCTCCGCGACGGCCTTGGCGCCGGACCCGGAGACCGCCTGGTAGCTCGACGCGACGACGCGCGTCGCGCCGAACGCGCGGTGCAGCGGCGCGAGCGCCATGAGCGTGATGGCCGTCGTGCAGTTGGGGTTCGCGACGAGGCCGCGGTGCTCCTCGAGGTCGGCGCCGTTGATCTCCGGGACGACGAGCGGCACGTCGGGCTCCATCCGGAACGCGCTCGAGTTGTCGACGACGACGCAGCCGCGCGCGACGGCCTCCGGCGCGAACGCGCGCGAGCGGTCGCCGCCCGCGCTGAAGAGCGCGAGGTCCACGCCGTCGAACGCGTCGGCGGTCAGCTCGCGCACGACGACGTCCTCGCCGCGGAACGACAGCGTCTTCCCCGCCGAGCGCGCCGACGCGAGCAGCGTGAGCGAGGACACGGGGAACGCGCGACGCTCGAGCGTCGCGATCATCTCGGCGCCGACGGCGCCCGTGGCGCCCGCGACGGCTACGTGGAGGGTGTCGTCCATGGTTCCAGCCTATCCGGTGGGTCCGCCGTCCCGTGAATGCGAGGTGAGACCTCGGTGAGACTCCCATAGGGAACACATGTTCCGCGTTGACGTCCATGCGCCGACTGTCCTCGCGCGATTACGACCTCGTGCGCATGGGAGGTTCACGGGAACCGACGGACAATCGTCGTCGCCGACGGGACGGAGCGCTGGCACGGCGCCCGCCCGACGACACCGCTCGCGCGGAGCGCTCGCTCCCGCGTGTCCGGGGCCCACTCCGCGGAACGGCCGAGCCCTCCGCGAACCGGGGGACGCACGATGACCGCCTTGCCCGCAGCAGCGCGCCTCGCGCTCGACGCCCGGAGTCCATCGTCTCCCGTGAAACGAGCGACGCCTCCTTTAAAAACACCGTCTTGCGCGATCGGCGGCGCCCGCATAGGGTCCGTTGCGGAAGGCAGGGCTTGGCACGGTCCTCGTCTTCCGACGCGGCAGGCCCGGCCGCACCCTGGGGAGGGAGCGACCAAGCACACGGGCGGATCCTGGGCAGGATCCGTCCACACCGGGGGTACACAGCATGATTGCCCGACCCTGCATCAGGGTCCTCAAGTTCGGGGGAACCTCCGTCGCCACGCCCGAGCGCTGGCGGCAGGTCCGCGGAATCGTCGAGGAACGACTCGCGACCGGCGTGCGGCCGGTCGTCGTCGTCTCGGCGCTCTCCGGCGTGACGAACCTGCTCGAGGATGTGTTGCGCGCGCTGAGGCTCCGTGAGCCGACGCGCGATCTGCTCGCCGACGTCCGTCACCGTCACGAACGGCTCGCCGACGGCCTCGACGTGCGCGATCACAGCGGCTACCGCGCCGTGCTCGCGTCGCTCGAGTCCCACGTGGACGCCGTCGCCGGCGCGGAGCTCGCGGACCGCGACCGCGCCGCGATCCTCGCGCACGGCGAGCTCGCGAGTTCCGCCCTGGGCGCCGCCTGGCTCCGGGAGTCGGGGCTCTCCGTGGACCTCCAGGACGTGCGCCAGTGGGTCCGGGCGAGCGGGGACGGTGCGGAGGGTTCGCACCACCCGTACCTCTCGGCGGCCGCGCGTAGCGAGCGCGACCCCGCCCTGCAGCGCCGCCTCCTGTCACGGCCGGCGACGGTCACGATCACGCAGGGGTTCCTCGCATGCAACGACCGCGGCGAGACGGTGCTGCTCGGGCGCGGCGGATCGGACACCTCCGCCAGCCTGCTCGGGGCGATCCTCGGGGCGACGGAGGTCGAGATCTGGACGGACGTCCCCGGCGTGTTCACCGCCGACCCGCGCATCCTGCCGCAGGCCCGTCTGCTGGACCGTGTGTCCTACGACGAGGCGGAGGTCTTCGCGACCAACGGCGCGAAGGTCCTGCACTCCCGGTGCATCGCGCCGCTGCGCGCCGGCGGCACGCCGCTCAGCGTGCGCTGGATCGATCGGCCCGACACCTGTGGGACGCGCGTGGACGGCACCGAGCCGCGGCCCGGGGTCAAGGGCGTCGGACTGCGCGAGGGGCTCTGCCTGCTCACGCTGGACCGCCTCGGCGGGGGCGGGAGCACGCACGACTTCGCCACCGTGCTCGCGGCGTTCGACCGGGTGGGGTTCGCGCTCGACCTCCTGGCGACCGGGCGCGACCGCGTCCAGCTCACGCTCGACCCGCGCTCGAGCCCGGGCCTCGAGGCCCGGCTGCCGGACCTCGTCGAGCGGCTCGGGCTCGCCTGCCGCGCCTCGCTCCAACGGGGTGTCGCCGCCGTGAGCCTCGTGGGCCACGACCTGTGCGGCAGCCTCCGCGAGCTCGCCGCCTACCTCGCCTGCCTGCGCGACTGGAGCTTCCCCATCGTGCAGCACGCCGCCGACGGCCACAGCTTCACGGTCGTCGCGACGAACGGCGCGGCCCGCGAGCTGCACGCCGGGCTGCACGAGACCCTGCTGCTCCACGGCAAGGACGACATCCGGACCGCTCCCGCGTGGGAGCAGCTCGACCGCACGAACACCACCACCTCCTCTCCGCCGACGCCCGTCCTCCGGGCCGGCGCCGCGCTCGGAGCCTCGTCATGACCCGTCCCGACATCTTCACCCAGCGTGAGTCCGCGGTCCGCTCGTACTGCCGGACGTTCCCGACCGTGTTCGCGCGGGCGTGCGGCGCCGAGCTCTTCGACGCCGACGGTCGCCGCTACCTCGACTTCCTCGCGGGGTGCGGTTCGCTCAACTACGGGCACAACGACCCGACGATGAAGGCCGCGCTGCTCGAGTACATCGAGCGCGACGGCGTCGTCCAGGGTCTGGACATGCACACGGACGCCAAGGCTCACTTCCTCGAGGTCTTCACGCGGTACGTCCTCGAGCCGCGCGGCTTCGACCACGTCGTCCAGTTCACCGGACCCACGGGGACGAACGCCGTCGAGGCGGCGTTCAAGCTCGCGCGCAAGGTGACGGGTCGGACCGGGATCGTGTCGTTCACGAACGGCTTCCACGGCGTGACGCTGGGCTCGCTCGTCGCGACGGGCAACGGCGCGCACCGACGGGGCGCGGGCCTCCCGCTGCTCGGCGGCGCCGTCATGCCCTACGACGGATACCTCGGCCCCGCCGTCGACACGCTCGACTACTTCGAGAAGGCGCTGTCCGACCCGTCGAGCGGCGTCGACCTGCCGGCCGCCGTGATCGTCGAGGCCGTGCAGGGCGAGGGCGGGCTCACCGCGGCCGGCGCGCGCTGGTTGCGCCGGCTCGAGCGGATCTGCCGGAGCCACGGGGTCCTCCTGATCCTCGACGACATCCAGGCCGGCTGCGGCCGGACCGGGCACTTCTTCGGCTTCGAGCACGCGGGCATCGTCCCCGACCTCGTGACGCTGTCGAAGTCGCTCTCGGGGTCCGGGCTGCCGATGGCCGTCGTGCTCATCCGCCCCGAGCACGACCGCTGGGCGCCCGCCGAGCACAACGGCACCTTCCGCGGGAACAACCTCGCCTTCGTGACCGCGGCGGCCGCGATCGAGACGTACTGGGCCGACGACGCGTTCGCGGAGGAGGTGCGCGCCAAGGGCGAGCTCCTCGGTCGGCGGCTCGACGGCTTCGTGCGCCGGTTCTCGCCGGACCTCGTCGAGGTGCGCGGCCGCGGCATGATGCGCGGCGTGCGCTGCGCCGACCCGGCGCGGGCGGCGGTCGTCACCGAGCGGGCCTTCGAGCACGGCCTCGTCATCGAGCGCTCGGGGCCGCGCGACGAGGTCGTCAAGTGCCTCGTGCCGCTGACGATCCCGCGCGCGCAGCTCGTCGAGGGCCTCGACGTGCTCGAGCGCTCGTTCGAGGAGGTGTTCGGCGCCCGGGCGCCGACCTCGTCGACGATGTCGGTCGCCGCCGGGATCTGACCATGGACGGACCGGACGTGCTCACCTGCGCGGGCTTCGCCGACGGCGTCCGCTGGACGCCCGGCGAGCGGCTCGAGCAGCTCTTCGAGGCGCGCTGCGACGCGCTGCGAGTGGGGGGGCGCGTCGACCACCCGGCGGTCGACGAGGGCGCGGAGGTCCTGACCTTCGACGCGCTCGACCGCCGCGCGAACCGCCTCGCCCGCCTGCTCCGCGAGCGCGGCGTGCGGGCGGGCGACCGCGTCGCGGTGCTCGTCGACCGCTCCGCGTCGACCGAGGTCGCGCTGCTCGGCGTGCTCAAGGCGGGCGCGGCCTACGTGCCGCTCGACGCGGGCTACCCCGTCGAGCGGCTGCGCTACATCGTCGGCGACGCGGACGCCGGGACGCTCCTCTCGCTCGGACGCTTCCGCCCGCACCTCGAGGGCGTGCCCGGGCGGCAGGTCTTCCTCGACGAGGAGGCCGACGCGCTCGCCGCGCAGTCCGACGAGCGCCTCCCGCCGCACCCCGAGGGCGTCGACGAGGACCCGCTCTGCTACGTCATCTACACGTCGGGGTCCACCGGTCGACCCAAGGGCGTCGCCGTCCACCACGCGAGCATCTGCAACTTCGTGCGCGTCGCCGCGGAGGCGTACGGCGTCCGTGACACGGACCGCTTCTACCAGGGCATGACGATCGCCTTCGACTTCTCGGTCGAGGAGCTCTGGGTGCCGCTGCTCGCCGGCGCGACGCTCGTCCCGAACACGGACGACGTGAAGCTCGTCGGGGAGGACCTCGGCCGCTTCCTCGCCGAGCGCCGCATCACGGCGATGTGCTGCGTGCCGACGCTGCTCGCGACGCTCGAGGACGACCTGCCGGAGCTGCGCTGGCTGCTCGTGTCCGGCGAGGCCTGCCCGCACGACCTCGTCGCGCGCTGGCACCGCGACGGCCGCACGATCCTCAACGCCTACGGGCCGACCGAGGCCACCGTGACCTGCACCTGGGCCGAGCTGTCGCCCGGGAAGCCGGTGACGATCGGACAGCCGCTGCCGACCTACTCGGCCGTGATCCTCGAGGAGGGCGGGACGACGCCCGTGCCGCGGGGACGGTCCGGCGAGCTGTGCATCGGCGGCGTCGGGCTCGCCGCGGGCTACGTGGGCCGGCCGGACCTCACGGAGAAGGCGTTCATCCCCGACCCGGTGGGGGTGCCCGACAACCCGTCCGGCCGCCTCTACCGGACGGGCGACCGCGCGCGCATCACCGACGAGGGCGAGATCGAGTACCAGGGCCGCATCGATCTCCAGGTCAAGGTCCGCGGCTACCGCATCGAGCTCACGGAGATCGAGAACGTGCTGCTCGAGGTGCCGGCGATCGCGCAGGCCGTCGTCGACACGTGGACGCCCGAGGGCGCGTCGTCGCCGGAGCTCGTCGCGTGGTACACGCTGCGCGAGGGCGCCGAGGAGCCGGCTCCCGACGAGCTGGCCCGCGCGCTCCGCGTCGACCTGCCGCCGTACATGGTGCCCGCGTTCTTCGAGCGGCTCGACGAGATCCCGATGCTCCCGAGCGACAAGGCGGACCGGAAGAACCTCCCGGCGCCGCGGCGCGGGCGCGCGACCCCGACGGGGGACGGCCACGTCGAGCCCGCCGACGAGCTCGAGGCGGTCATCGTCGAGCTCCTCGCGGAGCTCGTCGGGGTGGAGCGGGTCTCCGTCACGGACGACTTCTTCGACGCGCTCGGCGCGCACTCGCTCCTGCTCGCGAAGTTCTGCGCCCGCTTCCGCGAGGAGACGGGCCGGCAGGTGTCCATGCGCGACGTGTACCTCGAGACGGACGCGCGGCGGCTCGCGGCGCGGATCCGCGTCCTCGAGCGCGAGGCCCCGGTCGACGCCGCGCCGCCGCGTCCGCAGTACATCGCGCCCCGTCGGCACTACGTCGCGTGCGGCGTCGCGCAGGTCGCGGCGCTCCTCCTGGGCCTGGCGCCCGTCTACCCGGTCTTCGACGTCGGCTGGTCTTGGATCGACGCGGCGCCCGGGCCGTTCGCGTGGTTCGCGCGGGCGGCGGCGGTCACGCTCGCGATCATGGTCGTCGGCGCGTCGGTCCCGGTGTTCGCCAAGTGGCTGCTCGTCGGCGCATGGAGCGAGGAGGACATCCCGGTCTGGAGCGCGCGCTACTTCCGGTTCTGGATCATGCGCACGCTCCTGCGCGCCAACCCGATGGTGCTCTTCAAGGGCTACCCGCTCTACAACGCCTGGCTGCGGGCGCTCGGCGCGCGCATCGGCAACAACGTCGTCGTCGACTGCAAGTTCGTGCCCGTCTGCACCGACCTGCTCGAGATCGGCAGCGACACGATCCTGCGCAAGGACTCGCTGCTCTCCGGGTACCGCGCCGAGCGAGGGTGGATCCGCATCGAGCCCATCTCCATCGGGCGCGGCTGCTTCGTCGGCGAGGGCAGCGTCGTGGACGTCGGGACGCGCATGGAGGACGGCGCGCAGCTCGGGCACGCGTCGTCGTTGCAGCCGGGCCAGGTGATCCCGGCCGGCGAGAGCTGGCACGGCTCCCCCGCGCAGCGGTGCCGCACCCGCTACTGCGACCTCGAGCCGCACCGCATCACGAAGCTGCGGCGCATGACGTACTCGGCCTGGCACGTGGGGCTGTGGCTGCTCACGGCGCCGCTGTTCATGGCGATCTACCACGTGCTGTGGACGGTCGTGACGGAGCAGGCCCACGAGCACCCGTGGATCGCCGGCCCGATCCTCGGCGCGATCCTGCTCCTCGCCGCCTACGTGATCGAGCTCGTCGCCGTGCTCGTCGTGCCGCGCGTGCTGCACCGCTTCCAGGAGGTCGGCAAGCCGCGCCCGATGTACGGCGTGCACTTCTTCCTGTTCCGTCTCCAGCAGGTCGCCGGGAACTCCCGCGCGCTCAACCTGCTCTTCGGCGACAGCAGCGCCATCGTCCACTACCTGAACGCCGTCGGCTGGGACCTGCACGAGGTCTACCAGACCGGCTCGAACTTCGGCGTGCAGCAGCGGCAGGACGACCCGCTGCTCTGCGGCGTCGGCTCGCAGACGATGGTGTCGGACGGGCTCTCGATGATGAACGTCCAGATGACGCCCAAGACCTTCGTGCTGCGGCGCGCGGAGATCGGCGCGCGGAACTACCTGGGCAACAACCTCTACTACCCGCCGGACTCGCGCGTCGGCGACAACTGCCTGCTCGCGACGAAGGCCATGGTGCCCATCGACGGGCCCGTGCGGGAGGGCATCGGGCTCCTGGGCTCGCCGCCGTTCCACATCCCGCGCGTCGCCGAGCCCGACCGCGAGGCGGGCATCCTCGAGGACGAGCGCCTGCGCGTGGAGCGCCTGCCCGCGAAGAACCGGCACAACCTCCGCTCGGCGCTCATCCACGCCTTCAACAACATGGTCGTCCTCACGCTCATGTTGAGCTGGCTCTTCACCGGCGACGACGCCTACGAGCACCACGACAACGTCGTGGCCACGGCGTGCCTCGCGCTCATGGGCGTCTCGGTCATCGCGTACATGGCGCTCGCCGAGCGCATGAGCCTCGGGTTCCGGCGCCTCGCTCCGCTCGAGACCTCCATCTACGACCCCGCGTTCTGGCGCGTCGAGCGCTACTGGAAGTCCGGCGACGCGCTCATCATGTCCGTGCTGCCCGGCACGCCGCTCAAGAACGTCGTGACGCGCGCGCTCGGCGTGCGCATCGGCCGGCAGGTGTTCGACGACGGCGCATACGTCACCGAGCGCACGCTCGCGGAGATCGGCGACCACTGCACGCTCAACGAGTCGGTGACGCTCCAGTCGCACTCGCTCGAGGAGGGGCTGTTCAAGTGCGACCGGATCCGGATCGGCGCGCGGTGCAGCCTCGGACCGAACGCCTTCGTGCATTACGGTGTCGAGATGGGGGACGACACGGTGCTCGCGACCGACGCCTTCCTCATGAAGGGCGAGGCGCCGCCGGCGGGCTCCGTGTGGGGCGGCAACCCGGCGCGCGCCCTGCACCTCCCGGACACTGGACCGCGGCGCGACGACGCCGCCGAACGAGACGAGGCCCCCCGTGGCGTGGAGGACGACGATCGCCCTGCTGGTCTGCTGCAGCGTGTCGGCTGCGCAGGACCCGCCGCGGGCGCCTAGCGTCCGGACGGACGACGCCCCCGTGGTGGACGGGGTGCTCGACGACGCGTGCTGGGGGCGCGCCGGGACCCTCGGTCCGTTCCAGCAGGTCGACCCCGCGCTCGGCGAGCCGCCGAGCTTCGCGACGGAGGTGCGCGTCCTGCACGACGGCCACGCGCTCTACGTGGGCGTGCGGTGCCGGGACCCGGAGCCGGACCGCCTCGTCGTCACGACGCGCGCGCGCGACGGCGACCTCGAGGACGACGACCGCATCGAGCTCCTGCTCGACACCTTCGGCGACGGCCGCAACGCGTACTTCTTCGAGATGAACGCCGCGGGCGCGAAGGGCGACGCGCTCGTCGTCGCGAACGGCGACGAGATCAACGACGACTGGGACGGCCTGTGGTACGGGCGCACGTCGGTCGACGCCGAGGGCTGGTGCGCGGAGTTCGCGATCCCGTTCCGCACCGTGGGCTTCCACGAGGACGCGGATACCTGGGGCTTCAACGTGGAGCGCTACGTGGGGCGCCTCCTCGAGCAGAGCCGCTGGACGAACATCAGCCGCGACTACGAGATCGAGAACGTCTTCCGCGCCGGGCGCCTCACCGGCCTCACGGACATCGAGCACGGGATCGGCCTCGACGTCGTGCCCTTCCTCGTGGCCCGCGACGGGCGCCTGCACGACGCGGACGGCACGAGCAACCGCTCGACGACGCTGCGCCCGGGCCTCGACCTCTTCTACCGCATCCGCCCGGGCCTCACGCTGAGCCTCACGGTGGACACCGACTTCTCCGGCACCGAGGTCGACGAGCGGCAGGTCAACCTCACGCGCTTCCCGCTCTTCTTCCCCGAGAAGCGCGACTTCTTCCTCGAGGACGCGGGCCTCTTCCGCTTCGGCATCGACGGCATGGACGACGGCGAGGACGCCGACCTCATCCCGTTCTTCAGCCGCACGATCGGCCTCGACGAGGACGGCGCGGTCGTCCCCATCGAGTACGGCGGCAAGGTCACGGGGCGGGCCGGCGCGTGGGGCGTCGGCGTGCTCGACGTGCGCACCGGGCGGCAGGGCAAGCTCGACCGGCAGGACCTCTCGGTCGTGCGCCTCACGCGAAACGTCGGCGAGCAGTCCGTCGTCGGCGGACTCGTGACGCACGGCAACCCCGCCGGCGACGGCCACAACGCGGTCTTCGGCGTGGACGGCACCCTGCGCTCGACGATGTTCGACGGCGACCGCGACCTCGTGACGACGGCGTACTGGCTGCACTCGGACAGCGAGGGCGTCGACCGGCGCGAGGCGGCGTACGGCGTCGACGTCACGGCGCCCGGCGACCTCTGGAGCTGGAGCGTCGGCGCGCAGGAGATCCAGGAAAACTTCGACGCCGCGCTGGGCTTCGTGCCGCGCGGCGCGATCCGCACCTACTCCGCGAGCGTGGCCTGGGACCCGCGCCCGGAGGACGACGAGTCCGTGCGCCAGTACGGCGCCTACATCGACACGGAGCTCATCACCGGCACCGACGGCGACATGGAGACGCTCTCCATCGACGTGCAGCCGTTCGGCGTCGAGTGGCAGTCCGGCGACGAGCTGTCGTTCGGCTTCGAGGTCTTCCGCGACCAGATCTTCGAGGACTTCGACATCACGGACGACGTCGTCATCCCGCCGGACGACTACAACGAGCTGCTCGGCTGGTTCTCCGCCGAGACGTCCGGCGCGCGGCCGCTCAGCGTCTGGACCTACCTCGAGGCGGGCGGCTTCTACGGCGGCGACATCGTCACGAGCGAGGTGGGCTGCGAGTGGCGGCCCAACGCGCTCTTCAGCGGCGAGCTCGAGTTCGAGCGCAACGACGTCCGGCTGCCGGACGGCGACTTCACGACGCACGTCGCGATCCTGCGCGCGACGGAGACCTTCAGCCCGCGGCTGTCCTGGGCGCAGATCCTCCAGTGGGACGACGACTCCGACTCGACGGGGCTCCAGGCGCGCCTGCGCTGGATCCCCGAGCCGGGCCGCGAGCTCATCGTCGTCCTGGACGACACCTTCGGCGGCGACCCGGACCCCACCGTCGCGCGCTACGAGGGGCTCACGACGAAGGTGTCCTGGACGCAGCGCTTCTAGGTCGGCAGCCTCTCTTCAAGGCCCGCCCCGCCGCGGCTCGATGAGGAGGGACCCCGGGCCGCCGCGCGCCCGGACCCCGCGTCCCCGGGACCCCGCCATGACCACCCCCGACCTCCTCGACCGCCGCGAGCGCGTCATCGGCCACCGCGGCGCCGCGCGCTTCGCCCCCGAGAACACGCTCGCCGGGTTCCGCACCGCGGCGCGCTACGGCGTGCGCTGGGTGGAGTTCGACGTGCGCCTCACGGGCTGCGGCAACCTCGCGCTCGTGCACGACGCGCACCTGCACCGCACGACGAACGGCTCGGGACCGGTCCTCGCGTTCGGGCTGCCGGCGCTCCGCCGGCTCGACGCGGGGAGCTGGTTCGCCGCGCCCTTCGCCGGCGAGCACGTGCCGTCGTTCCCGGAGGCGCTCGCGCTCTGCACGGAGCTCGGCCTCTCCGTCCACGTCGAGGCGAAGTCCGACGCGGCGCACGCGGTCGCCACGGCGGAGGCCGTCGCGCGCGGGCTGCGCGAGATCCCGCACCACGAGGTCGTCGTGTCGAGCATGGAGCCCGAGGTGCTCGTGAACGCGGCGCGCCTGCTGCCCGACGTGCCGCGCGCGCTGGGGCTGGCCGCGCCGCGCCCCGACTGGCCCGAGGCGGCGCTCGCGCTCGGCGCCGAGGCCGTGCACATGGACCACGAGTGGCTCGACGACGCGGCGCTCGACGACGTCGCCGCGCGGCGCGGCGACCTGCGCGTCCGCGCGTTCACCGTGAACCTGCCGGACCGCGCCGAGGAGCTCTACGCCCGCGGCGTCGACGCGGTGTTCACCGACGACCCCGGTCGGCTCCTGGCGCCGCTCGAGACGGTGACGCGCAGCGAGCCACGAGATCGGCGACGGCCGCCCGCTGCCTGAGGGTCGCGCCGAGGCCGGCCTTCGTGCGTCGCCAGAGGACGTCGTCGGCCGTCCGCGCCCACTCGCGCTCGACGAGCCAGGTGACCTCGGCCTCGTGGAGGCCGGGCGCGACCTCGTCGCCCAGGGTGCCGCCGTGCGCGTCGACGAGGCGCGTCGCGTCGGCGCCGTGCCGCGCGACGAGCGCGTCGAGGCTCGCGGCGGGCGCGTCCGGGAGCCGGCGGCCGAGCTCCTCGCGCACGACGGCCGGGTGCTCGTCGCCGCCCGGGAGCGCGGCGTGCGCGGTCCAGGCGGGCGCGGCGTCCGGGAACCAGGGCAGCAGCTCGTCGACGACGCGCTCGGCGACGCGACGGGCCGTCGTGAGCTTGCCGCCGAACACGCTGAGCAGCGGTGCGCGGCCGTCGTCGTCCGCGAGGTCCAGCACGTCCTCGCGGCTCACGGCCGACGCGTTCTCGCGTCCGTCGTCGTAGAGCGGGCGCACGCCGGCGAAGGACCACACGACGTCCTCGGGCGTCATCGCGGCCTCGGTGAAGCGGTTCACGGCCTCGCAGAGGTAGGCGACCTCGGCCTCGGTGGGGGCGGCGTCCTCGGGGTCGCGCAGCCGTGTCTCCGTCGTGCCGACGAGCGACCAGCGCGTGCCGTACGGGATGACGAACACGATGCGCCCGTCGGGCTGCGGCAGCGTGAGCGCGTGGTCGCCCGGCAGCAGTCGCGGCACGACGACGTGGCTGCCCTGCACGAGGCGCAGCGGGTCGCGGGCGTCGCCTCCGAGCGCGCCGGCGCGCAGCCGGCCGGCCCAGGGGCCCGCGGCGTTCACGACGGCGCGCGCGCGCACGACCTCGACCGCGCGTCGCTCGGGGTCGGAGCCGTCGGCGAGCGCGACGGACCAGAGGTCGCCCTCGCGGTGCGCGGCGACGCACTCCGTGCGCACGAGGATGCGGGCGCCGCGCGCGGCGGCGTCCCGCGCGTTGACGACCACGAGGCGCGCGTCGTCCGTGAAGCAGTCGGAGTACACGAACGCGCGGTCCCAGTCCTCGCGCAGCCCGCGGCCCCACGCGCTCTCGCGTAGCCGCACGGCGCGGCTGCCGGGGAGCGTGCGCGCGCCGCCGAGCCGGTCGTAGAGGAAGAGCCCGATGCGCACCATCCAGCGCGGCCGCGCGCCCTCGACCTCGGGCAGCACGAAGCGCATGGGGTGCACGAGGTGGCGCGCCGTCCGCAGGAGCACCTCGCGTTCCGCGAGCGCCTCGCGCACGAGCTTGAACTCGCCGTGCTCGAGGTACCGCAGCCCGCCGTGGATGAGCTTGCTGCTCGCCGAGGAGGTCGCGCCGGCGAGGTCGCCCTTCTCGCAGAGCACGACCGACAGGCCGCGCCCGGCGGCGTCCCGCGCGATGCAGGCGCCCTGGATCCCGCCCCCGATGACGAGGAGGTCGACGGCGTCGGCGGTGTCGGGCACGGGCGGCTCGGGGGGGGGGCGGGGCTCCCGGCCGTATCGGTCGGGCGGGCGGCGGACCTGTGGAAGCCTAGCCCGTATCGGCGGGCGCGCCCCGATCCGTCCGGTCGTCGGCCCGGTCGCGCGCCGCGGTCCGCCGGCGCGCGCCGTGGCATGATGCGCGCCATGACCGACGGCACGGGCGACACGGGCTGGCGCTGGAAGACGGCGGACGTCGAGCAGAACGCGGCGCTCGACCTGCTCTACGAGCCCGGCAACTGGGGCGACGTGCTCAAGGGCCTGTGGGTCGCGCCCGTCGCGCGGGCGCTCGCGGACGGCGCGGGCGGCGCGGGGCTGCACGTCGTGGACCCGTTCGCCGGCGCGCCCGTCTGGCCGCTCACGGCGGGCGCGGCCGCGCGCTACGCGAGCCTGCCGGCGGGCGGGCTCCTCGCGCTCCAGCGGCCGTTCCTCGAGCAGGGGCGGCTGCTCTCGACGGGGCGGCTCGCGCTCGAGGCGGCGCGTGTCGCCGGTGCCCCCGCGACGGCCGAGGTCTTCGACGTCGACGACGCGCGTCGCGGGCGCTGGGCCGAGGAGCGGGACGTCTCGCTGCTCGAGATCGCGCGCGGCGAGGACGCGCTGCGGCCCGGTCGCGCGCGGTGGACGCCCGTCGGCCGCGAGGCGGGCGCGCGCGGCGCGGGGTCGTCGGCCGCGGGCGCGCGTCGTGAGGCGTCGTCCCGCGGCACCGCGGCGCGGCTGCTGCTCGTCGACCCGTACGACCTCTTCGAGCGCCACGAGGAGCTCGTGCCGCCGGCCCTCGACCGGGCCCACCGCGCGACCGTGCTCCTCTATCTCTTCAACAAGGCGCCGCGCGGCGCGGCGCAGTTCGCGCGCTGGGAGCGGTTGCGTGACGGCGTCCGCGCGATGCTCCGCGCCGAGCAGGGCGAGCGCGCGTGGCTCGCGGGGCGCATCCCCGCCGACGCGCGGCTGCCGCGCGCGTGGCACGAGGTCGTGCTCGTCGCGCCGCGCCCGCTCGTCGACCGCCTGCGCGACGAGCTGCGCGAGACGACCGAGGCGCTCGCCGCGCGCCTCGCGACGGAGGGCGCGTTCGAGGAGTGAGACGCGGCGTCGGCGGACGCGCGCGGTCGCCCGACGCGCGGACCGCGTGCTGAACGCGTGCGCCGGGGACCGAGCGCGCGCGTCAGGGCGCGACGCGCAGGAGCGTCGCGCCGCTCGCGAAGTCCGCGGGGTCCCAGGTGCACCAGGCCGCGCGCAGGGTGCGGCCCTCGAGCGGCGCGAGCAGGCCCGCCGGCAGCTCGAGCTCCACGACCGCGCGGCCCGACGCGTCGAGCGTGCCGGGCACGCCGCGCAGCAGGTCCTCGTCGACGAGCCACGGGAGCGCGGCGAGCACCGGGTCGCGGCGCAGCGGCAGCGCCGCGCGACTCCCGGGCAGCACGAGGTCCTCGCCCGGGCCGTCCAGCGAGAGGCCGAGCACGAACGGCCGGCCCGCCGCGCTCGCGGGGCCCGTGAGGTCGAAGCGCACGACGGCGCCGGCGGCCGCGGAGACCTCGTCCGTGCTCGCGAGCAGCGGCACGGGGTACTCGATCTCCGGGAACGGGTAGAGCACCGCGGGGCGCAGGCCGTCGCGCACCGTGATGACGAAGCGGTCGGTGCCCGTCGTCGCGTCCGCGAGGAAGCGCAGGGTGTAGGTGCCGTCGCCGTGGTCCTTGACCGACTGGCGCGACGAGAGACCGGCGCTGTCGTCCGCGTGCCCGATCGAGATCTGCGCGCCGCCCGTCGTGAGCGGCGTGCCGTCGAGGTCGCGCAGCACGAGCACGGCCTCGGCGACCGCGCCGCCGCCGGGCAGCGGCTCCGGCTCGTTCCACGTGAGGAAGGACTCGACGCCGTCCGCGTGGCCCGCCATGCGCTCCTTGAAGGTCGCGTAGGCGTCCTGCAGCCAGAAGACGGGGTCGATGTCGTCGGTGCCGCCCTGGTAGTTCAGGTCGAGCCAGTAGTCGCCGTTCGCGCAGCCGGTGCCGAGGCACGGGCCGTCCGTGTCGCCGACGCGCGCGACGATCACGGTGCCGACGTGCGCCGACTTCTCGAAGCCGCCGGCGGGCGGGGCGCCGCAGGCGTCGGCGGGCGGGTTCATGTCGCACGAGCAGCGGCCGTCGCCCCCGAAGACGCGCGCGGCCTCCATCGCCGCCATGAGCTTCTCCGCGATCGAGCCCGGCGTGTTGAGAACGGCGGCGCGCGCGGCGAGGAGCACGGGCAGCCCCGTGATGACGTTGCCCTGGATCGAGTAGGCCATCGTGCCCTGCGCGCCCACGCGGTGCGCCTTGAACTGGCCGTTGCAGCCGCCGCTGAACCCGGCCGCCTGACCGTTCATGTCGGCGACGCCGAACTGCCGCGAGCAGCCGAGCACGGGCACGGTCTCCGCGGCCTTGAGCAGCTCGATGATGTCGGCCGGCGCGGTGCCCGCGGTGAGCTCGTCGAAGATGAGGCGCTTGTGCTTGCCGGACGTCTCGACCTGGCTCTGGGTCGCGCCGGCGCCCACGCCGACGACGATGACCGGCACGAACGCGCGCAGGTCGGTGCCCGGGAGGCAGGTCGCGGTGCCCACGGCGACCTCGCCCGTGGCGGAGTCGACGAGCACGATGGACCAGGTGGCGGCGGCGGGCGGCGCGAGGCCCAGCCCGAGCGCGAGGAGCGCGGCGGCGACGCGGCGGACGGGCCGTGAGGCGGGACGGGACATGCGTCGACCTCGGGGGGAGAGAGCACTCCAATCTACCGCAGGTCGTCGGGGGCGGGGCTCCCGACTGGAGCGCCCGCCCGGCGGGCTGCTAGGCTCCGCGCCGAGAGGAGACCTCCATGGACCCGATCCGAGTCAGCCGCCACGTCGCCGCGCCGCCGGAGCGCGTCTTCGCCCTCGCCTCCGACTTCCCGAACGCGCCGGAGCACGTCGACGCGATCGTGCGCGTCGAGATGCTCACCGACGGCCCCGTCGGCGTGGGTACGCGCTTCCGCGAGACGCGCGTCATGTTCAAGAAGGAGGCGAGCGAGGAGATGGAGGTCGTCGAGTTCGAGCCGCCGTCGCGCTACGTCGTCACGGCCGACAGCCACGGCGCCCGCTACCGCACGACCTTCTCCTTCGAGCCGGAGCAGGGCGGCACGCGCGTGAGCTTCGAGTTCCAGGCCGAGCCCTACACGATGGCGGCGAAGCTCATGGCGAAGACCATGGGCAAGCTCATGATGGGCTCGATCGTGAAGTGCGTGGAGCAGGACCTCGACGACATCAAGGCCCACGCGGAGTCGGACGCCGCGTCGGGGGAGGCCGCGGCGGGGGCCTGAGCCGCGACGTCCGCCGGGTCGCCGCGCGCGCGGCCGCCGCGGCTACTCGGACCTGAGCGCCTCGACCGGGTCGAGCCGCGCCGCGCGGTTCGCGGCGGGGAGCGCTGCGAGCGTCGCCGTGAGCACGAGCAGCGTCGACGCGACGGCCACCTGCCCGACCTCCGTGCGCGGGACGAGCGTCGCCTGCTCGGAGAACGCGAGCGGCCCGAGCAGCGCGATGCAGCCCGCGCCGAGCGCCACGCCCGCCGCGCCGCCCGTGGCGCACAGGACGAGCGTCTCCGTGAGCACCTCCGCGCGCAGCCGCCCGGCCGTCGCGCCGAGCGCCTTGCGCAGGCCGAGCTCGCCCGTGCGCTCCGCCACGGCGATGCCCACGACGTTCGCCGCGCCCAGGCAGCCGAGCACGAGCGCGATCGTCGCGATGACGACGACGAGCGTCTCGAGCCCCAGGCTCGCGGCCTCGATCTTCTCCGCGAAGGCCGTGTTCTCCTTGATGTCGAGCGCCGTCGTGTCCGCCGGGTCGAGCGAGTAGAGCGCGCTGATCGCCGAGCGCACCTCGTCGATGGCGCGCTTGGCCAGGTCCGGGCTGCGCGGCGCGAACGCGAGGTGGCTCAAGAAGCGCCCGCCCTCTTCGCCCATCTCCATGGACGTCGGGTAGGGCACGAAGAGCGAGTACGCGAAGGACGCCTTGCTCTCGAACACGCCGATCACCGTGAAGCGCCGGCCGTGCGCGTCGATCGTGCGGCCGATGGGCGCGTCGCCGTCGAACATGCCCTCGGCGAGCGGCAGGCTCACGAGCGCGACCTCCTCGCCGAGCTCCTCCTCCTCGCGGGTGAACCAGCGGCCCGCGTGGATCTTCATGCCCGTGACCTCGCGGTAGTCGTACCCGACGCCGTTCACGCCGGCCCACGGCCAGGAGCGGTTCGACGAGAACACGGGCCCGCCGCGCCCCGGCCTGTACGCGGCCGCGATGCCGTCGACGGACGGGCACGCCTCGCGGATGGCGGGGATGTCCGTGTAGCGGATCTGCACGCGGCGGCCGCTGCGCCCCGCGTCCGGTCCGCGCCGACGCCGCGGCTCGACGATGAACTCGCGGCTGCCGAGGCTGCGCAGCATGTCGGAGGTCGTCTCCGGGAAGCCGCGCGCGTAGCCGAGCAGGATGATGAGCACGGCCGCGCCGAAGGTCACGCTCGCCGCGGTGAGCGCCGACCGCAGCGGGTGGCTCAGCAGGCTGCCGACGGCCTCGCGCAGGACGGAGATCACCGCGCGGCTCCGGGCGACGGCAGGCCCCGCGTGCGGAGGGCGGCGCGGCGTCGCGCGGCGGAGGCGGTCGGCGGCGCGCGGTTCACAGCGGCGCTCCGTGCAGCGCACGGACGACCGAGAGCCGCGCCGCGCGCGTCGC
>JAUIEF010000062.1 GCA_030428785.1 bacterium
ACGTCGCCCGCCGGAAGACCCCGGACGGGGGCGACCCGATCGACCCGGTGGCGGCGGCGATCGCAAAGGAGACGCGGCTCCTCTGTCTGGACGAGTTTGCGGTCGAGGACATCGCCGACGAGTGCCTGGGGGTCACGGTCCCGTGACGACGACCGCCGTCCGACACGGCCTCTCCTTCGACATCGAGGAGGCCTTCCACGCGCTCAACATGTGGTCGGTGACGCCGCCGGACACGTGGGCGGACCAGGACAGCCGCGTCGAGGCCGTCACGGACCGCATCCTCGCGCTGCTCGACGCGCACGACGTGCGCGCGACGTTCTTCGTGCTGGGGCTCGTCGCCGAGCGCACGCCCGGCGTCGTGACGCGCATCGTCGAGGCCGGTCACGAGCTGGGCTCGCACGGCTACAGCCACCGCATGGCGGGCGACCTCGGGCAGGAGGGCTTCGAGCAGGACGTCCGCCGCGCGCGCGGCCTGCTGCAGGACATCTCCGGCGAGCCGGTGGACGGCTTCCGCGCGTCGACCTTCTCCATCGGGAAGGGCACGCGCTGGGCGCTGCCGGTCCTCGCCCACGCCGGCCACACCTGGGACAGCAGCGTCTTCCCCGTGCGACACGACCGCTACGGCGACCCGGTCTTCCCGTGGCACGCCGTGCACCTCGACATCCCGGACGCGCCGCCGCTGCGCGAGTACCCGCTGCTCACGCGCCCCGCGCTCGGCCGTCGCTGGCCGGCGGCGGGGGGCGGCTACCTGCGCCTGCTGCCGCTGCGCCTCGTGGACGGCGCGCTCGAGCGCTCCGAGGCGGGCGGCGAGCCCGGCATCATCTACCTCCACCCGTGGGAGCTGGACCACGAGCAGCCGCGCCACGCGCTCGGCGGCCTGCGCACGTTCCGGCACTACTTCGGCATCGAGCGTGTCGAGGCCAAGCTCTCGCGCCTGCTCGAGCGTCACGCGTTCGGGCCCATCGGCGAGGTCCCGGTCCCCGAGGACCGGCGGCTCGACCCGATGACGCTCGCCTGACCGGCGGCGTCACTCCTCCTGCGCGGTGTCGTCCGCGGGGGCGGCGGTCGCGCCCGGCTCGCGCGTGGCCGCCGCGGCCTCGGGCTCCTCGGCGTCCCCTCCGGACACGCCCGCGGCGCGCGGACCGCGCCGCGCACGTCGGTCACCGCCCTCCGCCGCGGTCGCTGTCTCCGCCGGCGCGCAGAGCGACAGCAGGGTGTTCACGCGCCCGCGGGCCGGGTGGTGCGGGCTCGCCTGCACGAGGAAGCCGTTGAAGATGCTGCGGGCCTCGCCGTCGAGACCGGCCGCGAACGCGATGCGGCCCACCGTGAGGAAGGTGTCGGCCGTCACCTGCGGGTGGTGGCTGATCTTGCGGAACATCTGCAGGGCCGCGGGGGCCTCGTCCTTGAGGTAGGCCTCCGCGGCGAGCACCTCGACCGCGGACGGCGGCATGATCGACTGCCCGTACGTCCGCCGGATGACGTCCGCGGCGATGTGCGGCTGGCCCACCTGCTCGAACAGGAGACGCGCGAGGGTGAGCGGCGCGTCGCGGTCGAACGGGCGCACGATGCTCAGCACCTCGAGGTAGCGACGCGCGATCTCGAGGCGGCCGTCCTCGAGCTCGAGGCTCGCGAGCTCCCGGAACTGCGCCACGGAGCCGGGCTCGAGCTGCAGCGTGAGGTTGTTCATCCGGCGCGACTCGTCGCGGAGGCCGGCGAAGCGCACGATGCGGGCGACGCGGCGGGCGACGCCGGCGAGCGACTCCGCCTCCTCGGACCACAGCTCGACGGGCGTGGCGCGGAGCTGCTCGGCGAGCGTGTCCACGAGGGCCTGCAGTCGCGCGGTGTCCTCGACGTCGGCGTAGTGGCGCGCGAGCGGCTCGTAGGCCGCGATGTTGGCGGGGTGCTCGGAGGTGAGGCTCTCGAGGATGAAGACGGCCTGGTCGTCGAGCTCCGGGAGGCTCGCGATGGCCTCGAGGCAGACGTTCGCGAGGTCGTCGTCGCGCGGGTGGGCCTCGAGCGCCTCGTGGGCCTTCTCGACCGCGGCGCGCGACCGACCGAGGCGCGCATAGACCTGGATGAGACCGCCGAGCGCGTCGGCGTTCTCGGGGTCGTCGGTCACCGTCGCGAGGTAGTGGGGCAGGCTCTCCTCGAAGTAGCCACGCTCTCGCAGGCTCTCGGCGAGCACGAGGCGCACGGCGGGGTGCACGCGCGCCTCGAAGGCCATCGCGATGCCCCACTCGTCGTGACCGAACGCGCGGGTCGCCTCGATGAACATCTCGAGCGTGCGCGGGTCCGCGTCCTCGGGCGCGAGCAGCCGCTTGAGGACGTCCAGCGCCTCGGCGGGCCGCCCGACGTCGAGGTAGTGTTGCGCGAGGTGCCGCGACACGACGTTGAGCTCGGGCAGGTGGTCGAGGACCTGCTCGCCCAGGAACCGCGTCTCCCGCCACCAGAACGGCCGGTCGTTGGCGAGCAGCAACAGCGTGACGGCGCGCAGCGTCTCGGCCGTGCGGTCCGCGTCCTCCTCGATCGCCTCGAGCAGGAGCGCGACGTCCGGGCCGGCGTTCGGGTAGGTCGCGAGCGGGTCCTGCACGACGCCCGGCGGCACGATCTCCTCGAGCCGGTCGATGTTCGGCGCGATGCGCAGCGCGGCGTCGAGGAGCTCGAGGCTCGCGTTGTCGAGCTCCGCGTCGAGGCCGAGACCGCGCAGGCGCGACACCGGCACGAGGTCGTACATCGACTGGAAGCCGGTCATGGACGAGGCCGCGAGGAGGCACGCCTCGAGGTCGTCCTCGTGGAGCTCGCGGACGGTCGACAGGCGCAGGCGACGGCTCGCCTCCTCGGTGCGGCCCGCGAGCGCGAGCAGCAGGAAGCGGTCGCGGAGCGAGTCCTCGTCGTCCAGTGAGGCGAGCAGCGCGTCCGCCTCGTCGACGTCGCCCGTGGCCTTGGCCGCCTCGGCGAGCGGCCGCAGCGCCGGCCGGAGCACGGGCAGCCCGCGGACCTGCGGCGGCATGACGGCGAGCAGCTCGTCGTAGTACTCGGACTCGAGCAGCGTCCACGCGAGGTCGCCGACCTGGTCGGGCAGCAGGCCCGTGACCATGGGCTGCAGGTGCGCGATGGCCGACGAGATGACGCCCAGGTCGCCGGACGCGAGGCCGACCTCCAGACCCAGCAGCGCGACGTCCTCGTTCTGCGGGTACTGGTTGCTCAGCGTGACGAGCACGGAGGTGGCGCTCTCGATCTCGCCGAGCGCCAGGAACGCGCGGCCGGACATGATGAACAGGTCGCGGCCGGGCTTGAAGCCCGGCCAGCGCAGCAGCCGCTTGATGAGCTCCTCCGCCTCGGTCGCGCGACCGCGCTCGAGGAGCTGCTGGCCGTAGCGCACCGCGCCGACGCCCAGCGGGTCCTGGAGGATCATCCGGTTCACGAGCTCGGCCGCCTCCTCGGAGTTGCCCATCGCGAACTGGATCCGCGTGAGGAGGTCGATGACCTCCGTGTCCGACGGGACGTCCTCGAGGATCTCCGCGAACTCGGCGACGGCGGACTCGAGGAGTCCCTGGCGCACGAGGAGCTTGCCGAGCTGCAGGCGGAACTCCTGGACCTGCGGGTGGGCCTGCGTGAGCTGGCGCAGGTCGTTGCGCGCGCGCTCGAGCTGGTTGCGCGGGATGCGCTCGCGGATGAGCGTCCACGCGAGGGCCGGGTCCTTCGGCAGGTAGACCACCGAGGCGTTCGCCGGGCCGCCCTCCCAGCCGCCGGCGGGGCGGCCGCGCGCCGACTCGTAGTCGGCGGCCGCGGAGGCGGACTGGTACTCGAGGTCCTTCTCGATGATCTCGACGGCGCGCTGCTGGAGGTCCAGGTCGTAGCGCTGGATCGAGAGCTCGTCGGCGATGTCGAGCCACCGCTGGAAGTCCTGGGGCCGGCGGCGGTCCACCGTGAGCAGGTCGAACGCGTCCTCCATCGCGAGCTCGAGCCGGTTGCGCTCGAGCTGCACGTCGATGCGCGCGGTGAGGCCCTCGTCGTCGTGCGGGAAGTTCTCGACGAGCGCGTCGAGCGCGGTGAGCGCGTCCTCCTTGCGGTCCGAGGCGTCGTAGAGCTCGTAGGCCAGCAGGAGGATGTCGCGCCGGCGGTCGGGGAACGCGCGCACGCTGAGCGGCATGCGCGTGCCGAGGCTCACGGTGGAGAACGGCTCCTGGATCTCCGCGACCGCGCCGTCGAGGTTGCCGGTGGCGGCGAGCGCGCGCGCGTGCGCGTACTGGAGCAGGATGTCGTTGTTCGTGATGTCCGCGTACTTCGCGTGCTTCGCGAGGATCCAGTCCCAGTCCTGGGCGCGCACGCGCGTCTCGATGAGCGAGTGGACGTAGGGCGGCGGCGGCCACTGGCCGGCGTCGCGGAAGCCGTCGACGATCTCCTCGTAGAGGTCGGCGGCCTCGCCGTGCTCGATCATCGCGAGCGAGCAGAGCGCCTGCGTCTCGAGCATGGAGCGGCGCATGGCGGGCGCCATGGTCGGCTGACGCAGCGCGATCGCCGCCTCGATGTGCGCGTCGTAGATGCGACCCGACCGCCGGAGCAGGTCGACGTAGCCGCGCGCGACGCCCTGGTCGAAGCCGGGCGCGTTCGGGTACTCGGTGAACGCGTCCGCCGCGCGGAGGAAGCGCTGCCGCGCGTCGACGAGCTGCGTCCGGATCTCCTCGCGCAGCGACTCCTCGGAGCCCGGCGCGAGCACGTCGATGACGTCCTCCGGGTCCGGCTCGCCCCACAGGTCGGAGACGAAGGCCTCGATCGTCTGCTCCACGAGGACGTCCTCGTCGTCCGCGACCTTGTTGAGCGGGACGAAGCGCCGGAGCAGCATCTCCTGCGTCGCGAGGGACGCGTTGTAGAGCGCGAGCCCGTAGTTGAGCGCGAAGAGCTTGTTGCGCGGCTGGAGCCCCGCGACCGACTGCGCCCACTCGATGGCCTGGTCGAAGTCGCGGTTCGAGATGTGGTAGTTCACGCCCTGTCGCATGGCGCGCACCTCGAGCAGGACGTCCTCCTGCTCGCGCGCGACCGTCGCGGCCAGCTCGAGCTTCTCGATGGCCATGTCGTGGTTGCGCAGGTCGGCCCAGCAGCGGGCGGCCTCCATGAGCGCTTCGTAGTGCTCCGGCTCGCGCTCGAGCAGGCGCTCCAGCATGTCGAGCGCCGCCGTCGGGTTCTTGGCGATGTCGTTGTCCGGGTCGCCGACGCGGATCGCCGCGGCGTCCGCGACGATCTGGTCGGCGTTCGTGCGCACGGCGTCGTACACGAAGAGCGCGACGAGGGCGACGAAGGCCGTGGCGGCGAGCCACGGCACGAGGCGGCGGAGGCGGCGGCGGCGGCGCATCACCACGGGGAACCGGCTCCCGGTCGGGCGGTCACGTGCCGAATTCGAGCGAGGACTGGGAAGCCGCCGGGAGCGAGGCCTCGACGAGCAGGCCGTCGCCGTCCGTCCGGGCGCGCAGCTCCCCCCCGTGTCGGCGGAACGCGTTGCGGGCGGAGGTCAGGCTGATGCCCTCGGGGAGTCCGAGCGCCTGCCGGGCCCAGAGCGGCGTGAAGAGGCGCCCGGCCGCGTCCGGCGGCAGGCGCGAGGCCGCCGCCCGGTGCCGGATGCGCACCGCGCCGTCCGGCGAGCGGGCCGCGTGCACCATGAGGCGGTCCGACGCGTCGCCCGCGTGGAGCAGGTACGCCCAGAGGTCGGACAGGGCGCCGGCCAGCAGGCCGCGATCGACTCGCATGTCGGCGTCTTCGCACGTGACGTCCAGCCTCTCCGTGAGCTCGGGCGACCGCTCGGCGAGGGCCTCCGTCGCGTGCCGCAGGAGGTCGTCCAAGCGGGTGGCGTCCGCCCGCACGGGCTGACGCCCGGCGGCCCGGGCGACGTCCTGCACCACGGTCTGGATGCGCCGTGCGGACTCCTCGATGAGGTCCAGGTGCTCGGAAACTGTATCTAGGCCCGGATCGGCCTTCAGCAGCTCGATCTGGAGGAAAAGTGACGTGAGCGGGTTCCCGATCTCGTGGCTCAGGCCGGCGGACAGGTCCTCGAGGATCTCCTCGGCGAGCGGGCCCAGGGCGGCGGCGCGGCACCAGCGGACGACCTCGTCCAGGTAGATGGGGGGGCGCAGCACGGCGTCGGTGCCGGGCGCCCCGCGCAGCTCCCTCGGGAGCAGGGAGAGGCTCCGGGCCCGGCGGCAGGCGCGGTGGACCTCGTGGGCGGCGGCCAGCGCGCCGTCGTCCGCGCCCCGCAGGTCGAGGATCACGAGGGAGCGTCGGGCGGACCTCCAGGCCGTGACCGCCTCCTCGACCGTCGTCGCGAGGAGCGTCGGACCGTAGCCGGCCTCGAGCGCCGCACGCAACGGCGTCCGCTCGGGGTGCGACGCGGGCGCGAAGAGGACCACCGACATGGCATTCATGTGAGGGACGGTCTAGGTACGATGCGGAGCGGGAACGCCCCCCGACACCCGCTGCCCCTCGAGCGTCCGGTGGTCACGCTGTCCGTCATCATCCCCGTTTATAACGAGGTGGGCTCCATCGGTCCGCTCCTGGAGCGGGTCGAGGAGGTGCTCGACGGCATCCCGCGGGCCTCCGAGGTCATCGTCGTCGACGACGGGAGCACGGACGGGACGGTCGAGCAGCTCGAGGCCCGCCGCCGCAACAGCCGCTACCTCCGGGTCTTGCGGCTGCAGCGCAACTTCGGGCAGACCGCCGCGATGGCCGCCGGATTCCACGCCGCGCACGGCGACGTCCTCGTGACGATGGACGGGGACGGCCAGAACGACCCCCGGGACATCCCCGGGCTCCTGGGCCACCTCGACCAGGGCTACGACATCGTGAGCGGCTGGCGGAAGAACCGGCAGGACAACGTCATGAGCCGGGTCGTGCCCTCGGTGGCGGCCAACTGGCTGCTCGCCGAGATCACCGGGGTCCGGCTCCACGACTTCGGCTGCACGCTCAAGGCCTACCGCGCCAGCATCATCCGGAAGCTCCACCTGTACTCGGACATGCACCGGTTCATCCCCGGGCTGGCCGCGGCGGTCGGCGCCCGGGTGGGGGAGCGTGTCGTGCGGCACCACCCGCGCACGGAGGGCGTCTCCAAGTACGGCATCGGCCGCACCTGGAAGCTGCTCACGGACATGGTCGTGCTCCGGCTCCTCGTCCGCTTCAGCGGGCAGCCGCTGCACTACTTCGGGCTGCTGGCCATCGCGACGTTCATGGCGGCCCTCGTCGTGAGCTTCGTGGCCTTCGTGGACACGGGGACCATGGAGCTGGTGAACTACTCCACCGTCGTGCTCCCCGCCATCGCCACCCTCTGCTTCTGCCTGTCGTTCTACTTCCTCATGATGGGGCTGCTCTGCGAGCTCGCCCTGCGGAGCAGCTCGGCGCGCGAGACCGCGTACGCCCCGATCGCACGGGAGGAGTGCTTCACGTGAGCGAGCGCGAGAACGAGATCGACGTCAGCGCCGTCCTGGCCCTCGTGGAGGACTGCCCGGACCTCGGCGAGATCATCCGCCAGTACAGCGCGGAGTTCGAGGAGCGCGGCGCGCGGTACGAGTTCGTGTGCGTGCTGGACGGGCTCGGCGAGGAGCGCACCCAGCGCATCCGCGCGCTCGTCCCCCCGGGCGCGCCCGTGCGCTTCGCGCACTTCAACCAGCCCTTCGGCGAGGAGCGCGCGCTCGCGGTGGGGTACCGCACCGCGCACGGCCGGCTCATCGTCTCGCTGCCGTCGTACATGCAGCTCGACCCGGGCGACATCCACCACGTGCTCGACGCGCTCGAGGGCGGCTACGACCTCGTCGCCGGCTGGCGCGTGCCGCGCGTGGACCCCGTGACGAACCGCATCCAATCCTGGCTGTACAACCGCGGCATGAGCGCGCTCACCGGCGTGCGCCTCCACGACCTGAACTGCGGCCTGACCGGCATGCGCCGCTGCGTCGTCGACGAGGTGCTCGTCGAGGGCAACGTGTCGCGGTTCCTGCCGGTGCTCGCCCACCGCCAGGGTTTCAAGGTCGGCGAGGTCCGCGTCCGCCACCTCCGCGAGAAGGGTCGGCAGGGCTTCTTCGGGCTCGGCGTGTACGTGCGTCGCGTGCTCGACGTCGTCGCGCTCCTGTTCATCACGCGCTTCACGCGCAAGCCGCTGCGCTTCTTCGGCATGGCGGGCGGCATCTGCGTGCTCCTCGGCGCGGCGATCTGCGTGTGGCTCAGCCTCGACTACGTGCTCGAGTGGAGCGCCGCCGGGACGGCGCGCAACCGCGCCTCGCTCGTGGCGGGCATGGCGCTCATCGTGCTCGGCGTGCAGATCTTCGCGCTGGGCCTCGTGGGCGAGATCATCATCTTCACGAGCTCCCACAACGTCCGGGACTACACCGTCGAGCGGGAGTCACCGCCCGGGCGGCCGCCGCGTCGCCTCGAGCAGGGCGTGGTCGACGACGGGCCGGCGGGCGGCGAGCCCGTCGCGCACGCCGGCGCCCGGTCGGGCCCGACCGAGGGCGGCGGCGCGGGGTGAGCGTCGCGCGACGACCGGGGTGGCTCGCGGCCGTCCTCGTGCTGGCCGTGGCGGCCGCCTGGCGGCTCCACGGCGTCGGTGACTGGAGCCTCGACGGCGACGAGGTGTACAGCTGGTACGACGTCCAGGAGATGCGGGCCGGCGAGCCCTGGTCGCACGGCGCGGTGACCCATCCGCTGGGGTACCTGTTCATCCTCGCGGCCGTGGCGGTCGCCGGGCTGTCCGAGGCGGTCGTGCGCGCCCCCTCGGTGATCACGGGAGTCCTCGCGGTCTGGGCGCTCCTCCGGATGCGTCGCGACGTGATCGACGCGCCGGCGGCCGTCGTCGCCGGCGCCCTCGCCGCCATCTCGCCCTGGCTGATCTATCACGCGCAGACGGCGCGCTTCTACGCGCCGCTGCTCCTGTTCGCCGCGCTCGCGACGCTGTGGACGTTGCCCGGGCCGGGCCGACGTCCGGCGGCCGCCGCGCTCGCGTGGGCGCTCGCCGTGCTCTGCCACCCCACGGCGCTGCTCCTCGGGCCGGGCCTGCTCGTGCCGGTGCTCTGGCCGGTCCCTCGCTGGCGGACGATCCTCGCCGTCCTGGGGGTCGCGGTCGTCGGCGCGGCGGTCGCGTGGTTCGCCACGGGCGGCGTGTTCGAGGACGTCGCCGACCGCGTGCTCGAGGGCGTCGACCCGGGGCACTACGACCCGCTGCACTTCGTGCAGGGCCTCGGCTACAACGTCGGCCCGGCCGTCGGACTCCTCGCGCTGCTCGGCGTCCCGGCCGCCTGGGCGCGACGTCGGGAGGCCGGCGCCGCGGTGCTCGCCTGCGCCGCGCTGCCGCCGATCGTCCTGCTCGCCGGCGCCCTCGGCGGGCTCTCCATGCATCAGCGGTACGCGATGTGTGCCGTGCCCGCGACCCTCGTCCTGGCGGGTTGGGGCTGGGCGTCCGTGCGGGCCCGCCGCCCCGCGCTCGCCGTCGGTCTCGCGCTCCTCGCGCTGGCGGTTCCGTCGCCGCGCCTCCTGGCGCACGCGCGGGACGGCAACCGGCACGACCTGCGCGCGGTGGCGGACTTCCTCACCCGTGAAGCGGAGCCGGACGACCTCTTCGCCGTCGACGAGCACGCCACGCTGGAGGTCTACCTTCACCGCGCCGCCCGTTTTGCCGATACCAGCACCGAAGAGGCGCCTCTCCCCGAGAGGAAACGCCATGATTGGCTGCGGAACCGCCAGGACGTCTGGGCCGCCGTCAAGCTGAGCCGCCTCGGATCCGGATACGGCGACGAGTTCACGCAATGGCTGGACGAGTACTTCACCGAGATCACCCGAGTGGGAGTCGCACCGCCGCCGATGGTGCGGCACGACAACCGGTACGTGATCTACCGGAGGACGGCGAGGATCCCTCCGGAGAGGGGCCCGTCGCCGAGCGGGACCGCTCCGCGGTGAAGGTCGAGCTGCTCGACGTCCGGTACGCGCGCGCCGTGGACCGCTACGTGCTGTCGCACCCGCGGGGCACGCCGTTCCACGAGACGCGCTGGCTCGACCTCGTGAAGTCGACCTCGGACTTCGAGCCGCACACGCTCGTCGCCTGGTCCGGCCGCGAGATCCGCGGCGTGCTGCCGCTCGCCATGGTCGCGGCGCCCATCACCGGTCGGCGCCTCGTGTCCGTGCCGTACGGAGTGTACGGCGGCATCCTCGCCAGCGACGCGGAGTCCATCGGCGCGCTCGACGAGGCCGCGCGCATCCTGGCCCGCAACAAGCACGTGCGCTACCTCGAGACGCGCTACCTGGGCGACCCGCCGACGGGCCGGCCCTCCGTGTCGCACTACGAGACGTACCGCAAGGAGCTGCCGGAGTCGCCGGACGACGTGCTCGGCACGATCCCGCGCAAGGCGCGCGCGGAGGTGCGCAAGGCGCGCAACAAGCACGGCATGGTGTTCGTCGAGGGCGACCAGCTCTTCGACGGCTTCTACGACCTCTACTGCGTGAACAAGCGGAGCCTCGGCTCGCCGGTGTTCCGGCGCTCGCACTTCCGGCGCCTCATGGACCTCTACGGCAGCCGCGCCATGTTGCACGGCGTCACCATGGACGACGCGCTCGTGGGGGCCGTGCTGAGCATCGGCTCGGGCGGCGTGCTCTACGCGTACTACTCGGGCGCGGCCGAGGGCGCGGGGCGGCTCGGCGTGAACAACGCGATGTACGCGTCGCTCATGGAGATGGCCGTCGCCAAGGGCTACCGCATCTTCGACTTCGGGCGCAGCCGGAAGGACTCGGGACCGGCGCGGTTCAAGCAGCACATGGGCTTCGAGCCCACGCCGCTCCACTACCAGTTCTACTTCCCGTTCGGCGGCAAGCCGTCCACGCTCACGCCGTCCAACCCGAAGATGGCGATCCCGCAGCAGATCCTGTCACGCCTGCCCATGTGGGCCGCTCGTCTCGTCGGGCCGTCCCTCATGCGGCACGTCCCCTGACGCGGGCGTCGGTTCCCCCGGGATCGTGACGGCGCGGCGGCCGAAGCGCTCGAGGATCCACTCCGTCGCCTCGACGAGCCCCGGCACGACGGCGTCCGCGTCGGAGTCGTCCACGATCGGCTTGCCCGTCCGGACGAGCAGGCGTCCCGCGACGGGGCCCGCCTGTGCGAAGAGGTCGCGCGGGCTGTCGCCGATGAAGATCGACCGCGAGAGGTCCACCGGATGCTCGGTGAGCGCGAGGTCCAGCAGGCCGCGCGCCGGCTTGCGGCACGCGCACGGGAAGGCGTAGCCCGCGGCGCTGCCCTCCGGGTGGTGGGGGCAGTAGTAGATGTCGTCGAGGTCCCCGCCCGCGACGTGGAGCTGCCGCAGCATGTGCTCGTGCAGCCCGGCGAGCTCCTCCTCGGAGAGCATGCCGCGCGCGACGGCGGACTGGTTCGTCAGCACGATCCGCAGGAAGCCGAGCGAGGCCAGCCGGTGGAGCGCCTCGCCGACGCCGGGGAGGAGCACGATGTCCTCCTTGCGCGTCGGGTAGTCGCGCTCCTCGATGAGCGTGCCGTCGCGGTCCAGGAAGACCGCGGCGCGCCCGGCGGGCGACGCGGCGGGCGAGGGGGGCGGCGCGCCCGGCTCAGGCACGTGCGACGAGCGCCCGCTCGACGAGGTCGCAGAGCATGTGCCCGACGGTGATGTGCACCTCCTGGATGCGCGGCGTCTCCCGGGAGGGCACCGCGATGAGCACGTCCGCGATCGCGGCGCAGCGACCGCCGCCCTCGCCCGTGAAGGCGATGGTCGGGGCGCCGAGCGCCTTGGCCTGCTCGAACGCGCGCACGACGTTCTCGGAGTTGCCGCTCGTCGTGAAGCCGACCGCCACGTCGCCGGGGCGGTGGTGCGCCACGACCATGCGCGCGAAGAGGTCGTCGTAGGAGTAGTCGTTGGCCGTCGCGGTGAGGCTCGCGGGGCTGCCCAGCGCGACGGCGGCCACGCCGGGGCGGTCGACCGAGAAGCGGTTCACGAGCTCGCCCTCGATGTGCAGCGCGTCCGACATGCTGCCGCCGTTGCCGAAGAGGATGGCCTTGCCGCCCCCGAGGTAGCTGTCGACGAGCACGCGCGCCGCGGACTCGATCGCGTCGGGGAGGTCGCGGGCCGCCGCCCGGGCCACCTCGAGATGGGTGTCGAAGGTGGCGCGGATGACCGTCTGGAGCTCGTCGTCGATGCCGGCTTGAGTGGACATGGTGTCGGCAGTCTACTGGACCGGGCACCCCATCCCAACGACCGGACGAACCGTTGCCAGCCACCGCCCCGCCGACCGCGTCGTCCCCGGCGACGACCGGCCCGCCCCCGCGCGGGCGGCCCCCGCGTCGGGCGTGGTTCGCCTCGGACTTCCACCTCGACCGGCGGGACCCCGACGGCGTCGACCGCGCCCTCCGGCTGCTCGCGGCCGTCCGCGACGACGGCGCCGACGCCCTCTTCCTGCTGGGAGACGTCTTCAAGGCCTGGCTCGGTCCGCCCTCGCTGGAGGATCCCGGGCTGCGGCCGTTCCTCGACGGGCTCCGGGAGACCGTCGCCGCCGGCGTGCGGGTCGCGCTCGTCCACGGGAACCACGACTTCCTCATGGGGCCCGAGCTCGAGGGCGCCTGCGGCGTCGAGGTCCACGCCGAGCACCTCGACGTGGCGCTCGGCGGGCGACACGTCCGGCTCCTCCACGGCGACGCGTTCTGCACCCGTGACGTCGACTACCACCGCCTGCACCGCGTCCTGCGGAGCCGGTCGGCGCGCTGGCTCTTCCGCGCGCTCCCGAAGGCGACGCTCGAGTCGCTCGCCGACCGCCTCGTCCACGAGGCGACGCGCACGACGGGACACAAGACGCGCGAGGAGATGGCCATCGTCGACGCGGAGGTCGCGGCCGTGTTCGACCGCGGCGTCGACGTCGTCGTCTGCGGGCACGTGCACGAGGCGCGGGACGCGCGCCTGCCCGGCGAGGGCGGGGAGCGACGCCTCGTCGTCATGGCCGACTTCGAGCGCAGCGGCTGCCACGCGCGCTGGGTCGACGGCCGGCTCGTGCTGCACCGCGTCGACGCGCGCTTCCGGCGCCCGGTGGTCGTCGCGATCGACGGACCCGCGGGCAGCGGCAAGAGCTCGGTGAGCCGCGAGGTGGCGGAGCGCCTCGGGTTCCTGCGGCTCGACTCGGGGGCGCTCTACCGGACGGTCACGTCCCGCGTGCTCGCGCGCGGCCTCGACCCGGAGACCGCCGACCTCGGCGCCGTCGCGCGCGCGCTCGACCTCGCCGTCGGGCCGGACGGCGGCGTCCTGCTCGCCGGGCTCCCCGTGGACGACGCCCTCCTGCGGTCGCCGGAGGTCTCCGCGGCCGTCTCGCGCGTGAGCGCCGACCCCGGCGTGCGCGCGGCGCTGCTCCCGGTCCAGCGGGCGGCCGCGCGGGTGGGGGCCGGGCTCGTCGCCGAGGGCCGCGACATGGCGACCGTCGTCTTCCCGGACGCCGCCGTGAGCGTCTACCTCGACGCCCGGCCCGAGGTGCGGGCCCGGCGCCGCCTCGCCCAGGGCAGCCAGGAGGGCGGGACCGTCGAGGAGGTCGTCGCGGCGCTCACCGCCCGGGACGCCCGGGACAGCGGGCGGGACGTCGCCCCGCTGGCGGAGGCGCCGGGGGCGGTGCGGCTCGACACGAGCGACCTGACCCGCGAGGAGGTCGTGGAGCGGCTCGTCGGGCTGGCCGTGGCGGCCGGGGCCCGGGCGCCCGAAGATTCCCTCGCGCGGTCGCCCGCGAATCCCTAGGCTGTCCGGTTTTCCTCGCGCCGGGAAGAACCGGAGGCGGGAATCCCCCCGCCCGTCAGCCCCCGGTCAATGCGGCCCCCTCGCGGGGACCGCACAGCGACCCATTCGATGAATGACAACAAGGATCTCCTGCAGCGCTTCGCGCTGTCGGACGACGAACTGGACGCCGCCGTCGCGGAGGCCAAGGGCTCTCTCGGCGACCAGGACATCGCGACCCGATACGACCAGTCCGTCAAGGACTTCGCCCCGAACGCGCTCATCACCGGCAAGGTGCTGCGCGTCGTCGCGGACGACGTCATGGTGGACATCGGCTACAAGAGCGAGGGCGTCGTCCCGCTCTACGAGTTCGACGACCTCGAGGCACCCGACGCGGGCACCGAGATCGAGGTGCTCATGGAGGGCATGGACGACCAGTCCGGGCTGCTCCTCCTGTCCCGTCGGCGCGCCGAGCGCCTGCGCGGCTGGGAGCGCATCGTCTCGAGCCACGGCGAGGGCGACATCCTCGCCGGCACGGCCACGCGCAAGATCAAGGGCGGCCTGCTGCTCGACGTGGGCGGCGTGGCGGTCTTCCTGCCGGCCAGCCAGATCGACATCCGCCGCGTGCCCGACGTCGCGACGTACATCGGCCGCGATCTCGAGTGCAAGATCATCAAGATCGACCGCGAGCGCATGAACATCGTGGTCAGCCGTCGCAAGCTGCTCGAGGAGCGCCGCAACAAGCTCCGCGAGGAGCTGCTCGAGACCCTCGAGGAGGGCCAGATCCGCAAGGGGACGGTCAAGAACATCGCCGACTTCGGCGCGTTCCTCGACATCGGCGGCGTCGACGGCCTGCTGCACATCACCGACATGTCCTGGGGCCGCGTGAACCACCCCAGCGAGGTCGTGCAGCTCGAGCAGGAGCTCGAGGTCAAGGTCCTGCGCTTCGACCGCGAGCGGAACCGCATCGCGCTCGGCCTCAAGCAGCTCGAGTCCTCCCCCTGGGAGGAGATCGAGAAGAAGTACCCGGTCGGCAGCCGCGTGACCGGCGAGGTCGTGAACATCATGCCGTACGGTGCCTTCGTGAAGATCGAGGACGGCATCGAGGGCCTCGTCCACATCTCCGAGATGTCCTGGACCCGGCGCGTGAACCACCCCAGCGAGCTCGTCGAGATCGGCGGCGAGGTGGACGTGGTCGTGCTCGAGATCAACAAGGACAAGCAGGAGATCAGCCTCGGCATGAAGCAGACCGAGGTGAACCCCTGGACCGAGGTCGAGGAGCGCTACCCGGTCGGCACCATCATCGAGGGTGTCGTGCGGAACCTCACGAACTACGGCGCGTTCGTCGAGATCGAGGAGGGCATCGACGGCCTCCTGCACGTCTCGGACATGTCCTGGACCAAGAAGGTCAGCCACCCGAGCGACAACCTGCAGAAGGGCGACCTCGTGCGCGCCGTCGTGCTGAGCGTCGACACGGACAAGCGCCGCGTCGCCCTCGGCATGAAGCAGCTCGAGCAGGACCCGTGGCAGGACGAGATCCCGCGCCGTTACGGCCCGGGCGACATCGTGGCCGGCCGCGTGACGAAGATCACCAACTTCGGTGTCTTCGTCAGCCTCGAGGACGGCCTCGAGGGCCTGCTCCACATCTCCGAGCTGACCGACAAGAAGGTCGACACGCCGGAGGACGTGGTCAACCAGGGCCAGCTCGTCGACGTGCGCGTCCTCAAGGTGGACAGCGAGGAGCGCAAGATCGGCCTCTCGATGATCGGCGTGCCGCAGCACAGCCACCTCACCGAGGAGGAGGAGAAGGCGGCGGCGGCCGAGGCCGGCGGCGGCGACACGGCGACCGAGGAGCCCGCGGCCGACGCGGCGCCCGCGGCCGACGAGGAGTCGGCGGCGACCGGCGACGAGGCCTCCGAGCCCGAGCCCGCGGCCGCGGAGGCCGAGGCGTCGACGTCCGACGAGGCTCCGGCGGACGAGCCGGCCGCGGCGGACCAGGACGAGGATGCCGAGAAGCAGGGCTGACGCCCGCGCGACCGACCGGGTCGCCCGTTCCCGCGGGCGGCCCGGTCGGCGCGACGCGCGGCTCCTCGCCGGGGTCGTCGCGATCGTCCTCCTGGGGCCCGGGCTGCCGTCGTGCGCGACGGGAGCCGGCGCCGACGACGAGGACGAGCCGCCGCCCGTCGGCGTGGTCGAGACGCTCGACACGCTCTCGCTCGCGGCGCCTCCGGGCGGGATCGCGACGACCGTCGCCATCACGCTCGGCATCGAGCCCTTGGGGCTCGGCGACTTCACGGTCGTCGGTCGGGGTCCGCGCGACGGCGTCGCGGACGACGCGCAGCTCCAGCTCAGCCTGCAGTGGCGCGACTTCGTCGGCACGTCGCCGACGTCCTTCGGCGGTCGGCGGAGCTGGCCCACGGCCTTCGGTGACGACGGCCGCGCGGCGCGCGGCGCCCCGCTCCAGCGCACCTTCGCGGCGGAGCTCGACGCACCGCAGCCGCACGTGCTCGCGCGGCGGATCACCGTGAGTGCGCGGTTCCACCCGATCGACCTCGTGAGCGAGCTCGTCCGGTCGGGAGGGGCGCGCATGGAGTTCCCGGAGGCCGTGCTCGAGACGCTCGCGCGCGAGCCGGAGGGCACGCTCGCCGAGTGGTTCGAGCTGGACGGCGACCGCGACCCGGAGGAGCTCTTCCTGCGCGCCGCGGCGGCGCCCGTCGCGCAGCGCGAGCAGGTCGTCACGCGCCTCATCAGCACGCTCGCCGCACTCAAGGGCGCCGAGCGCGAGGCCGGCTTCGGTGCGCTCCACTTCCTGACCGGCGAGACCCAGGGGCGCTCGGTCTACGCCTGGGAGACCTGGCTCCGCGAGCGCGCGAGGACCGACGCCGGAGCCGCGGACCGATGAGCCGGCCCGACCTCACGCCGCTCCTCGACGGCACGGTGACCTGCCACACGGAGGAGGACCTCGCGAAGAAGGTCGCGAGCGGCCGTCCGCTGCGGGTGAAGCTCGGCGTGGACCCGAGCTCGCCGGACCTGCACGTCGGGCACTCGGTGCAGCTCCGCTACCTGCGGCGCTTGCAGGACCTCGGCCACGTCGCGGTGCTCATCGTCGGCGACGCGACGGCCATGGTGGGGGACCCGACCGGCAAGAACGTGACCCGCCCGCAGCTCGACCGCGACCAGGTGGAGGCCAACGCGGAGACCTACCTCGCGCAGGCCGGGCTCGTGCTCGACATGGAGCGCGTGGAGGTCGTGCGGAACAGCGAGTGGTTCGACCGCATGGGCTTCATGGACGCCGTGCGCCTGTGCGGCTCGATGACCGTCGCCCGCATGCTCGAGCGCGACACCTTCGACGAGCGGTTCAAGAAGGGCGTGCCCATCAGCATGCACGAGTTCCTCTACCCGCTCATGCAGGGCCGCGACTCCGTCGAGGTGCGCGCCGACATCGAGATCGGTGGGACGGACCAGACGTTCAACCTCCTCGTCGGTCGCGACCTCATGCGCGACGCCGGTCAGGAGCCGCAGGTCTGCGTCACGCTCCCGCTGCTTCCTGGGCTCGACGGCGAGAAGAAGATGTCGAAGAGCCTGGGCAACGCGATCGGGCTCACCGACCCGCCGCGCGAGATGTTCGGCAAGGCGATGAGCATCCCCGACGAGCTCATGGGCGACTACTTCCGGCTGGGCACGGACGTGTCCGCCGCGGAGGTCGAGGCGCTGCTCTCGGGGTCGCCGCGCGACGCCAAGGCGGCGCTGGCGGGCACGTTCGTGCGCCTCTACCACGGCGACCACGCCGCGACGGAGGCGGCCGAGGAGTTCGACCGCATCTTCCGCGACAAGGGCCTGCCCGACGAGATCGAGGAGACCGCGCTGCCTGCCGATCTCGTGGACGCCGACGGCGCCTGGATCGTGAAGGTCCTCCAGCACGTCGGGCTCGCGTCGTCCGGCGGCGAGGCGCGGCGGCTCATCAAGGGCGGCGGCGTGAAGGTCGAGGGCGAGAAGGTCGGCGACGAGCAGCACCGGCTCGCCACCGGCGAGTACCTCGTCCAGGTGGGGAAGCGGCGCTTCCATCGGGTGCGGGTCCCGTGAGGCGGCTCGCGGCGGCGCTGCTCGTCCTCGCGTGCGCGGCCGCGCCGGCGAGCGCCATGCCCGTACCGCATCCGGTGCTCCAGGACGCGGGGCCCGCGGAGCCGCCGGCCGCGGCCGGCGACCCGGACTCGCCCTGGTACCTCGAGCGCGGCACGCACCGCCGGACGCCCCGCCCCGCGGACGACGTCCCCGAGGTCGTCTTCGCACTCGAGGCGCTGCTGCGAGACGGCGGCATCCCGGGGTTCTACGACGGCCAGTTCACGTCGACGCAGGACCGCTTCGACGAGCTCGTCCGCGTGGCACGCGACACGTCGATGCACCACACGATCCGCATCATGGCGGTCATGGCCGCGCAGGAGGCGGCGGACGGGCCTCCCCTGCGCCAGGCGCTCCAGCCGCTGCTCATCGACCCCGAGCTCGAGTACCAGATCGAGCGGATCCGTGCCCAGCGCGACTACTGGCGCGACCCGCTCCCGCCGGACGAGGTCATCCGGCGCGAGCTCGACGTGGACCTCTCGCGCTACGCCCGCTTCGCGCTCGCGAAGGACGGCCAGCCGGAGGCGATCCTCGACCGAATCCGAGTGCTCGAGCAGTACGTGCTCCCCAAGCGGGTCGAGGTGCTCGACCCGCTCATCGAGACGTTCGGGCGCTTCGGTAGCTTCGACATCTACTTCTACCGGACCCTCTGGTTCGACATCGCTTACCACTACCAACAGTTTGACGACTACGCGTCGGCCGCGGGGTGGTTCCGGCAGCTCACCGGGAGCCTCGACGGGCAGGACGCGCGCATGGCGCACTACAACCTGGCGTGCATCGCGGCGCTCACCGGGAACCCGGAGGAGGCGGTCGCCGAGCTGCGGGGCGCCATGGAGGACGGCTTCCTCAACGTCACGTGGATGGACGAGGACGGCGACCTCGAGTCGCTCCGCGGCCTGCCGACCTACGAGGCGCTGCGCCGGGAGATGCTGGGCCTCGACCCGGAGGCGCCGTCCGACGGTCCCGAGGACGAGGAGCCGTCCGCGCCCGCCGATCCCCCGGGGGACGGGGGCTGACCGCCGGCCGCGTCGGGAGGCGCTCCGCGTGTCCCCGGCGGGTCGTTCCTCCTTCCCACGCCCGACGGCCGGTTCCGACCCCGGCTCCCCACGGGCTCGGAACCGCCCTTTCGACGCAGCCCACGGACCCCTGTGGAAAGTCTGCGGGAAACATGTGGGCGACGTTGACAGGGATCGACGGATGCCGCAGGATGTGGATCCACGAGTCGGGCCTAGCTTGACTCACGAGATTCACATGACGTGGGTGGCTCGTGGGGCTTGAGCCGTTTTCCCCTCCCCAACCGCCATCTCCAGCCCCATAGGCCACCGAACTGATCCAGCTGGTCCTGTCCGGAAACGGGCAGGACCAGCTTTTTTGTGGGCCGGGTCGTGCGACCCTCGGGAGGTGGGATCGCGATCGGCTCCGTGATCCGGGTCGACGTCACGGCGCCCTCCGTCGGCTCGCTCTTCAGGCGCAACCCCCCGCGGTCGATAATCAGGGTGTGAGAGACGAGCGAGCGAAGAACGACGTGGACGCGGGGCTCTTCTCCTACACGCAGATCCTCCATCTGCTGAAGATCGAGTTCTCGCGCGCGCGTCGTTACCAGTACGAGCTCTCGTGCATCCTGCTCGAGATCGATCGGCTCGGCGCGCTCGGCGACCTCCACGGCTCGGACGTGCGCGACCGCGTCGAGGGCGCCGTCGCCGACCTGCTCAACCGGCACTCGCGGAGCTGTGACTTCGTGGGTCGTCTCGGCGAGCGCTTCGTCGTCGTGCTGCCGCACACGGACGCCAAGGGCGCGGAGCTCCTCGCCCAGCGCCTCCACGACCGCGTCTCCGAGCTGGACGTCCGCGCCGACGACCGCCCGCTGCGCGTGAGCGTGAGCGTCGGCGTCTCGACCCAGGACGGCGACGAGTCGATCTTCTTCGACACGGTCCTCAAGCAGGCCGAGGTCGCGCTGGGCGAGGTCATCTCCCGCGGCGGCGACGCCGTGGCGCTCTCGGGCTGACCGGGTAGGCCGATCGGCCGCTCGACCGAGCGGCCGCGCATTCCGGTCTCACGCGCGGCCCGCAGAGACTGCGGATCGTCGGCCGGTCACCCGTCCTGGCCGGGAGGACCCGCCTGCGGCGGCGAGGCCGCACCGATGTCCTCGAGGTAGCCCATCATCTTCATCTGGCGCAGGACGTCGTCGAAGTCCTGAGGCACATGGCCGTCGGTGGGGGACCCCTCCGGACGGAACGTCCGGAGCGCAGACTCCTGCCGCGCCTGCTCGGCCTCGAATGTCCGGATGATGCCCTCGACCCGCGGGTCCTGGCCCCGCTTCGAGATGAGGTTCTCCCGCTCACCGGGGTCGGCCTCCAGGTCGTAGACCTCGATCTCGGCCGAGGCGAGGTCGGGGACGTTGTCGATGCGCGTCGGGTCCTCGGGCGACCACGGCACGCGGAGGCGCCGCACGTACTTCATGCCGTCGTACACGCAGGCGTCGTGCCGGGTGTAGTACTCCGGGCCGTCCCGGTGCAGGAACGTGAGCGCCGCGGTCGTGGGGCGCGGCGGGAGCGACCCGCCCTCGATGAGCGGACGCAGGCTCCGGCCGTAGATCCGGTCGTCGGGCTCGAGTCCGGCGTAGTCCATGAGCGTCGGGAGCACGTCGTAGAGCGCGACGTCGTCCTCCACGACGCGGCCCTCGGGGACGAGGCCCGGTCCCCAGACGATGAGCGGGACGCGGAGCACCTCCTCGCGCAGCGTCATGCGGTGCCCGATGCGCCCGTCCTCGAAGAACTCCTCGCCGTGGTCACCGGTCACGACGACGATCGTCGAGCCGAGGCGCCCTGACTCCTCCACGGCCGCGACGACGTCCGCGAGGCTGTCGTCGACGAAGCGGATCTCGGCGTCGTACAGCCCCATGAGCTGCGCGCGATCCGCCGGAGCCATGCCCGGGTGGATGCTCTCCGGCCGGCCGAGCACCTCGAGCCCGTCCACCGGGCCGCGATAGCGCGGGTCCGTGAACGCGGCGCGCTGCGCAGCCGGCGGCAGGTAGTCGTAGTGGGGGTCGAAGAAGTGCAGGAAGAGGAACGTCTTCGGGTACGCCCGCCGCTTGGTGAGCACGTGCGTCGCCCGGTCCCGGAGGCGCCGGCTCGTGACCTCGCGGTGCGAGTTGAGCTCGAGCTGGGACATGAGCTGCGGGTCGGACATGCGCTCGGGCGGCAGGTCGTAGACCATCGGGTTGCGCGTCGCGGACTCGTAGAGATCCATGCCGCGCGCGAAGCCGAATCGGTCGTGGACGTAGGGCGCCGAGTACACGCCCGTCGTCCGGAAGCCCGCGTCCGAGAAGATCTCGCCCATCGTCGGACGCCCGAGGTCGAGCGTCTGGAAGTCGATCGTGACGTTGTGCAGGTCCGGCGGCAGCCCCGTGAACAACGACATGTGCGACGGGAGCGTCCACGAGGTCGTGGACCGCGCGGACGTGAACCGGGTGCCCTCCCGAGCGAGGCGGGCGAGCGTCGGCGTGGTCTCCCGGTCGTAGCCGTAGGCGGAGAGGTGGTCCGGTCGGGTGGTGTCGAGCGACACCACGATGATCGTCAGCTGCTGCTCACGGGACAGCCACCAGCCGCCGGCGAGCACGCCGATGCCCACGACGATCGCGAGGATCGTCGTGAGGCCTCCGGACCCGGAGGACCCGCGTGACTCGTCCTCCGGTCCGGCGTCCACGAGCGGCTACTTCTGCACCCAGCCGTGGAACGGGATCATCTTGCTCGGGAGGTCGGGGTGCTCCGCGCGCAGGACGACGCTGCCGCGGAAGAACGGGGCGCCGAGCGCGCCGTCGACCGTGATGTCCACCTCGTACGACACGCCCTCCTCGACGGTCCGCGTGGTCGTCGAGAAGAAGTCCTTCTGGCTGGCGAGCAGGTCCACGGTCTGGAGCCGGTAGGGCACCGCCGGGTCCTTGTTGACGATCTTGATCGTCCGCGTGACCTTCTCGTCCGCCTGGACGTGCTCGAAGTTCACGCTGTCCTGGTACGAGCTGTTGCCGGTGTCGAAGGCCACGTTCGGCTCGACGATGGCCGTCACCGCGAAGTCGGCCCGCTTGATGCGCTCGTGCTCGATCTCGATCGCGACGCGCGCCGACATGGCGCCCACGGGGCGGTCCCCGTCGATGGCCACGCGCACGCGGCGACGCGCACCCTCGGTGTCCAGCACCTCGAACTCGAGGTAGGGCGGCAGCGCGACGCCCTCGATCTGGCTCGAGAAGCCGGTGATGTCCCACTCGCCGATCTCGACCGCCTCGACGACGACGATCTCCTCGACGCGCCCGGTCTTCGGGATCTTGTTGAGGTTGAGCCAGGCGGGGGTCACCTGGAGCGCCTTCGTGACCCGCACGTGCACGCCGACCTCGAGCGGCGTCAGGCCGGGATCGGCCGGGTGGAGCGTCATCTTCTGCTTCACGTCGCCGCTCTTGCCGGTCGTGTTGAACTCCACGTTCACGATCATCTCCTCACCCGGCTCGAGGATGAGGATCGGGTCGTTGCCGGCCGTGCGGGTCGGGTACTCGGCCCCGTCGGGGCCCAGGATGCTGGCCGCCGTGCAGCCGCAGCTCGTCTGGATGCTGGCGAGCGGGAAGCCCCCGTCGCCGGTGTTCCGGACCTTGACCTCCTGGAGGAGCTGCTCGCCCTGGAACACGTCCCCGAACTCCACCTCGGAGGGCTCGGCGACGAGCAGGGGGGTCTCGGGAGCGGCGCGGGTGGCGGAGACGGGCGCCGGGAGGAGCGGCGCCGCGAGCAGGATCGCGGCGAGGAGCGGAGTCACCATGGGGGAGGTCCCTCGGTTCTAAGGATTCGGAGCCAGCGTCTCGATACGAGGCATCGTACCAACGTGACGGATCTCGTTTCGTCACCCGGGCACGCCCCCGAAGGCCCCCGCGGACGAACCGGCCGGCACGTCCGATGGTATAATCCATCGTCCTCGCGCCGGGGTCCGCTGGAACCCGAAGACCCCCCTCCTGCCCGATGAAGAGGCCCTCACCGTGAAGAACTCCCCGCTCTCGGCCCTCGTCCTGATCGGCGTCGCCGGTCTCGTCGGCACCGTCGGCTGGTTCGCGCTCCTGGACGACCCCATCGACGCCGAGCCCGCCGAGGTCGCCGCCCCCACGGCGAAGACCCCGACGGTGATGAACGTCACGCCCCGCGAGCGGAAGCTCCAGCAGCGGCTCGACGACGCCCGCGCCCAGATCGAGCGGTACAAGGAGATCGGCGAGGTCCTCCCCAACGGCGCGATCAAGACGGTCGACCGCAACGGGACCGAGCTCTTCGTGCACCCCGAGCTCATCGAGGGCGTCGGCCGCTACGGTGAACCCCTCTTCATGATGGCCACCTACAAGAAGAAGGAGGCCGTCCCGCTGCTGCGCAACCTCAAGGCGCCCAAGTCCGAGAACATGGGCAAGATGCGCAAGCTGCCCCCGGGCGAGACCGTGCTCTCGCTGGGCAACAAGAAGGGTCGCAAGGCGAAGCGCACCGACCAGCCCTCCGCGGGCGAGGGCGGCTCCGACGCGGGCTCCGGCGAGGGCGGCGGCGGCGGGCAGAAGTCCGGCGGCGGCGCCGGCCAGCCCGGCGACCTCAAGGACGGCTGACCTCCGGCGCCCCCGCGCGTCGACGCTCCACGAGCGGCCGCAACGACCGCACGAGCGGGTGGTCCGGACGCACGGCCTCCGCCGCGCGGATCGCCTGTTCGAGGTCGGCGACGTTCGCGTCCGACGTATCGCGCTCCGTCCTGACGAGCCGCAGGAGCGCGCGCCGGACGAGGAGCACCGTCGGGTCGGCTGACCGCTCGATCGCCTCGTCGAGCACGGCCTCCGCGTCCGCGGATCGCCCGAGCTCCTCGTAGGCCTGCGCGAGGGACGCGGCCGTCGCCTCGGTCTCCGCGAGGGGCCGTTCCAACGACTCCCAGCGCCGGAGCGCCGGCAGCGCCCGCTCGAGCACCGGCAGGGCGTGCCCCGCGTCGCCGCCCCGGTGCAGCACGTGGTCCCCGAGCTGCGCGAGGGCGATCGCCTCGAGCTTGCTGCCGGGCCGGCTGTTCTCCACCGCGTGCGCGAGGTGCGCGCGGCGGCGGGGCTCGTCCTCCACGACGGTCGCGAGCCCCAGGTGCGCCCGCACGGAGCGCGAGTCCTTGCGAAGGACGTCGGTCCAGAGGGCGGCGTCGTCCCGGAAGACCTGCGTGCGCTCGACGCTCAGCCAGGCGAGCGGCGTCGCGACGACGAGCAGCAGGACCCACGCCCTCCGCCGGTCCTCGCCGACGGCCAGTCCGAGCAACGCCCCGGCGGCCGGGAGCAGCGGGTACGCCGCGCGGTCGTTCACGAGGTCGCGCAGCGTGACGAGCAGGCTCCCCGACGGCAGCCAGGCGAGGAGCGGCCAGGCGGCGAGGAAGGCGGCCCGGCGCCGTCCCAGGCCGCGGAGCGCGAAGGGCGCGACGACGGCCGCGAGCCCCAGGAGCGTGCGCGGCCGGATCCACACCGGGATGGGCCCCTGAGCCCAGGAGTCCTGCGGGTACTCGACCGAGAGGCCCGTCGGGAGCACGAGCGCCCCGAGCGTCCGTCCGAGACCGTGGAGCGCCCAGGCCACCTGCGTCCACGCGTCGCCCCCGTGCGGCGGCGTCTGCACGGGGCTGGCGCCCGAGAGCGCCGCCTGGCGCAGCACGAGCGCGGCGGCGACGCCGGCGCCGAGCGCCCAGGGCGCGAGCCGGCTCCCGCGCCCGAGGAGCCGCCACGCCGCCCAGGCCACGGCCGGGACGACGAGCGCGGACTCCTTCCCGAGCACGGCGAGGCACGCGACCACGGCGGCTCCGACGAGGGTCGCGGCGCGCCCGGCCCGACGCCCCGTCACGAGCCCGAGCGCGAGCCACGCGAGGAGCGCGCCGTAGAGATCCCCGCGACTCGACACCCAGCCGACGACCTCCACGCCCAGCGGGTGCGTCGCGAGGACCCCCGCGCCGAGCAACGCAGGCGCCTCGCCCGCGCGCGGGTCCTCGCCGGTCGCGAGCAGCGCGCGCAGCACGCCGTACGCCACGAGCACGGCCGCGACGTGCGCGAGGATCGAGTGCAGGTGGAACCCGAAGGGATCGGGACCCCAGCGACGGAGGTCCCACGCGTGTCCGAGGAGCCGCAGCGGGCGATAGACGTCCCGGTCGAGGTCCGCCGTGTGCGTCGACGGGTCGAGGAGCGCGTCGGCGATCGACACGCCCGCGAGCGCGCGGTTCTGCACGACGAACCGGTGGTCGTCGTACACGAAGCCGTTCGCGAGCCCGATCCCGTGGGCCAGCAGCGCGAGGAGCACGAGGGCCGCCGCCGCGCGGTTCAAAGAGGCCGCCCCAGTCCGACGAGGAGGGTCGGGAACGCCTCGCACGGCGACCAGCAGCCCGGGCACGCCCGCGCCTCGACGTCCGCGAGCGCGCCGTCGGCGGCCGCGAGCTCCGGGAGTCGTCTCAGCGCGAGGTCCACGTCCCCCAGGTTGCCGAGCGGGCGGTCGAAGATCGAGCACGGGTACACGGTGAGGTCGGCCGCGAGGAACACGCTGCCCCGGAGCGCGCCGCACCGACCGCCGACGTCGCCGTTCGTCAGGTACCGCCGCGCGAGCGCCCAGTAGCGGCGCTCCACGAGCTCGAGCGGCGACCAGCGCCGGTCTCGCCGGGCCGTCACGGCGTCGATCACGGCGAGCGCCCGCTCGGCGTCCGGCACGCTCTCGTCGCGGTTGCGGTAGTAGTGCGTCGACCGGTGCGCGAGGTTGAGGTGCAGCGCGTCCGCGGGGACGTCCGGCGGGAGCACGGCCTCCGGCGGCCCGTCGTCACGGAGGTTGTGCGCCGAGAGCGTGAGCCCGGCCACCGCCGTGAACCCGGGGCGACGGATGCCGCGCAGCGCGTCGAGGGTCGCGCGCGCGCGCGACGCGGAGCCCGCCGAACCGCGCACGCGGTCGTGTACCTCGTCGGGCCCGTCGAGGCTCACGGTGACGTACACGCGCGGCACCTCCGACGCGAGCGCCGGCTCGAGCGCCGCGAGCACGGCGTCCGTGTCCTGGCCCGCGGTGGGGAAGTCCAGGAGCGCGAGGTCCGGCAGCCCGTCGACGACGGCTTCCACGAGCCGCGGCGCGTCGGCACGCTCGACGAAGTCGCCGCCCGAGAGGTTCACCCACGTGAGCTGCGGGTTCGCGCGGACGACGGCGCGCACCGTGTCGAGGTCCGGCCCGGGGTGCGGCGTCGTCGCCCACAGGTGGCACGACCGGCAGCGCTGCGAGCACGCCTCCGTGAGGATCCACGTGAGCTTGAACGGGTCCCACGGCGCGCGGCGCGCCCGGCGCACGGCGCGCGCGAGGGCGAGGTACCGGCGCGCGCGCTCACGGGTGGACGGCATGGACCTCCGGCCGGACGGCGGGCGTCGCACGTGCCCGGCCGCCGAGCGCCTCGGCGCAGGCGCGGGCCACCGCGGCGACGTCGAGCGCCTCCATGCACCGGTACCGGCGACACGCCGACCGCTTCATGCTCCGGTCGTCGAGGCAGGGGCTGCACGGCAGGTCCGCGAACACGGCGCGCGACGCGGGCAGGCGCGGACCGTACCGGTGGGGCGTGTTCGGACCGTAGAGCGCGACGGCCGGCGTGCTCACGGCGTCGGCGAGGTGCAGCGGTCCGGTGTCGTTCGTCACGAGCAGGTCGGCGCGCGCGAGCAGGGCGA
>JAUIEF010000063.1 GCA_030428785.1 bacterium
GGAACCGTACGGACTGGACGCGGCAGGTGTCCCGCCGCTAACCGGTCGAGAGGCGCCGGACGCCGATGACCCCTGGGTGAGTTTTCGGCTGCCTATCCCTGGGCCGGTCGCGCAGTTCGCGCGTACCCCGGCGGTGCGGCTGTATGAGCATTTCGTGATCGGCCCCACTCCCCCGGTGTCCCCGGACGGCACCCCCGGCGATCCGGGCTGGTGCGGCCCAGGGAGTGCCTCGTGGGAAGTGTTCGCTGATCCGTGCGCGGTCATCGCGGTGTTCTCGGCGATGTTGCGGAGGATCTCGGACTTGGTGCGGGGCTTCACGGCGGCCTTGGCCTTGGTAGCGGGCATCTGCTGTCCTCGTGTTGGTTCGTGTGCGGGGCTTTCACCCGGGGAAAAGGAAGTGTGGTCGAGACACTAACGGCGTGCCGCGGCCGCTTCAAGACGCGGAGGCCCTGTGTTTTTCGGGGTTTTCGCGATCTCGTCGCAGCGCCCGCGCGCGAGCCGGAGGTGTCGGGCGCGTCGGGCCTCGTCGCCCGCGCGTCGTCGCGCGGCGTGTCGGACGACGCGGCGGCGCCCGTCGCGCGCGGGTGCGGCGGGCGCGTCTCCCCCCGGGAGAATCGCGACACAGGGACCGGCCGTCCGGGACCGCACGCCGTCGCTCGTCGCCGCGACCGGGTCGACGCCCCGCGAGGACGCGCGTCGCGCGGCGCGACGCGTCGCGCGCGCCGGGGCCGCGCCGTCGTAAGCCGCGCGGGGACAACCACCTGAGCGCGCGGGTCGCCGGCCGGGTCGCGCGTGGGGGCGCCGGGGATCGAACCCGGACGGCCCGTGCGGGCCAGGGGATTTTAAGTCCCCTGCGTCTGCCAGTTCCGCCACGCCCCCGTCCCGAGGTCGCCCGGGACGCGGCGCCGGACGACCCTCGGAGGAGGCGTCCGGTCGCGCGTCTCGGCGACCGCGAGAGGCTAGCAGCCGCGCCGCGCCGGACGGAAGTCCGCGCGGCCGTCCCGACGGTCAGGCGCCCGGCGGGCCCCCGGCCGCAGCCGCGATCTCCTCGTCCCGGAGCTCGCGGCGCAGCAGCTTCATCATGGCGCTGCGCGGGAGGTCGTCGCGGAACTCGAACGCGCGCGGCACCTTGTAGGCGGCGAGGTTCTCGCGGCAGTACGCCTCGAGCTCCTCCGCCGTCGCCGACGCGCCGGGCTCGAGCACGACGAACGACTTGACGCTCTCGCCGCGCTGGCTGTCGGGCACGCCGATCGTGCAGGCCTCCGCGACCGCCGGGTGGTCCGTGAGCACGTGGTCGATCTCGTCGGGGAAGACGTTGTATCCGCTCGCCAGGATCATGTCCTTCTTGCGGCCGACGATCTTGAAGTAGCCCTCGTCGTCCATGACGGCGAGGTCGCCCGTGTGCAGCCAGCCCTCGCGCAGCATGTCCGCGGTCTCGTCGGGCCGGTTCCAGTAGCCCTGCATGACCTGCGGCCCGCGGATGACGAGCTCGCCCTCCTGTCCCGGCGGGAGCGGCACGTCGTGGTCGTCGATCGCGACGATGCGCGCGTCGGTGTCGGGGAACGGCAGGCCGACGGTGCCCGGCTTGCGCACGCCGTACACGGGGTTCGCGTGCGTGGCCGGCGACGCCTCGGTCATGCCGAAGCCCTCGAAGATGCGCGCGCCCGTCGCCTCCTCGAAGCGGCGACGCGTGTCCTCGGGCAGCGGCGCCGAGCCGCTGAACACGGCCTTGACGCTCGTGAGGTCGCGCGACGAGACGTCGGGTCGCGCGACGAGCGCGGCGAGCATCTTCGGCACCGCGGGGAACACGGACACGCGGTGCTTCTCGATGCCGGCGAGCAGCGCGCCCGTGTCGCGCGGGTTCGGCGCGAGGAGCACGGTGGCGCCCATCGCGACGGGCTGGTTGAGCGCGATGGTCATCCCGAAGATGTGGAAGTACGGGAGCGCGGCGAGGAACACCTCGCGCCCGTCCTCGAGCGAGGTCATCCACGCGCAGCACTGCTCCACGTTGCACACGAGGTTGCGGTGGCTGAGCATCGCGGCCTTCGAGACGCCGGTCGTGCCGCCCGTGTACTGGAGGACCGCGGTGTCGCCCGGGTCGACCTCGGGGCGCGGCGGCTCGGGCGGCGTCCCGTCGACGAGGGCGCGGAAGGCGTGGAGCCCCTCGCCGCGCGGCATGGGCGCGATGGCCGGCGGGTCCTGCTTCCGGAGCTTGAGCGGCGCGAGCTGCTTGAGCGGGAAGCGCAGGTACTCGGGGATCGACGCGATGATCACGTGCTCGACCGGCACGTGCTCCCGCACCTCGGCGACGGTGCGCTGCCAGAGGAAGTCGGCGGTCACCGCGATCCGGCAGCCCGCGTCGTTCCACTGGTGCTCGATCTCGCGCGGCACGTAGAGCGGGTTCGTCATGACCGCGCGCGCGCCGCAGGCGAGGGTCGCGTAGTAGGCGATGACCGTCTGCGGCAGGTTCGGCAGGTGGATCGCGACGCGATCGCCGGGGGCGAGGCCCATCCGCGTGAACGCCGTCGCGAGCCGGTCGACCTGCTCCTGGAGGCGGCGGTACGTGAGCCGCGCGTTGAGGAACACGAGCGCGTCCCGGTCCGGGTGGCGCGCGGCCGAGCGCTCGAGGAGCCCGTGCACCGTGAGGTCCTCGTACGCGAGCGACGGGGGGACGCCCCGGTCGTAGTGTCGGTGCCAGACCCTCGGGTCCATGTGCTCAGGTACCTCCCGCTCGCCGCCGTGTCCCGCGGCCGGACCGCCGCCCGGCCGGAGCGCGCGCAGTGTAGCAGCGCCGGCCGCGCGTCCGAGGCGCGGGCCGCGGTCGACGCCTCACCCGGAGGTCCCGGTCACGGGCGCCACGTAGAAGGACAGGCCGCGGACGTTCTCGTCCACGCCGAGGCGCGAGTGGAGCGGCGGCAGGGCGCGCTGCCGGCAGTCCATGCGGTCGCACAGGCGGCACGTCGGGCCGATGGGCTCCGCGGCGTCGAGGTTCTCGAGGTCGATGCCGTCCGCGTAGACGAGCTCCCGCGCGTGACTCACCTCGCAGCCCAGGCCGATGGCGAGCCGGCTCTGCGGCGCACGGAAGCCGCCGCCCTCCTTGCGCACCGTGCGCGCGATGCAGAAATAGGTGGTGCCGTCCGGCATGCGCGAGAGCTGCGTGCGGATGAAGCCCGGCTGCATGAAGGCCGCGTGGACGTTCCAGCGCGGGCACGCGCCGCTGAAGCGGGCGAAGCGGATGCCGCTCGCGCTGAAGTGCTTGCTGATGTTCCCCGCGATGTCCACGCGCACCATGTGGAGCGGCACGCCCTGCTCGCCCGGCCGGTTGAGCGAGGTGAGGCGCTGGCAGACCTGCTCGAAGCTCGTGCGGAAGCGGTGGCCCAGCATCTCGATGTCGTAGCGCACGGAGCGGGCGGCCTGGAGGAACGGCGTGTACGGCATGAGCACCGCGCCCGCGAAGTAGTTGGCGAGCGCGACGCGGCCGAGCGTGCGGCTCTCGTCCGTGGAGAGGTTGCCGCGCGCGAGGTAGCCGTCGAGCACGGGCCGGTGCTCGAGGAGCGCGATCTGGTGCGCGAGCTGGAAGCTGCGGCTGCGTGGCGGGAGCACCTCCGAGAGGAGGAGGCGGCCGCGCGCCTGCTCGAAGCGACGCACGGCGGAGCCCGCCTCGTCCGCGGGGACGATCTCGACGTGGACGCCGTGGCGCTCGCCCAGGTGCCGCGTGAGCCCGCGGTCGAGGGTGTCCGAGAGGCCGTCGGCCTCCTCGCGCAGGAGCGCCGCCGCCGACTCGAGCTCGGGGAAGTGGTTGCTGCAGTCCTGGATGAGGTCGCTCACCTCCTCGGACGGGAGGCGCGGCGGGTCGAGCACGCCGGAGCCGCCGTCCGTCCCCGCGAGCTTGCCGGCGAGCGCGTCCCGGTCGGAGAGGCTCGCCTGGTACGCCCGGTAGAGCGCGACGACGGCGCGGCTCACCTCGGGCGACGCGGAGACGACCTCCTCCACCGCGGCCGGCGCCGGCGCGTTGTGGTCGAAGAGGCGGTCCGCGAAGACCTCCTCGAGGTCCTGGACGAGGCGCGTCTCGTCGTCCTCGGCGAGGGCCTGGAGGTCGAGCCCGAACGTCTGCGCGAGCTTGAGCAGCAGCGGCACCGTGAGCGGCCGCTTGTCGTTCTCGATGAGGTTGAGGTAGCTGGCCGAGATCCCCAGGGCCTTGGCCATCTGGGCCTGGGTGAGGCCGCGCTGCTTGCGTTCCTTGCGGACGCGGTGGCCGAGTCGCTGACGGGGCGCCATGGCGGTCCTCCGGGGGCCGGGTCGCCCCGATCTTCGGCGTTGACTGCGATTGACAAGATTACAAAACACAACAGTCAGCTTGTATCAGTCATTACACCTTATTTCACAAGCACTTATTGACGATCTCCTGGAATGGTCAATACTTCACAGCGTCCTGGCTGACCGCCCGCGGCGGTCGTGTCCGCAGGAATCGCCCGCCCCGCGCGCCTCCCAGACCGTGACCCCATGAACGTGCCGCCCACGCGAACCTCCGAACCCGCCGCCCCCGTGGTCGAGGGCGTCCGCATCCTCGCGCCCCGCGGCCCCGCGGCCGAGCGCGTCCTGGGCCCCGACGCCCTGGCCTTCGCCGCCGAGCTCCACCGCCGCTTCGAGCCGCGCCGCCGCGAGCTCCTCGCCGCGCGCCGCGCCCGCCAGGAGCGCCTCGACGCCGGCGAGCGCCCCGACTTCCTCGCCGCCACGGCGGACGTCCGCGCCGGCAACTGGATCGTCTCCCCGCTGCCCGACGACCTCCTCGACCGCCGCGTCGAGATCACCGGCCCGGTCGACCGGAAGATGATCATCAACGCGCTCAACTCGGGCGCGAACGTCTTCATGGCGGACTTCGAGGACAGCAACTCCCCCACCTGGGACAACATCGTCCACGGGCAGGTGAACCTCGCCGACGCCGTCCGCAGGACGATCGACTTCACGCACCCGGAGACGGGCAAGCGCTACGAGCTCGTCGACGACCCGGCCGTCCTCGTCGTGCGCCCGCGCGGCTGGCACCTCGCCGAGAAGCACGTGCTCGTCGACGGCGAGCCCTTCTCCGCGTCGATCTTCGACTTCGCGCTCTACATGTTCCACAACGCGCACGAGCTGCTCGCGCGCGGCACGGGCCCGTACTTCTACCTGCCGAAGATGGAGAGCCACCTCGAGGCGCGGCTCTGGAACGACGTCTTCTGCGCCGCGCAGGACGCGCTCTCGATCCCGCGCGGGACCATCAAGGCCACGGTGCTCATCGAGACCATCCTCGCGGCCTTCGAGATGGACGAGATCCTCTACGAGCTGCGCGAGCACAGCGCCGGCCTGAACTGCGGACGCTGGGACTACATCTTCAGCTTCATCAAGACCTTCGCGAAGCGGCCGGACTTCGTGCTGCCCGACCGCGGCCGGGTCGGGATGACGCAGCACTTCCTGCGCAGCTACAGCCAGCTCCTCATCAAGACCTGCCACCGCCGCCGCGTGCACGCCATGGGCGGCATGGCCGCGCAGATCCCCATCAAGGACGACCCGGCCGCCAACGAGGAGGCGCTCGGCAAGGTGCGCGCCGACAAGGAGCGCGAGGTCGGCGACGGCCACGACGGCACGTGGGTCGCGCACCCCGCGCTCGTGCCCGTCGCGAAGGAGATCTTCGACGCGCGCCTGTCCGGACCGAACCAGCTCGACGTGGCGCGCGCCGACGTCGACGTCACCGCGGAGGACCTCCTCCGCGTCCCCGAGGGCGGGATCACCGAGGCCGGCCTGCGCCAGAACGTCAACGTCGGCGTGCAGTACCTCGAGGCCTGGCTCGACGGGAACGGCTGCGTGCCGCTCTACCACCTCATGGAGGACGCGGCGACCGCCGAGATCTCGCGTACGCAGATCTGGCAGTGGATCCGCCACCGGGCCGCGCTCGAGGACGGGCGCACCGTGACGGCCGAGCTCTTCCGCAGCGTCCTCTTCGAGGAGCTGAAGTCCATCCGCGAGGCGCTCGGCGACGCGCGCTTCGAGGGCGGGCGCTTCGCCGAGGCCGCCGGCCTCTTCGACGCCATGACCACCGCCGAGGAGTGCGAGGCCTTCCTCACGCTCCCCGCCTACGACCGCATCCTCACGCGCTCCGCCTGACGCGCGCCCCCTCACCGCACACCTCTCCCCGCACACACTCTCCCCCCAACACGGACCACCCACCATGTCAGCCTCCAACGGACACAGCAACGGAACGAACCGCATCGCCGGCGACCTGCCCGGTCGCTTCGACGGCATCGTCCGGGACTACACGCCCGAGGACGTGGCGCGGCTCTCCGGCTCGCTGCCCATCGAGTACTCCCTCGCGCGCCACGGCGCCGAGAAGCTCTGGCGGTACCTCCACACCGAGCCGTACATCAACGCGCTCGGCGCGCTCACCGGCAACCAGGCCATGCAGCAGGTCCGCGCCGGCCTCAAGGCGATCTACCTGAGCGGCTGGCAGGTCGCGGCCGACGCGAACAACGCCGGCCAGATGTACCCCGACCAGAGCCTCTACCCGGCGAGCAGCGTCCCCGACGTCGTGCGCCGCATCAACCGCACGCTCCAGCGCGCCGACCAGATCCAGCACATGGAGGGCGGCGACGAGGTCGACTGGTTCCAGCCGATCGTCGCCGACGCCGAGGCCGGCTTCGGCGGTCCGCTCAACGCCTTCGAGCTCATGAAGGCGATGATCGAGGCCGGCGCCGCCGGCGTGCACTTCGAGGACCAGCTCGCGTCCGAGAAGAAGTGCGGCCACCTCGGCGGCAAGGTGCTCGTGCCGACGCAGAGCTTCATCCGCACGCTCAACTCAGCGCGCCTCGCCGCGGACGTCATGAACGTCCCGACGCTCATCATCGCGCGCACGGACGCCGACAGCGCGAACCTGCTCACGTCGGACATCGACGACCGCGACAAGGCCTTCTGCACCGGCGAGCGGACGCCCGAGGGCTTCTTCCACATCCGCAGCGGCATCGAGAGCGCCATCGCCCGCGGCCTCGCCTACGCGCCGTACGCGGACCTCATCTGGTGCGAGACGAGCCACCCGGACCTGGGCGAGGCCAAGCAGTTCGCCGACGCGATCCACGCCGAGTTCCCCGGCAAGCTCCTCGCGTACAACTGCAGCCCGTCCTTCAACTGGCGCGCGAAGCTCGACGAGGAGACCATCGCGAAGTTCCAGCGCGAGCTGGGCGCGATGGGATACAAGTTCCAGTTCGTCACGCTCGCCGGCTTCCACAGCCTGAACCACTCGATGTTCGAGCTGGCGCGCAAGTACCGCGACCACGGCATGGCCGCCTACTCCGAGCTGCAGCAGTCGGAGTTCTGCTCCGAGGAGCACGGCTACGGCGCGACGAAGCACCAGCACGAGGTCGGCACGGGCTACTTCGACGCCGTGTCCGACGCGGTCTCCGGCGGCACGTCGTCGACGACCGCGCTCGCCGGTTCCACCGAGGCCGCCCAGTTCCGTTGACCTCCACCCCGGGGGCGGCGGCGCGCGACCCGCGGCGCCGCCCCCGGCCGCAGGACCCCGACGGCGGCGCCCGCGGAACCCGGGCTCCCCGCCGCCACGACAGGACGCATCCCCGGAAGAGAGACGTCCCTCCCCCACCTCGAAGACTCCTCGGAGGCGGCCCCCGACCGGGCCGCCTCCGTGCGTTCCGGCTCCCCGGGATCGCCACGGGCGGAGGCCGGGGGGGCGCGGGTTAGACTGCCGCGCGATGACCTCGCCCGGCCTGCCCCTCGCCGCGTGCAGCTGCTGCGGACTCGTGCAGCGCATCCCGCACGTCGAGCCGACGCAACGCGTCCGGTGCGTGAGGTGCCACACGTCGTTCGGCAACCGTCGCGAGAAGCTCCGCAGCAACCGGCGCACCGCCGCGCTCGCCCTCGGCGCGCTCGCGCTCTACCCCGTCGCGGTCGGCCTGCCCATCATGCGCGTCGAGCGCCTCGGCGCCGTGCACGAGGCGAGCGTGCTCTCCGGCGGCGTCGGCCTCGTCACCGACGGCCAGGTGCTCGTCGGCGTCGTCGTGCTCCTCTGCTCGGTCGTGCTGCCGCTCGGCAAGCTCGCCGGACTCTTCCTGCTCGCCGGCGCGGGCACCGGCCTCGCGCCGCGGCTGCGTGCGTGGACCTGGCACCTCGTCGAGTGGACCGGCCGCTGGGGCATGCTCGACGTGCTGCTCGTCGCCGTGCTCGTCGCCGTGCTCAAGCTCGGTCAGCTCGTCGACCTCACGGCCGGCCCCGCGGCCCTCGCGTTCACCGCGTGCGTGCTGCTCAACCTCGCGGCGAGCGCGAGCTTCGACCCCCACAGCCTCTGGCGGGACCCCGCATGACCGACGACACCCCACCCGTCGCGCGCGTCGACCCCGCGCCCCGCTGGTCCGCCGTCTGGCTCGTGCCGCTCGCCGCCGCGGCGCTCGCGGGCGTGCTCGGCTGGCAGTCGTGGGGCGCGCGCGGCACGACCGTGCACATCCGCTTCGAGCACGGGCACGGCCTGCGCGCGGGCGACACGCTGCGGCACCGCGGCATCGTCGCCGGCGAGGTCGTCGACGTGAGCTACGCCGCCGGCGAGGACGGCGTGCGCGTCGCGCTCGCGCTCGCGCCCGACGCGGAGGGCCTCGCGCGGGTCGGCAGCCGCTTCTGGGTCGTGCGCCCGAGCTTCGGGTGGGCCGGCGTCACGGGCCTCGACACGCTCGTCGGCGACCGCTACCTCGAGGTCATCCCCGGCGGCGGCCCGCCGCAGCGTCACTTCGTCGGGCTCGACCGCCCGCCGATCCCCGACGCGCTCCTGCCCGGACTCGACATCGTGCTCGAGGGGAGCAGCCGCGGGAGCCTCGTCGCGGGCTCGCCCGTGACCTACCGCCGCATCCAGGTGGGCAGCGTGCTCTCGGTGAGCCTCGCGAGCGACGGACGCAGCGTCGAGGTCCAGGCGCGCATCCGCGAGGAGTACGCCGCGCTCGTGCGCCCCGGCACGCGCTTCTGGGAGACGAGCGGCGTCGGCCTCGACGTCGGCATCACGGGCGCCAGCCTGCACCTCGAGAGCCTCGAGTCGCTCGTGCGGGGCGGCGTCGCCCTCGCGACGCCCGGCGAGGGCGAGCGCGTGTCCACCGGCCACCGCTTCACGCTCGCGACGCGCCCCGACCCCGCGTGGCTCACGTGGCGCCCGTCGATCCCCATCGGCCACTCGCTGCTCCCGCCGGGCGCGCCCGTCCCCCACCCGCGGCGCGCGCAGCTCGCGTGGCAGGAAGGCCGGCTCTGGTCGAGCGACGAGCGACGCGAGGGCTGGGTGCTCGGCGTGCCGGGCGCGATGCTCGGACCCGCCGACCTGCTCACCGCGCCCGAGGACGCGCACGCCGACTCGGCCGTCATCGAGGTCGCGGGCCGGGCGGTGCCGCTCGCGGGCGACCCGACCGCCGTCGCGGACGGGCTCGCGCGGCGCCCCGCGCCGGACGACCTCGACCTGCCGGCCTGGCCGCGCGCGCTCCAGCGCGCCCCCGACGGCCCGGAGGACTGCCTCGCCGTGACCGACCCGGGCTCGCCGCCGCTCACGCTCGCGCCGGGCGCGCTCGAGGCGACGGACGAGGGCTGGCTCGTGGACCGCGCGATCCCGCTCGACGACCGCTGGCACGGCGCGCCCGTGCTCGCGCGCTCCGACGGGCGGCTCATCGGCCTCGTCGTCGTGGAGTCCGAGGGCGCGCGGGTCGTCCCGCTGCCCCGCCCGCTGCCGTAGCCGGGCGCGACGGCCGCGCCCGACCGGCCGCGCGCGCTCCGCCCCCGGACGCGCGACCCGGGCGAGGTCCGTGCGCATCGAGCGGCGTCGAGACCGCGCGTGTCCCGCCGGGTCGTCGTCCCCTCGGACGCGCTTCGTCCCCCGCCGGCCCGGTGACCGCTCAGGTCGTCGGGCCGGTGCTTCGAAAGGGACCGGCTGCCGCTGCATCGGCCCGCCGGTCTCCCCGGCCGCCCGCTCCCCGTCGAGCGCCGGGCCGCCGGCTCCCCCCACCCTTGGAGGCCCCATGGCCGTCAGCACCGAGACCCTCGTCGTCCCCCTCACGAACGCCGTCGTCTCGCAGCGCATCGAGGTCGCCCCCGGCCTCGCCGTGCTGCGCGTCGTCCCCGACGGCTGGGAGCTCCCCGCGTTCACGCCCGGCCAGTTCGCCGTCATCGGCCTGCCGGGCGACGCGCCGCGCTGCGAGGGCGCCGAGGTCGAGGACGAGCCGCCGCCGCCGGACAAGCTCCTGCGTCGCGCGTATTCCATCGCGTCGTCGTCGCTCGAGCGCCAGTACATCGAGTTCTACATCGCGCTCGTGCCGTCCGGCGCGCTCACGCCGCGGCTCTTCGCGCTCCGCCCGGGCGACCGCGTCTTCCTCGGCAAGAAGTCGAGCGGACGCTTCACGCTCTCCGAGGCGCCCGACGACGCGCACGTCGTGCTCGTCGGCACCGGCACGGGCCTCGCGCCCTACATGAGCATGCTGCGCACGCACCTGCGTGCCGGCGACGGCCGGCGCTTCGCCGTGCTGCACGGCGCGCGCCACTCGTGGGACCTCGGCTACCGCTCCGAGCTCATGACGCTCACGCGCCTCTGCGAGCACCTCAGCTACCTGCCCGTCATCAGCCGTCCCGCCGAGGAGGACGCCGGCTGGAGCGGCCCCACCGGGCACGTGCAGGACCTCTGGACCGGCGGCCACCTCGAGCGCGCCTGGGGCTTCCGGCCGACGCCGTCCGACACGCACGTCTTCCTGTGCGGCGGCCCGGCGATGATCGACGGCATGGTCGACCTGCTCGGCCGCGAGGACTTCGTCGAGCAGACGCGCGAGCGCGCGGGACAGATCCACGTCGAGCGCTACTGGTAGGCGTCGGGCGACGACGACGACGCGCGGCCGCGCCGCCGAGCGCGCGGTCCGCGCGTCGCCGTGACGCGCGGGATGCGCGTCGCCGTGACGCGCGGGTCGTCGCGGCGCGTCAGCGGCCGAAGGCGGCGAGCACGCGTTCGAGGCGCTCGTCCGGACCGGCGTCGTCCTCCGCGACACGCACGAGCCGGTCCGCCGCGACGTGCCGCCCGAGGACCTTCTCGACGAGCGCCTGGAACATGAACTGCACCCAGCGGTTCGTCGAGCGCACGCCGTCCCGCTGCAGCGGGAGCGTGCCCCACGGCAGGAGCACGACGCGGTCGGTGCGCGCGAGCCGCTCGAGCGCCTCCTCGAGGAAGCGGTCGGTCGCCGCCTCGTCGTGGTGGAAGCCGTAGAAGATCCAGAAGGCGGCGAAGTCCGCGGCGGAGCGGTCGGCGACGAAGCCGTGCGGGCACGCGTCCTCCGCGGCGCACTGCTCGCGCCAGAGCTCGAGGAGCAGGTCGCGCATGTCCTCGTGCCCCAGTCGGTGCAGGTCGAGGCCGCCCTCGAGCCGCGCGCGCATGCCCTCCTCGACGAACGGCAGGTCGAGCGCGTCGGCGAGGCGCCGGCCGAGCGTCGTCTTGCCGGTGCCCGCCGAGCCGGAGAGCGCGAGGCGCGGCGCGGCGCCGACGGGCCGCGCGCGCGTCGTCCCCGACCCGTCGAGCCACGGGCGCTCGCCGAGCACGCTCAGCACGGCGCCCGCGTCCGCGAGCTGGAGGCGCGTGTGCGAGGCCGCGGGCGGCGCGAACCGAAGCGCCTGGTCGAGCGGCACGCCGAGCGCCTCGCAGAGCAGCACGCGGATGACGCCCGCGTGCGTCACGACGACGAGCCGCGAGCCGTCGCGCGCGGCCGTCGCGTCGGCCCACCACGCGCGGAGGCGCGCCGCCGTGTCCGCGAGCGACTCGCCGCCGGGCGGGCGCGCGTCGAGGTAGTCGTCCCAGTAGTCGTTCACCGCGCGGCCGTGGCGCTCGGTGAGCTCCTTCCACGTGCGCCCCTCCCAGTCGCCCATGGACTGCTCCCGCAGCGCGGGCGTCGACTCCCGGGGCGCGCCGGTCGCCGCCGCGAGCCGCCGCGCGAGGTCGGCGCAGCGCGAGAGGTCGCTCGAGACGATGCGGTCCGGCGCGCCCTCGCAGGCGGCGAACCATCGCACGAGCCGCTCGTGCTGGGCGCGTCCCTCCGCGGCGAGCGGGGCGTCGAGGTGACCGCGCACCGTGCGGTCGCGGAAGCCCTCGACGACGCCGTGCCGCAGGAGGTGCACCTCGAGCACGCCGGGGTCCGGCATGACGGAGCGGGTCGCCGCGTCCCAGGGCCGGTCGGCCGCGTGGCCGCCGTCGCTCACGGTCGCGCGGCCCACGGCACGACGATCGGCCGCCCGTCCGGCGCGGTCCCGAAGTGCAGGTGCTCGCCGTAGACGGGGACGAGCACCTCGGGGCGCAGCACCTCGCGCGGCGGACCGCGGGCCGCGACGCGCCCGTCGCGCAGCAGGCACACCGCGTCGGCGAACTGGCTCGCGAGGTTGAGGTCGTGCGTCACGACGACCGCCGAGCGCCCGCCGCCCGTGAGCTCCGCGAGGAGCTGCATGATGCGCACCTGGTGCTCCGGGTCGAGCCCGGTCGTCGGCTCGTCGACGAGCAGCAGGGACGCCTCGCCGGCGAGCGCCCGCGCGACGAGCACGCGCTGCCGCTGCCCGCCGGAGAGCGTCGTCATCGGCCGCGGCGCGAACTCGTCGGCCTCCGTCGCGACGAGCGCGGACGCCACGGCGCGCCGGTCCTCCTCGCGCGGCCCGCGCCAGCGGTCGATGTGCGCGTAGCGGCCGGCGAGCGTGAAGTTCTCGACGGAGACGTCCGGCAAGGTGCGCAGCGTCTGCGGCACGACGCCGATGCGGCGCGCCCGCTCCCCGAGCGGCAGCGACGCGAGCGGCGCGTCGCCCAGCAGGACCCGGCCGCGCGCCGGCTCGAGCAGCCCGCCGAGCAGCCGCAGGAGCGTGCTCTTGCCCGAGCCGTTCGGCCCGCACACGACGACGAGCTCCGACGCGCCGACCTCGAGGTCCACGCCGTCGAGCGCGCGCACCGGCCCCGGGTATTCGAACACCAGCCCCTCCGCGCGCGCGACGGTCACCACTGGTCGACCTCCCGGCGGTTGAGCGCGAGGAGCACGACGAAGAACACGCCGCCCACGAGCGACATGACGACGCCCGGGCGCAGCGCGTGCTCCGCGAGCAGCGCGCGGTTGAGCAGCTCGACGCCCAGCAGGAACACGGCGCCGCCCGGCACGGAGAGCGCGAGGAGCGCGCGGTGGCCCGTGCCCGTGAGCAGCCTGAGCAGGTGCGGCACGACGAGCCCGAGGAACGCGATCTGCCCGGCGACCGCGACGGCCGACGCCGCCGCGAGCGCCGCGGCGCCGATGCACAGGAAGCGCACGCGCCGCACGTCGACGCCGAGCGACGTCGCGTCCTCCTCGCCGCCGGCGAGCAGGTCGAGCTCCCACGCGACGAACGGGATGACGGCGGCCGCCGCCGCGAGCCCCGTCCACACGGTGACGACGTGCCAGCCCGAGCGGTCGGCGAGCGTGCCGAAGGTCCACGCGAAGATCGCGCGGCTCACGTCCCAGTCGTCGAGCAGCAGCGAGCTCACGAGCGAGAGCACGCCCGCGATGCAGGTGTTCACCGCGATGCCCGTGAGCAGGAGCGTCGGCACGGAGAAGCGCCCCGAGCGCGACGACAGCGCCGCGACGAGCAGCACGACCGCCACCGCGCCGACGAACCCGAACGCCGGCACGAGGAACGTGAGCAGCCCGGCGGACCGCAGCGACGCGAGCGCCGGCTCGTGGACGTCCGCCGCGACGGCGAGCCACGCGGGGCCGTAGCCGCTCAGCAGGAGGATGGCCGCCGTCGCGCCGAGCGTCGCGCCGCCCGTCACCCCGATGATCGACGGCGCCGCGAGCCCGTTGCGGAAGAGCCCCTGGATGAGCACGCCCGCGAGCCCGAGCGCGCCGCCGACGCCGGCCGCCGTGAGCGCGTGCCACAGCCGCAGCTCGACGATCGTCTGCACCTGCCCCTCGAGCGGCGCGCCCGCCCCGAAGGCCGCGCCCACGCCCGCGAGCGTCTCGTCGAGGCCCAGCACGCCCGTCACCCCGAGCCGCACGGAGAGCAGCACGAGCAGCGGGAGCGCCGCGACGAGCGTGACCCCCAGCGTGCGCGCCGCGACCACGGGGCGGGCGCGCGTCAACGCCCGGGCCGCTCCGCGTCGCCGCCGGCCCCCGGGACGTCGCCCTCCTCGCCGCCGCCGGACGAGCCGTCGACCGCCCAGGGCGCGCACTGCCGCTGGACCTCCTCGACCGCGTCGAGCAGGTGGTGCGAGAGGGTGGTGTAGAGCCAGGAGTCGAGCACGACGAGGCGATCCTCGGCAACGGCGCGGAGGCCCGCAAGGGCCGGCTCGCCGCGGAGGACGCGCTCGGTGCCGCCGGCGTCCTGCGCGTCGGCCGGACCGCCCACGACGATCACGTCCGGATCGAGGACGAGCAGCTCCTCGAACGTGAGCGGGCCGTGCCCGGGCCGCGGCGCCACGTTGCGCAGGCCCGCGAGGCGGAGGATCTCGTCGTTCGTGGTGCCCGCGCCGGCGACCGTCCCGCCCATGCCGCCGTGGCTGTACGCGAGCGCCGTCCACTCCGGCCGGCGCGCGGCGACCTCCGCGATCGCGTCGAGCCGCGCGCGGCAGGACCCGACGAGCGCAGCCGCCGCCTCGTCCGTGCCGGTGAGGCGCCCGACGAGCCCGAGCAGCTCCTCGACGCCCGCCCAGTCGGAGGGGTCCGGCAGGAGCACGACGGGCACGCCCGTCTCGCGCAGCCGCGCCGTGGTGTCCGGGCTCTGCCACGCGTGCGCGAGGACGAGGTCGGGGCGCAGCGCGAGGACGCGCTCCGCCTCGTAGACGGCGAAGCGCGGCCGCGCGAGGTACGGGCTGTCCGGGTCGCGCACGCCCGAGTAGCGCTCGGCCTGCGTGGGCAGACCCGCGAGGCGCTCGGGCGGCAGGAGCGCGCAGAGCAGGTCGACGCCGCCGGAGGCCGCGGGGAGCACGGCGCGCGGCGGCGCGTCGAGGTGGAGGACGTCGCCGCCCGGGAGCGCGACGTCGCGCGGGAAGCGGTCGGTCACCGCCGCGCCGTCCGGCGAGCGACCGCCCGGCGACGTGCGGACGCCGTCCGCCGCGCCGTCCGACGCCGCCGCCCCGCCGGCGTCGCGGCCGGCCTCGCCGTCGAGCGACAGGAGCACCGCGAGCAGCGCGGCGACGACGACCCCCGGCAGGAGCCAGCCGCCGAGCCCGCCGCCCGTGCGACCGCTCACCGCGCGGCGGGCTGGTCGAGGACGTCGTGGATCGTGTAACTCGTCAGCTCGTCCTTCCACCGGGCGAGCAGCTCGAGGTGGAGGTCGTGACCGAGGTAGACCTGGTACGCCTCGACGTCCGGGAAGCCCACGAGCAGCGCGAGGTCGTAGTCGCCGTCCACGGTGTCGCGACCCGTGTCGAGGTGCCGGCCGGCCGCGTACGCGACGACGCCCGGGATGCGCGTGAGCAGCTCCTCGCAGTCCGCGCGCAGCGCGTCGGCGTCCGCGGGGTCCGCGAGGTGGAAGTAGACGAGGTGCAGGATCGGCGCCGGCCGCAGCGGACGCTCGGGCGCGGTCGCGCAGCCGGCGAGCGCGGTCCAGGGGGCGAGCAGCGCCGCGAGGAGGAGCGCGCGCGCCACGCCGCTCCGCCGGGTCAAGGTTGCCATCGTGCCTCCCTCCTCCGTCTCACGCGGGCGACCGGCCCGCGACATGTCCCCGGGAACGGGCGAGGGCACCGACGTCGCGCGCGACGCCGGTGCCCCCGGGTGATCCGTCGGGTCGTCCCCGGTCAGGGGACGGTCGCGACGATCGCGTTCGACAGCGAGACGCCGAAGGTGGCGCCCGGGTCGTCGAAGCCGAACTGGATGTAGATGTCCAGGCCGGACGGGTTGTTGCCCAGGTCCGTCCAGGTCAGGTCGATCTCGCCGGCGCCGTTCGTGAACACGTTGAGCGCGAGCACGAGCGGGAGACCGGGGACGAGCTGGCCGCCGTAGAACGGCACCGGGTTGTTCGTGAGCGACGCGAAGCCGACTGCGAGGCTGCTCGGCACGGCGCTGCGGACGTGCAGGCCGCCCGCCTCGCCGAGGCCGACGCCGCCCGTGCCGAAGAGCACGGGGTCGCCGTTCGTGCCGGCGTACGCGCCGCCGAGCCCGAGGAACGGGCCGTCCGGGACGATCTTCCAGATCTCGCCGTCGAGCAGGTCGAGGATGTACATCTCGCCGTCCGCGTCGACGCCGAAGGAGGCGGGCCGCGAGATGACGGGCGCCCCGGGCGGGTCGAGCTCGGCCGTGCGCTGCTGCGTCGTCACGAGCGTCGACGTCGCGCCGTCGTACACGAGCGAGTGCAGGAAGCCCGACTGGTAGTCACCGAAGAAGTACCAGCCGTCGAGGTCCGGGATGGCGTCGCCGCGGTAGACGAAGCCGCCCGTGAGCGACTGCCCGGTGCCGTGGGCCCAGCCCGCGACGGGCCCCGTGAGGCCCGGGTCATTGCACGTGCAGCCGGGGTTCGCGACGCCGGGCGTGCAGATGGCGCCCTCCATGCAGTTCCAGCCCCAGTTCACGAAGTCGGACGCGAGCACCTTGTCGACGGAGAGGAAGTCCATCTCCTCGCGCGCGTTCTGGCCGACGTCACCGATGTAGAGGTCGCCGGTCTCGCTGTCGAAGCTCCACTTCCACGGGTTGCGCAGGCCGAAGTGGATGATCTCGTCGCGCACGCTCGGGTTCTGCGCGCCGGGGTTCGTCGCCGGGATCGCGTAGTTGCGGTTCGGGTCGGCGGGGAAGTCGTCGCCGTCGACGTCGATGCGCAGCATCTTGCCGAGCAGGGTCTCGCCCGACTGCGCGTTGCCGCCCGGCGCGTGACCCGTGCCGATGTCGTTGAAGTTGCCGCCGTCACCGGTCGCGATCCACAGGTAGCCGTCCGGGCCGAAGGCGAGCGTGCCGCCGTTGTGGTTCGACTGGGGCTGGCTGAACTCGAGGATCGTCTTGGCGCTGCCGGCGTCCGCGACGTTCGGGTTCACGGCGTCGCGCAGGTACTCGACGATCTTCGTGCCGCCGCCGCCCGTGTAGTTCACGTAGAGCTTGCGGTTGCTCTGGTAGTCGGGGTGGAACGCGAGGCCCAGGAGGCCCTGCTCGTTGCCGCCGGTCGTCACGAGGCCGGTGAGGTCGAGGAAGGGCGCCCCGACCTGCGTGCCGTTCACGATGATGTGGATGTCGGCCTGGTTCTGCTCGACGACGAAGAGCCGCGAGGCGTCGCCCGGCGCGGGCAGAAGGACGAGGGGGCGGACGTAGCCGCTCCAGGCGAGCTCGGTCTTGAGCGGGGTGGCCTGGGAGGTGCCGGGCGCCGCGAGGGCCGCCAGGCCGAGCAGGGAGAGAGCGAGGTGCCGCATGGGGCGTGTGCTCCGCATCGGGTGAGGGAGGAGTCCGTGCGCGTCCGGCGTCGGTCGACCCGCCGGACGGACGGCCGCGGGCGGACGGGGTCCGCACGTGGACAGCGGAGCATACCACGCCCCCCGCCGCGTCGAGGGGGTCCTCCGGGGCGCGGGCCGACCCGACCGGAGGCCCTCCGACCGCGCCCTTCCCGCCCCGCCCGACGCCTCCGCTGCCGATCAGAAGATGATCTGGTACTGCCCCCGGTACCGCATCTCGTCCCCGTCCCGGACGTTGCCGTTCTCGAGCTTCGAGACGTCGAGGATGAGCTTGCTCTTGTGCTCGTCGACGTAGCGCACGACCGCGAGCGTCGTCTCCGTCATGTCGTCCGCCCGCTCGAGGTCCACGTCCGAGCGCCGCAGCACGACCTCGTAGCGCTGGGGCACGACCTGGAAGCCGACCTGCGCGTTGTAGCCGTCGTCGTGGGCGCGCCCGGCGCCCTCGATGTCCATCTCGCGCCGGAAGTACTCGGCGAGGACCGACATGGGCCCCGTGACGACCTGCGCCTCGACGCCCACGCTCGAGTCCTCCGAGCGCGTCTCGTCCGTGCCGTCGCCGTCGAGGTCCTGCCCCTGGTCCGTGTTCACCATGACGGACGCGCCGAGCGCGAGGCGGGTCGAGCCGTCGTAGACGGTCTGGAAGGGCGCGAGGTCCGGCTCGACGGCGCCGAGCGGGTTCACGACGACGCGCGCCGCCCAGCGCATGCCGGTCGAGCTCGAGCCCTCCTCGCCGCTGGCGTTCGCCATGCCCGTGCCCTCGCCGTTGAAGACGCCCGCCTGGTACTCGAGGAAGCGGTCGCGGGTCGCGCCGTGGAGCATGACGCCCGGCTCGCGGTCCGGCGCGAAGGCCGTCGTCGCGGCGCTGAACTCCGCGGTCGTCGCCGCGATATTCCCGATGTTGATCTCGCGTCCGAACGGCACGCGGAACTGGCCGGCGCGCACGTGGGTGCCGTCGCCGAGGCCCCAGTCGAGCCAGGCGTCGGTGATCTCGACGTCCTCCTTGCCCTCGTCCACCTTCGACTGCGTCGGCGCGTCGATCTCGAAGCGGTAGGTCGTCTCCTCGTCGCCCGCGCGCCCGAAGACCGCGAGGCGACCGCGGCGCACGGCGATGTTCGAGGCGTTCGCCTCGCTGTTGCCGCCCTCGCCCTGCACGACGTCGGCCTGCACCTGCACGCGGCCCTGGAAGCCGAGCGACCAGCGGCCGTCCGTGCTCTCGACGAGGAACTCGCCGGGGGCTCCGCCCGTCGCGCGGATCTCGGGTGGCGGCGCGGAGAGGCGGCGCATGCGCTGCTCGAGCAGGTCGAGCTCGCGGCGCTCGGCGCGCTCCGCCTGCGCGAGGCCGAGGAGCTCCTCGTACGTCGCGGGGTCGATGATGCCCCGCTCGAGGAGCACGTCGAGGATCGCGACCTCGACGGTGCTCGAGTCGTCGTCGAGGGCGGAGGCGACGGGCGCGAGGAGCGCGACGGCGAGGGCCAGGCACGGGACCTTCATGACAGGTCTCCGGAGGGGGCGCGAGGCGCGCCCGAGGCGCGACGCGGGACCCGTCATCGCAGCGCACGCGGCGGAGCGCGCGCAACCACGGGACGTCCGCCGGGCGGATCGGCGCGGGATCGACGGGCGTCGATGGAGGTGTCGGGCGCGAGCCGCGCGCGTCGGCGTCCGCGCGCGGGCGGCCGTCGGGAGGCGCGGACGGGGCGGAGACGTCGCGACGCCGCTCAAGACGCCGGGGCGCGCCGGTCGAACAGCACCCCATGCGTCGGAATCCGGCAGTGAGAGGAACGGTGCGCGGGTGCGCTCGGCGAGGGATCGTCGTCGCGCTCGCGGTGGTGCTCGCGGCGCTCGCCTCGCCCGCGGGCGCGCAGGTCGTCGGCGGCCCCCGGGCGCAGGACGTCGTCCCCGGGCGCGGCACCGGCCGCGACGCGGACGTGCCGCTCGTCCCGTGGCGCGGGCTGCTCGCGTCGGAGGACCGCGTCGTCGTCCGCTACGAGGCGGGCGTCGGTCTCCAGGCGCGCTCGCAGCTCCACGCGTCGCTCGGCGCGCGCGTCGTCCGCGCGCTGGGTCCCGACCACGCGCTCCTCGAGGTGCCGGACGGCGGCCCGCTCGACGCGCTCCTCGCGCGGGTCGGTTCACGCGCCGGCGTGCTCCACGCGGACCCGGACGTCCTGCTCCCCACCGTCGGCGCGCCCCCGCTCGGCGACCCGAAGGCGAACCTCCAGTGGTACCTCGGGCCCGTGCAGGCCGAGGCGGGCTGGGCGCTCGCGGCCGGCGCCCCCGACGTCGTCGTCGCCGTGCTCGACACGGGCGTGCTCACGACGCACCCCGACCTCGCGGACCGCATCGCCTGGGGTCACGACTTCCACGACGGCGACACCGACCCCACCGACACGAACGGGCACGGCACGCACTGCGCGGGCATCGTGTCGGCCGTGCGCGACAACGGCGTCGGCATCGCGGGCATGGCCGGCGCGTGCCGCATCGCGGCGTACCGGTGCGGCTCCGGCTCGAGCCTCTACTCGAGCCACATCATCGCCGGCGTGAACGACGCCGTGGCGAACGGCGCGCAGGTGCTGTCGATGTCGTTCGGCGCGCCCGTCGACCTCTCCTCGATCCACGACGCGCTCGTCACCGCGCACGACGCGGGCTGCGTGCTCGTCGCGGCCGCCGGCAACGACGGCGTCGACTCGGCGTTCTACCCCGCGGCCTACGACGAGGTCGTCGGCGTCGCGTCCTCGGCGCCCAACGACTCGCGGTCGACGTTCAGCAACCACGGCGCGTGGGTGTCCGTCGCCGCGCCGGGGCAGAGCATCTACTCGACGTACCTGTCGGACGGGTACGGGTACATGAGCGGGACGTCCATGGCGTGCCCGCTCGTCGCCGGGATGGCGGCGCTGCTCTACGCGCAGGTCGGCGGCGAGCGCAGCGTCGCGAACGCGGCCCTCGTGCGCGCGGCGCTCGAGGAGTCCGCGGCGCCCGTCGGCTACGTGGCGCACGGGCGCGTCGACCTCGTCGCGGCGCTCGACGCGCTCGGCGCGGGCGACGCGCCGACGCTCGCGTCGCTGTCGCCGTCGACGGTGGACGCGCTGGGCGACGTGGAGGTCACGGTGACCGGCACGGGCCTGCTCGGCGCGACGGGCGCCGACGTCGGCGGGCTGCCCGTCGGCGTGACGGTCGTCGACGACACGACGCTCACCTTCACCGCGCCGCCCGCGCCGCTGATCGGCGCCGTGCCGCTCACGGTGCTCGAGGGCGCGGCGTCGAGCGCGCCGCTCACGCTGGCCTACGAGGTCGTCGACCCGCCGCGGCTCGTCGCGCCGGCGTACGGCGGCGTGGGCGAGACGCTCGAGTGGTCGTTCGGCGCGCAGCCGGGCGACGCGTGGATCCTGCTCGCGTCGCTCTCCGGCGCGACGGTGGAGGTCGCCGGCTGGAAGGTCCTCGAGACCTTCGTCGTGGGCCGCCTCGGCCTGCTCGACGACGAGGGCCTCGGCGCGAGCGAGGCGGTCGTCCCGGCGAGCGCCGCCGGCGTCACGCTCCACGTCCAGGTCGTGTCGGGGCCGGGCTGGCTCGCGGGCGCGACGCCCGTCGCCGCGACGCCGCTCCACCCCTGACGCGGCGCGGCCTCAGTCGCGCACGGCGACCCACAGGCCGTCGCCCACGGGCACGATGACGCCCGAGAAGCCGGGCGCGGACGCCATGTGGTCGTTGAACGCGCGCACGGCCCCCACCTCGCGGTCCGTCGGCGTCTCGTCGAAGAGCTGGCCGAACGCGAACGCGTTGTCCGCCATGAAGAGCCCGCCGGGCCGGAGGATGCGCAGCGCGTGCTCGCGGTACCCGGCGTAGCCGGCCTTGTCGGCGTCGAGGAACACGGCGTCCACGGAGCCGTCCGCGACGCCGGGGAGCACGTCGTCGCCCGCGCCGCGCACGACCTCGACGCGGTCGGCGACGTCGGAGCGCGCGATCCAGTCCTCCGCGAAGTCCGCGTGCCGCGGCTCGAGCTCGATGGTCGTCAGGCGGCCGCCCGGCGGGAGCGCGCGCGCCATGGCGATCGCCGAGTAGCCGGCGAGCGTCCCCACCTCGACGACGCGCTCGGCGCGGGCGAGCCGCAGGAGCACGGCCATGAAGCTCGCCTGCTCGGGCGAGATCCAGATGGCCGGCAGGCCGGCCTCCCGCGCGGCGGCCTTGAGGTCGCGGAGGAAGTCGTCGTCGCCGGCCGTGCGCGCCGCGAGGTAGGCGAAGTGCTCGGCGGTGACGACGGTGGACTCGGCGGACATGGGCGGGCTCCCGGGAGGCGGACGGTCGGGCGCCCAGGCTAGCAACCGCGCGCCGGACTCCTTGATTGTCGTCGGCGCGCCGACAGAATCGGGAGCCCCACGCTCCGGAGCCGCCTGTCATGGAAGCCTATGCCGAACTCGAGCGGCGCTACGCCGAGATCCGCGACGTCAAGAACGGCCTGTCGATCCTGGGCTGGGACCAGGAGGTCATGATGCCCGCGGGCGGCGCGCCGGCGCGCGCGCACACGCTCGCGACGCTCACCGGCGTCGCGCACGGCAAGACGACCGACCCCGCGCTGCGGAAGCTCGTGCGCTCGCTCGGCCGCAAGAAGGACCTGCCGCGTCGGAAGCGGCGCGCGGTGGAGCTCGTGGGGCACGAGGTCGAGAAGGCGTCGGCGATCCCCGCCGACCTCGCGCAGGAGCTCGCGCTCGCGGAGAGCACCGGGCTCGAGACGTGGCGCGCCGCGCGCGCCGCGAAGGACTTCCGTCGGTTCGCGCCCGCGCTGCGCCGCATGGTCGAGCTCAAGCGCGAGATCGCGCGGCTCACCGCGGGCCGCGGCCGCCCCTACGACGCGCTGCTCGACGACTTCGAGCCCGGCGCGACGATGAAGCAGATCGACCCGCTGCTCGGCGCGCTCAAGGACGTCACCGTCCCGCTCCTCGGGCAGGTCGTCGCGAGCCGTACGAAGGTCGACATGTCGCCCTTCGTCGGCCGCTTCGACGTCGCGGCGCAGGCGGCGTTCGCGCGGCAGGTCGCGCTCGCCATGGGCATCGACCCCGAGCGCTCGCGCATGGACCTGTCGACGCACCCGTTCTGCGGCGGCATCGGCCCCGACGACGTGCGCATGACCGGCCGCTACGACCCGAAGGACATGCGCGGCGGCCTCTTCGGCGTCATCCACGAGGCCGGGCACGGGCTCTACGAGCAGGGCCTCGACGCGCGCCGCATGCGGTCGCCGCTCGGCGGCGCCGTCTCGATGGCCATCCACGAGAGCCAGTCGCGGCTCTGGGAGAACAACGTCGCGCGCAGCCGGCCCTTCTGGAAGCACTGGCTGCCGAAGCTCAAGCGCGCGCACCCGCGGCTCAAGGGCACGACGCTCGACGGCGTCTACCGCGCGGCGAACGCGCTCGCCCCCTCGATGATCCGCGTCGAGGCCGACGAGCTCACCTACAACCTGCACATCATCCTGCGCTACGAGATCGAGCGCGACCTCGTCGAGGGACGGCAGGACGTCCAGGACCTCCCCGACCGCTGGAACACCGGCATGGAGGAGCTGCTCGGCATCGTGCCGAGGGACGACGCCGAGGGCGTGCTCCAGGACATCCACTGGGCGATGGGGCTCTTCGGCTACTTTCCCACCTACTCCATCGGCAACCTCTACGCGGCGCAGTTCATGGAGGCCGCGCGCAAGGCGATCCGCGGGCTCGACGGGAAGATCGCGAAGGGCGACCTCGGCACGCTGCGCGAGTGGCTGCGGGACGCCATCCACAAGCACGACCAGCTCTACACGCCCGAGCAGCTCTGCAAGCGGGTCACGGGCAAGCCGCTCGGCGTCGACGCCTTCGCGCGGCACGTCCGCAAGAAGGTCCGGGAGCTCTACTGACGGTCGACCGCGGCGCGGCGCGCGCGGGCTGTCCGCGCGCGGGGCGCGCAGCCCGACCTCAGTCGCGCGGCCACCGCTCGAGCTGCCGGCCGAACATGCGCGCCGCCTTGGCGAGCACCTCCTTGATCTCGTCGCGCGTGCGCAGGTAGACGTCGTACTCGCGGTAGACGCGGCACCACCAGACCTCGTTGCCGGTGCCGCGCGGCGCGGCGCTCAGCGTGAGCCAGATGTCGTGCCCGCCGAGCGGGGCGTGCGGGGGCGAGATGACGATGTCGCCCAGGAAGACCATGTCCGCGGCGCCCTCGTCCTGGAGCAGCCCGAGGCCCCGCAGCTCGGCCATGAAGGCCTCGTGCACGAAGCGCTCCTCGACCTCGTCGGAGCGGATCGTCAGGCCGCCGACGCTCACGCTCTCGGGGCGCGGACCGGGCCACGACGCGTCGACGCCGGCGACGCCGTTCGACCAGCTCGGCGCGAGGCCCGCGCAGCCGGGGATCCCGGCGAGCAGCGCGGCGAGGCAGGCGAGGAGGGCGGCGGTCCGCAGCGTTCTTGTCCCGTGGGGGTCGGCGACGAGGCGCGCGCACTCTAGCAGCCGACGCCGAACGGGCTCCAGACCCCGCTCGGCGCGCGGGGGCGGCGGCCGCGCGGCGCGCGAACCGGGCGCGGACGCCCCGGCGCGCGGGCGCGACGCAGCGGTCACCGCGCCGCGCGACCGGTCAGCGCGGGTCGCGGAGCAGCCGCAGCGCGTTCGTGACGACGGCGAGCGACACGCCCATGTCCGCGGCGATGGCGCCCCACAGCGTGGACCACCCGCCGAGCGCGAGCGCGATGAAGAGCGCCTTGACCGCGAGCGACGCGACGATGTTCTGCCGGATCACGGCGAGCGTGCGGCGCGCGTGCCGCACGAGCCACGGCAGGCGCGAGAGGTCGTCGGCGAGCACGACGACGTCGGCCGTCTCGACGGCGGCCGCGGTCCCGGCGGCCCCCAGGGCGATCCCCAGCGAGCTCGCGGCGAGGGCCGGCGCGTCGTTGACGCCGTCCCCCACCATGGCGACCCGCCCGTGCCGCGCGACGAGCTCCTCGACCGCCGCGAGCTTGTCCTCCGGGAGGAGCTCCGCGCGCACCTCGGACAGCCCGAGCTCGCGGGCGATCGCGCGCGCCGTCCCGGCGTTGTCGCCGGTGAGGAGCACGAGCTCCAGACCCTGCGCGCGCAGGGCGTCGAGCGCCGCGCGGGCGTCCGGCCGCGGCGCGTCGAGCAGCGTGAGCACGCCGCAGACGTGGTCGTCGTTGCCGAGCACGACGGCGGTGTGGCCGTCCGCCTCGAGGGCCTCGAGCCGCTCGTGGAGCTCCGGCGTCTCCTGGTCGCGCGACTCGAGGTAGCGGTGCGAGCCGAGCCAGTAGCGCGTGCCCCCCACCTCCGCGGACACGCCCTGGCCGGGCAGCGCGACGGCCCGCTCGCCGCGCACGACGGGCACGCCCGCCTCGCGCGCGCGGGCGACGATCGCCTCGGCGAGCGGGTGCGCGCTGCCGACCTCGACCGCCGCCGCGACGCGCAGCAGGTCCTCCTCGGTGTGGTCGTCGAGCGGCAGGATCCGGTGCACGACGGGTCGCCCCGCGGTGAGCGTCCCCGTCTTGTCGAGCGCGACGACGGTGAGCCGCGCCGGCGCCTCGAGGAACGCGCCGCCCTTGACGAGCACGCCGCGGCGCGCGGCGGCGGCGAGCCCGGAGACGACGCTCACGGGCGTCGAGATGACGAGCGCGCACGGGCACGCGATGACGAGCAGCACGAGCGCGTTGTACGACCACGCGGACCACGCCCCGCCGAGCAGCAGCGGCGGCACGACCCACGTGAGCAGCGCGAGGGCCATGACGGCGGGCGTGTAGACGCGCGCGAAGCGCTCGACGAAGGTCTCGGACGGGCTGCGCCGGGACTGCGCGTCGCGCACGAGGCGGCGGATGCGCGCCAGGGTCGTCTCGCCGGCGGCGCGCGTCGTGCGGACCTCGAGCGCGCCGGCGCCGTTCACCGAGCCCGCGAAGACCTCGTCGCCGGGACCGACGTCGACGGGCACGGACTCGCCGGTGATGGGCGACTGGTCGACGCCGCTCCTTCCGGCGACGACCTCCCCATCGAGCGGCACGCGCTCTCCGGGCTTCACGAGCACGCGCGCGCCGACGGGCACGTCGGCGGCGGGCACGCGGTGCTCGTGCGGGTGCGCGGGGTGGTCGGCGTCGGCGCCGTGACCCGGGTCGCCGTGGTCGCCGTCGTGGAGCACGATCGCCTCGGTCGGCGCGAGGTCCACGAGCTCCGCGACGGCGCGGCGGGCGCGCGCGACGTACCAGCCCTCGAGGAGCAGCGAGAGCGCGAAGAGGACGCTCACGCTCGCGGCCTCGAACCACTCGCCGAGGGCGATCGCGCCGGCGAC
>JAUIEF010000299.1 GCA_030428785.1 bacterium
GCCGGAGCCGGAGCCGGAGCCGGAGCCGGAGCCGGAGCCGGAGCCGGAGCCGGAGCCGGAGCCGGAGCCGGAGCCGTCAACCGCCCCCCGCCGTCCCCTAGAGCGCCGCCTCGAGCGACCGCCCCTCGGCGCGTTCGTCCCGTCCCGTCGTCGCGACCGCGCGTCGGTGCGTCGCGGGGGCCGCCATGGGCAGCGCGGCGAGTCCGTCGCCGTGGGCGATCCAGGTGCCGCGCAGGGTGTCGAGTCGCAGGCCGTCGCGGAGGGTCGCGAGGTAGTCGACGCGCGATCGGAGTCCGGCGCCCATGCTCTCGAGGTGCTCGGTGTGCATCTGGCAGTCGATGAGGAGGAAGTCCATGGCCTCGAGGCGTCGGGCGAGGCTCACGAAGGCGACCTTGGAGGCGTCGGTGGCGCGGCTGAACATGGACTCGCCGAAGAACATGCCGCCGAGGGAGACGCCGTAGAGTCCGCCGACGAGCTCGTCGCCGCGCCAGGTCTCGACGGAGTGGGCGAAGCCGAGGCGGTGGAGGCGTGTGTAGGCGGCGACCATGGCGTCGTCGATCCAGGTGCCGTCCTGTCCGGGGCGCGGGACGGATGCGCAGCCTTCGATGACGCCGCGGAAGTCGGTGTCGAAGCGCACCTCGTAGTCGCCGCGGCGGATGCGGGCGCGGAGGCTGCGGGAGGCGCGGACGTCGGACGGGGGCGCGACCATGCGCGGGTCCGGCGAGAACCAGAGCAGCGGGAGGCGGTCGTGCGGCCATGGGAAGATGCCGCGCGAGTAGGCCTTGAGGAGGCGCTCGGGGCGCAGGTCGCCGCCCACGGCGAGCAGTCCGTCGGGGGCCGCTTCGCCGACGGACGGGAAGCGGAGGGTGGTGTCGAGGCGGTAGACGGACATGCGAGCGGCCGATTCTATCAGCGATCCCCGATCTGCGGGGGAAGGCGGGAGGCCGTGCGGGGGCCGGTAGACTCGGAGCTCCCCCCCACCCCGCCGGAGCGCGCCGTGCACGACGCCTGTCGCCGCGAGATCGAGGACCTGCACGCCTTCTTCGAGGACTGGTTCGCGGGCCGGCCGGCGCGGGACGGCGAGGCGTTCGGGCGGGTGGAGGCGGCGCTCGCGGAGGGGTTCCAGCTCGTGGGGCCGGACGGGGTGCGGCACGTGAGGGACGAGCTGCTGGCCGGGTTGCGGGCGGCGCACGGGACGCGCGCGGGCGGGTTCCGCATCTGGACGCGGGCGGCGCGGAGCCGGCCGTTGGCGGAGGGCCTGCACCTCGCGGTGTACGAGGAGTGGCAGGAGCTCGCGGGGGTGGAGCGTGGACGGTTGAGCACGGCGCTGTTCCGGGAGCGGGAGGACGGTCCGAACGGCGTCGAGTGGCTGCACGTGCACGAGACCTGGCTGCCGGACGCTGCAAAAGCCGCGCCAATGTGAGAGGCCGCTTTAAAGTCCCGGAGGCGGAGGGCGGCGCCGGGCCGCCGTCCGGAACGTGGACGACCTCGACGTCTCGTGGACGCCGGCCCGGCGTCGGTCAGATGCGCTGCTCGAGGAGCCGGAAGGAGACCTCGAGCGTCGAGCGGTCGAGGGGGCGCGTCGCGTAGCGGCTGCGGTTGAGGTCGGCGCGCACGAGGGAGCGGTCGAGGTCCAGGCCGAGGCGCGCGCCGAGGGCGTCGAGCCCGTGGCCGGCGAGCACGTCCTCGTAGCGCAGGTAGAGGACGCGGTAGCGGGGCTCGAGGTGCTCGAAGACGGAGAGGTAGTTCGCGCGCCAGACGGCCTCGGCCTTCTCGGGCGTCATGCGGTAGTGCGGGTAGTAGCTGTCGCACTCCTTGAGCAGCGAGGTCACGACGGCGACGGGGTCGCGGAAGACGCACACGACGGTGAAGGCGCCGAGGTAGCCCTCCCACGCGGGGAGCGTGTAGGAGAAGCGCGGGTCCTTGAAGCAGAAGGGCGTCACGGAGACCTCGCGCTCGATGCGCGGGCGCACGTCCTCGGGCAGCCGGTCGACGACGTCGTCGTAGACGCCGACCCAGCCGGTGAGCCCGTTGCGGCTCGCGCGCGCCTCGAGGATGCGGTTGTTGATCTGGTTGATCTCGCCGCTCTCGAAGAAGCCGGTGGGGTTGCTGTCGCGCGTGGGGTGCACCTTGCTGCCGACGTGGAAGCCCGCGCGCTCGAAGAGCCCGGCGACGAGGCTCGTGCCGCTGCGGCCGCACCCGAGGACGACGAGGTTCATCGCGACGCCTCCGGCGCGGCGGCGTCCGCCGGCGGCGCGGCGTGTCCGGCGCGCGGCGTCGCCTCGCGGGGCGCGGGGAAGTCGCCCGGCAGCGCGGCCATCCAGCGGGCGAGGCGGCGGTCCTCGACGTAGCGGCCGTCGGCGAGCCCCTCGCGGCGGTCCGCCTCGTCGACGAGCTGCTCGTCGTAGTACTCGCGCAGGCGGCCCTCGCGGTGGAGGTCGTGGAGCAGGCGCCAGCCGCGTCCGACGTTCTCGGGCAGCCGCGTGTTGCGCGCGTAGGCGGCGCCGCCCAGCGCGATCTTGTTCTCGAAGTGCGGCCAGCCGCGGAGCTGGTAGTGGAGGATCTCGACGGGCTCGTGGCCGTCGTACACGGGGAGCGGCGTCGTCATCTCGGGCTGGCGCAGGCCGTGGTTGCCCTGCTCGACGACGACGTCCGCGCAGCCGCGGTGGCACACCTTGGGGAGGAGCGGGCGGCCCATGTAGCTGCGCGGGGCCGCCTCGCGGAGCGTCATGTTGCCGATGCTCGGACCGCGCTGCCCGCGCTCGACGCGGAAATTGCGGCGCGGGACGCGGAGCGCGCCGAAGGCCGCGGGCACGGAGGCGAGCGCCTCCTTGAGGTCGCCGCGCGTCGGCCACCAGAACTCGTCGGCGTCGGCGTGGATGACCCAGTCGGCGCCGAGGTCCGTGTACGCGCGGCGCGCCATGCGCGTCACCCAGCGCGCCTGCTCGTAGTCGTCGTCCGTCTCGCGGTGCGTCGTCACCCAGCCCGCGCGCTCGTAGCGGCGGAGGATGTCCGGCGTCGCGTCGCGCGAGAGGTTGTCCGTCACGAGGACGTGGTCGACGCCGCGGCTCAGGTGGTACCGCAGGTTCGCCTCGAGGACGTCCTCCTCGTCGCGGACCAGCAGGGTGAGGATGAGTCGCACGTCGTCCCTCCCGAACGGTGGCGACACGGTCGCGGCGGGGGTCGACGCCTCGTGCCCGTGAGACGTCTCGCCCCGGCGACGGCCGTGCCGGGCCGGTGGGCCTGGGCCGGTTCGGGCGGGACCGGCGGCTCCGCGGGCATCCTAACGCGTCGCCCGCGGAGCGCGCGAGCGGCGCGCGTCGGGAGGCGGGTGGCTCCGTCGCGCCGGCCGGCTGCTAGACTGCGCGCTCCTCCCGCCGGAGTCCCCCGTCATGCGCCGCACCCGTTTCCTCGGGCTCGTCCTCCTGCTGCTCCTCGCGCCGGCCTGCGTGTACACGAACGTCGTCACGCCGCTCGACCAGGACCTCAACCCCACCGTGCTCGGCGACAAGATCGGCCGCGCGGACTCGTACAGCGTGCTGTGGCTCGTCGCCTGGGGTGACCGCGGGACGCACGCGGCCGCCGAGGCGGGCGGCATCACGACGGTGCACCACATGGACATCCAGAACCTCGTCGTGCTCTTCGGGCTGTGGACCCGTCAGACGACGATCGTCTACGGCGAATGAGGGCAGCGACGACGCTCCTCGCGGCATGCCTCGCGCTGCCGGGCTGCCTCTACTCGCACACGACGCAGCCCCTCGACCTGAACACCCGGGCGGACCCGATCACGACGAACGGGGAGCTCAAGGAGGGCGCCCGCAGCACGAAGCACGTCTCGTTCAACTCGCTGCGCGTCGAGTGGGGCAACAACGGGCTCGGCGACATCGCGCGGCGGTACGGGCTCGAGACGCTCTACTACGCGGACGTCGAGGAGCTGCGCGTGCTCGGCATCTGGCGTCGGCGCTGGGTGCACCTCTACG
>JAUIEF010000064.1 GCA_030428785.1 bacterium
CGGCGCCGCAGGCCGAACGCCGGCGGCAGCTCGCCGCCGACGGCGCCGGTCTGCGCTCCGCGGTCCTCGCGACCGTGGCGCTCGCGGCGGCCGGCGTGGTCGCGGCGACGCGCGCGTCGCGACCGACGCCGGCCTCCCGCTGACGCGTCACGGGATGTCCATGAGCTCCGCGAGCGCGGCGCTCTCGGTGAGGTGGTACCCGTGCGCGAGCAGCGGCGTCGCGAACGGGAGCTCCGTGCGCTCGCCGAGCAGGCCGAGGGCGACGCACGCGAAGCCGCGGGTCAACGGCGGGCGCGTGCCGTCCCGCGCGAGGTCGACGAGCGGCGCGATGGCGGACTCGTCGCCGACCAGCCCCAGCGCGCGCGCGATGCCGGACACGACGCCGAGCGTCGGCGCCGACTGGAGGCCCTCCACGAGCGCGCGCACGGACGTCCCGTCGCCGAGCAGTCCCAGCGCCGTCGCCGAGTCGACGCGCAGCGTCGGTTCGGTGGAGCGCGCCGCCGCGTCCGCCCGGAAGAGCCCCGCGCTGTGCACGTCGTCGAGCAACCCGAGCGCCACCGCGATGTGGCCCTTGAGCCGCGCGTCCTGCGTGTCCCGGTAGTCCTCGCGCAGCGCGTCGACCGACCACTCGTCGCGCAGCAGCCCGAGGCCGAGCGCGAGCGCCGCCTTGACGTCCGGCGCACGCTGGTCGTCGTACGCGTCGCGCATGCGGTCGAGGATGCGGGTACGCATCGCCTCGTCGACGGCCGAACGCGGCTGCCCCTGCGCGTCGACGAGCGCGCCGCCGAGGATGCCGAGCCCGAGCGCCGCCCAGCCGCGACGCTCCTGATCGCCGTCGGCGAGCTGCTCGAGCAGGCGCTCGACCGGCTTCGCGACCGCCTCGTACGGCGTGTCGGCGGCGCGGCGCGTCGCGACCTCACCGAGGGAGACGAGGGCGAGGTGTCGCGCGGGCCGGTCGCGCTCGTGCTGCGAGCAGGACGCGAGGGCCTCGACGGCCTCCGCGTCGTCCGGCGTCGCGAGGGCGCCCAGCGCGACGACGGCGGCGCGGCGCACGGCCTGGTCGGCGTCCCGGTCCTCGAGCGCCGCGACGAGCGGGGCGATCGCCTCCCGGTCGCCGAGGCGGCCGAGCGCCGTGGCCGCGTGCGCCTGCACCATCCGGTCCTCGGCGCGTGCCGTCATGCACCGCACGAGGAACGTGCGCACGGGCGCCGGGTCCGCGGCCCGGGCGCCGACGAGCCCCAGCGCCTCGAGGCACGCGATGCGCACCTCGCGGTCCTGGCTGCGCGTGCGCTCGACGAGGTCGACGAGCATGGGCGCGTCGTCCGGGTCGCCGAGGAGACCCAGCGCGAAGGCCGCGAAGCAGCGCGTCAGCGTCGGCACCGAGCCCGACCCGGCGAGGCGACGTCCCTCGCTGCCGTCGACGAGCAGCTCGTGCAGGACCGGCCGGGCCTCGTGCGCTCCCAGGGCGCCGAGCGCGAGCGTCGTCGCCGACTGCACGGAGAGCTCGCGGTGTCCCACGAGGTCGAGCAGCGCGGGGAGCAGGTCGGGGGCCGCCTCGGGCTCCGCGCTGCGCGCGATGGCGAGGACCGACGAGTCGAGGATGTCCGTCTCGGTCGAGGTCGCGAGCAGGTCGAGCAGCGGCGGGAGGATGCCGTCGCGCACGGTGAGTCGGTCGGGCCGCAGGCTCGCCGATCGCACGGACCGGCGGCCCTTCCCCGTGAGCGCCGTGATGCCGCCGGTGACCGCGCCGCGCCGTACGAGCCGGTCGCGCAGGCCGAGGAACCGGTCGCGGTTGCGCGCCCACCAGAGCTCCCACCCCGCCGACGCGTAGCGGCCGCCCGAGGACGACGTCACCGCGGCGCGCCGGACGGAGCCGCCGCGCGCTCCGCGACCGTCCGACGTGCGCGCGCCGGTCCCGTTGATGAGCCCCCCGCTCGTCGCGGCGCCCGCGGGCGCGAGCGCCCCGCCGGGGTTCGTGGGGGGGCCGACGGTGCCACCGCCGGACGAGCTCCCCGTCCCGGAGTCACCCGGAGCGATGTAGCGGCCGCCGTGCGAGGAGGCGGTGGATGCGAGGAGCACGACGAGCGCGGTCGTGCGGAGGATGTGCGAGGTGATCGACATGGCGACGTCTCCCCAGGGAGCGGGGGCGGTTCGCGTCGCGACCGTCGCGACGTCGTGCCGCCGTTCTTCCACTCCTCTTCAACGCGCGCGCATCGCGGACGGGACGCGCGCTCCGTCGCCGACGCGCGCGTCGGTGCGTCGCGCGCGCCGAGGTCGAGGTCGCCGCAAACGGAGACGGGGCCGGGCCCGCGTGTCGCGGTGCCCGGCCCCGTCTGCCTGGGGTGACTCCGTCGAGATCCTGTTGCGCCTACAGGATGTCGAGGACCTCCTCGATGGAGGGCGTCTTCGCGCGGTAGTTGTTGTTCGCGCTGATCGTCGCGTTCCACGGCAGGTCGGTCTTCTCACCGACGATGCCGAGCGCGACGCACGCGAACGCGCGCGTGAGCTTCTGCAGGCTCTCGTCCGTCGCGACCTCCTTGAGCGGCGCGATGGAGTCGCGGTCACCGATGAGGCCGAGGGCCTTCGCGACGGCCGAGCTGACGCCGAGCGTCTTGGCCGACTTGAGGGTCTCGATCAGGGTGCCGACGGCCTGCGTGTCGCTCATGAGACCGAGGCCGGTGGAGGCCTGGAGGCGCAGCGTGGGGGTCGTGCTCTTGTTCTGGCACAGCCCGCGCAGCGCCTCGCTCGCGTCGGTGTAGTTCATGAAGCCGAGCGCGATGCTCGCGTAGCCGCGGAAGTCGATCTCCTTGGAGTCGTTGAAGTCCTCGAAGATCATCTCGGCCGAGTTGTAGTCGTTGAGCAGGCCGAGGGCGACGGCGAAGGCGCTCTTGAAGGAGGGGTTGCTCTCCTTCTCGTACGCCGACTTGATGCGCTCGATGAGCTCGGGCTGACGGTCGGTCTGCGAGCGGCTGTAGATCGCGCCGGCGAGGGCCGCCCAGGAGCGGTGGTCCTTCTGCTTGCCCTTGCCCTGGATCTCGTCGCCGAGCAGGTCGACCAGGTCGTCGTGGACCTCCTTGTGCGCCGCCGCGTCCTCGTCGCGCGCGCCGATCTGGGCGAGCGAGATGATGGAGAAGTGGCGCGCCTGCTGGTCCTTGCCCTCCTGCACGTAGTCGGTGAGGGCCTCGAGGACGTCCGCGTCCGCGACCGTCGCGAGCTGCCCGAGACCGACCGCGCACGACTGCACGATGAGGTTGTCGGAGTCGCGGTCCTTGAAGGTCTCGACCATCGGCGCGACCGCCTGGTGGTCGCCGAGCTTGCCGAGCGCCGTGGGGATGTAGCTGGCGATGAGCGGGTCCATCCGCTTGTCGCCCATCTGCTCGACGAGGAAGGGGACGACGTCACCGGCGCTCGGATCCTTGATCATGCCGAGCGCGACGATGGCGCAGACCTTGATGTCCTTGTCCTTGTCGGGGAGGCGCGCGACGATGTCCTTCAGGGTCTCGACGCACTCGGTCTCGCCGATGAGGCCGAGCGAGAGCGCGGAGAACGCGCGGACGAGCCAGTGGGCCGCGCCGCCGCCGGTGAGGCGACGACCGTCCGAGTTGTCCTGCAGGATGTTCTTGAGCGTGTCGATCGCCTTCGGCGAGCCGAGCACGCCGAGCGTCAGCGCGGTCGAGGACTGCACCGAGAGCTCGGAGTGGGCGAGCAGCGGGATGGCGGCGTCGAGGATCTGGTCCGCCATGTTCTCCCGCGACGTGCGGCCGAGCGCGAGGATGGCCGAGTCCAGGATGTCGCGGTCGTCGGACGACTTCACGAGGTCGAGCAGCGCGGGGATGACCTCGGTCTCGATCATCGCGTCGCTCGGGCGACGGGAGCTGCCCTGCACCTGCTTGCGGCCACGGCCCGTGAGCGCGCCGGCGGAGCCGGACACGTTCGCGTTGCTGATGAGCCGGTCCTTGAGGTTGAGGAAGCGGTCCTTGTTGTTCTCCCACCAGAACTCCCAGACCTCGAAGCCCTTGGAGGTCGCCGTGGAGCCGGCGCCGGTGGTCGCCGCCTGGCGGCCGGAGCCGCCGCGCGCGCCGCGGCCGCCGGAGGTGCTGGCGCCCGTGGTGGCCGCGCCGCCGGCCGTCGCCGCGCCGGGGCCGGGGGCCGCCGCGCCGCCGGGGTTCGTGGGGGGGGCGACCGTGCCGCCGCTGGCGGTGTTGCTGCCGCCGGCATCGGTGGGACCCTTGTATTGCCCGCCGTGGGCGAGCGCGGGACCGGCCGCGAGGGCCAGGACGAGGAGTGCGGAAAGTGCGTGGCGCATGGAGCTACCCCGTTGGGAACTCTGGGAGTCGGTCGCGGATCACGGGTGCCGGGCGGAAGGCCGCGGCCGGGATCCGGGCCGCATGATAGTCGGTTGGGGATGAGAAGACACGGTGTCCGGGTGGACCGGGCCCGCCGGGGGCCTGGACCACCTGGAGTCGGGAGACGGGTCCCGGGGGCGGAGCGGACGCCGTCCCGTCACGACTTTTTTCGTGCGGGTCCCGCCCGGCTCCCCGGCGGGGGTGGGACGGGCCGCACGGGGCGGGTGCGCCGGGACGGATCCCGGGCCCCGACCTGCGGAGCAGGTGTCCCGTCCACGCGGCGCGCCCGGGCCTCAGCTCAGGTGGGCGTTGCTCGGCTCGTCCACCTCGAGGCGCGGGTCGTCGACCCGCTTCACCGACTGGACGTCGTCCAGCGGGAAGTCGTAGCGGGTCTCGTCCACGGCGTTCACGATGGAGCCCGTCTTGCGGATCGGGTTCCGGATGACGTTGCCCTGGTAACGCTGGCCGTCCCTCAGGACGACCTCGACCCACTCGACGCGTTCCGCGGACTCGACGAAAGCCGTCGCCGCGGATTTCTCCTTGCGGACCATTTCGAACCCTCCCGTTCGTGTCCACGGCGTTCGTTGACCGCCTGTCAGCGCCGTGGCAAAGCCCACAACATATGCGGGAGCATCGGCGCCCGCAACCCCAGATGTGGGGGCGCCGCGGAGGGGGTGGGGTGTACGGATGCAAACCCTTGCCCGGCAAGGGATTGAATCCGTTCAGGCGCGAGGGGCCTCCGCCGAGCGCCGCATGAGCACGGTCCAGACGCCCGTGAGCACCGTCTTGCCGTGCTGGTTCGTGAGCCGGGCGTCGAAGACGACCTTGCCGCGGTCGGGGCGCGGTCGCTCGTCCCGCCGGGAGACGGTCATCGTGAGCGTCACGGCGTCCCCGGGGAACACGGGACGGTCGTAGCTCACGTCCATGGAGCGGACGGCGAGCACGGTCTCCTCGAAGATGCCCATCTCGTAGGCGAGGCCCGTCGCGGCGGCCAGGTTGAGCACGCCGTGCGCCACGAGGCCGCCGAGCGGGGTCCGCCGGGCGTACTCCTCGTCGGAGTGGAGCGCGGTGCGGTCGCCCGAGACCCGGGTGAAGGCGTCGATGTCCTCGCGGGTGATCGTGCGCGGGCCGGCCGTGAAGGAGGCCCCCTCCGCGAGCTCGTCGAAGGTGTGCGGCGCGTACTCCATGGGCGGCATGATGGGCTCCCGGGGCGGACGGCTCCACGACTTTGTGGGCGGCGGGGCGTAGAATCCCCCGCTTTGCCCGCCCCCGCCGGATCCCAGGAGCCCGAGAGACCGTGACCGATCGACTGGGCGTGTGGATGGTGGGGGCCCTGGGCGGCATCGGGACGACGCTCGCCGTGGGGGCGCGGGCCATCGACCGGGGGCTCGTCTCGACGGCCGGTCTCGTCACGACCCGCCCGGAGTTCGACCCGCTCGACCTGACCCCGGTGGGCGACCTCGTCTTCGGCGGCCACGAGGTCCGCGACTCCGACTTCTGGTCGAGCGCCTACCAGGTCTCCAAGCTCAGCGGGTCCATCGACCTCGAGGTCATCCAGGCGCTGCGCCCCGAGCTCGAGGCCATGTCGGAGCACCTGCGGCCCGGGACGCTCGCGAACTGCGGGCCGGCCATCGAGGGCATCGCCGACGCGGGCGCCTCGTTGCCGCCCGGCGGGCTGCGCGGCGCGGTCGACCGGATCCGTGGCGACCTCGCCGCCTTTCGGGAGTCGACGGGGGTCGACCGGGTCGTCGTCGTGAACCTCGCGTCGACCGAGCCTGACGTGCAGGGCGCCGAGCTCCCCGCCGACGCGGCCGAGCTCGAGTCCGTGCTCGACCGGGACGAGGCGACGCGCGTCCGCCCGAGCCTGCTCTACGCGTACGCCGCGTTCCGCGAGGGCTGCGCGTTCCTGAACTTCACCCCGTCGACCGCGGCGCTCTGCCCCGCGACCTGCGAGGTCGGCCTCGAGTGCGGCGTGCCCTTCATGGGCAACGACGGCAAGACCGGCGAGACGCTCGTGAAGAGCGCGCTCGCGCCGATGTTCAAGTACCGCAACCTGCGCGTGCTGAGCTGGCAGGGCTACAACATCCTCGGCGACCGCGACGGCCAGATCCTCGCGCACCAGGACAACCTCGCGAGCAAGGTGCGCAGCAAGGACGCCGTGCTCCAGGGCATCCTCGGCTACCCGCTCCACACGCACGTCGGCATCGACTACGTGGAGTCCCTCGACGACCGCAAGACGGCCTGGGACTTCATCCATTTCGAGGGATTCCTCGACCACCGCATGTCGATGCAGTTCACCTGGCAGGGCTGCGACGCGATCCTCGCGGCGCCGCTCGTGCTCGACATGACGCGGCTCGCCGGGCTCGCGCTGCGGCAAGGCGAGTCGGGGCCGATGGAGCACCTCGCGTGCTACTTCAAGTCGCCGCTCGGCGTGGCGGAGCACGACCTGCACCGCCAGTTCCACGCGATGGTGGACTACCTCTCGAAGAAGGGCGTCACGACGCGCTGACCGCGACGTCCGTCAGGTGAGCTCGCCGACGAGCTTCGCGAGGGCGCCGAGGTCGCGGTCCTCGACGATGGCGTGCGCCTGGTGCTTGTGTACCCCGGCGGCGACGAGGTTCTTCTCCACGCGGCCCCACGCACGCTTGATCTTCGTCTCGGAGGTCTCCACGTAGAGGTCCGACACGATCTCGGCGAGCTTCTGGAGCGCGAGGGTGTCCCGGTGCTCGTAGTACCGCTTGATGACACCCTTCTGGTACGGCGAGTAGTCCTTCATGGCGTGGAGATCCGGGTGGGTGGGGTGCGGTCTTCCGAGGCGCCGGACGCGGTCGACGCCGCCGGCTCCGGTGCCCGACGCGCGGACGTGCCGGGCGTGACGCCGACGAGGCGATCCTCCAGCACCGCCCGGTAGACGTCCAGCGTCGACTCGCAGGAGCTGTGGGCCGGGAAGCGCTCCGCGAGCAGGCGCGCGCCGATGCGCACGTCCTCGTCGCGGGCCCGTTCGAGCCAGGCGAGCAGCGCCTCGGTGAGCTCGTCCGGGTGGACGGGGGTCGAGAGCACGGCGCCGTGCACGCCGTCGACGACGATCTCGGCGGCGCCGTTCATCGCGCTCGTCACGACGGGCAGCCCGCTGGCGAGCGCCTCGAGCGTGCTGTTCGCCGCCGGGTCGTAGCGCGTGGGCAGCACGTAGAGGTCGGCGCCGCGGTAGCAGCGCTCGGGGTCCGACACGGCGCCGAGCCACAGCACGCGGTCGTCGACCCCGAGCCGCTCCGCCATGCGGTGCCAGCGGTGCGCGCGGTGGTCCTGCCCGCCGACGACGAGCCGGATCGCCGGCCGCACCTCGGCCGCCGCGGCCGTCGCGCGCAGCAGCACCTCGAGGCCCTTCCGCGAATACGCGCTGCCGAGGAAGAGCAGCACCTCGTGCCGCTCGCCGAAGCCCCACGACCGCCGCACCTCTTCGCGCTCGCCGGCGCGCGGCATGTGGAAGCGCTCGAGGTCGATGCCGTTGCGCACGACGTGCACGAGCTCCGGCGCGAGGCCGTACCGGTGCACGAGGTCGTCGGCGCTCATCTCGCTGTTCGTGATGACGTGCGGCGGACGCAGGCCGCCGAGCATGCGCGCCTCGAGCGCGCTCTTGAGCCGCTGCAGCGGCGCGCCGCGGAGGATGCGCCGCAACCAGAACGGGTACTCGAGCGCGTGCGCGTGGTCGAGGTACATGTCGTGGCAGCCGCCGCCCATCCGGTAGACGTCCTGACCGGGCGTGCGGCCGAAGCCGTGCTTCACGTCGAACGGCCCGAGGCGCCGCTCCGTCGCCGTCACGGCGCGCCGCGCCCAGGCCGAGAACACGAGCCGGCCCACGCCCGAGCCGAGCGGCACCTGCGGCATGCGGTGGACGACGACGCCGTCCGGCGGCTCCGTGAGCAGGTCGCGACAGTAGAGGTGGACCTCGTGCCCCTCGCGCGCGAGGTCGCGCGCGAGCATGTAGACGTGGCGCTCCGAACCGCCCTGGAGCGAGAGACGCTTGAAGACGAGGGCCAACCGCACGACGCGAGGCTAGCACCCCGGATCGACCCGTTCGACGACAACCCGCGGGCGCTCGCGGCGCCGTCCGCGCGGCTCGATCGCGGCACGCGGATCGATATCATGCGCCGGTCCGCAGCGGCGCCGGGTGGCCGGCCCGGCGAGCCCGTCCCGAGCCTCCCCATGTCCAAGAGCCGCGTCGACTGGGTCTGGGCGGTGCCGCCGTCGGCGGAGCTCCGGGCGTTCGCGGAGGCGCTCGTCGCCGGCGAGCTCCCGGCGGAGGCCGAGGTCGTGAAGTCCAACCGGCCGCGCACCGTGTGGCGCCTGCCGGACGTCGCCGGCGGGCTCCTCGTGAAGCACTACCGCGTCCAGGCCAAGGACGCGGTGCGCTCGCTCGTGTCGCCGGGCCGCGCCGAGCGCGAGTACCGCGCCATGGAGGCGCTCTGCTCGCGCGGGCTGCCCACCGTGCGGCCGCTCGGCTACGCGGACCGCAAGCGGGGCGTCTGGCTCCAGGAGGCGTGGTTCATCGGGCGGCTCGTCCCGGACGCGCGCACGCTCGCGGAGGCGCTGGCGGACGACGCCGGCGACCCGTGGCCGCTCGTCCTCGACGCGGCGCGCGTCGTCGCCCGCCTGCACGGACACAAGGTGTGGCACCGCGACCTCCACGCCGGGAACCTCCTGCTCGACCGCGAGGGACGCCTGCTCATCATCGACCTGCACTCCATGTGGCGCGTGCCGCGCGTCACGCGGCGCATGCGGACGGGCAACCTCGCCCATCTGCTGCACTCCCTGCGCGGGGCGATCCACCTCGACGACATGCCGCGTTTCGTCGCGGAGTACGCGCGCGTCCGCGCCGAGCGCACGGACGAGCTGCTACCCGTCGTGAGCCGCGCGCTCGAGCGCTTCGAGGCCGACTACGTGCGCGGCCGCTCGGCGCGCTGCATGCGGAACTCGTCCGAGTTCGTCGGCTCGCGCGAGCCCGAAGGGCGCGTGCACCGGCTGCGGCGCCTCCCGATCGAGACGCTGCGCGAGGACCTCGCCGCGCACGCGCGCATCGTCGAGGAGGGCGGCCCGGAGCTGCTGGGCGACGCGCCGCGCTGCCGCGTGTCGCTCGTGTCCGACGCGTCGGGTCGGCGCGTGGTCAAGGAGTACCTCGACCGCGGCGCGTACGCCGCGCTGCGCTCCCGGCTCGGTCTCGGCAAGGCGCGCTCCGCGTGGAAGGCCGCGCGGCGGTGCGAGGTCGTGGGCGTGCCGTCGCCCACCGCGCTCGCGCTCGTCGAGTCGCCGGACGGCTCCGCGCACACCGTCACCGAGGAGGTCCGCGACGCCGTCTCGCTCGAGGACTTCGCGGAGCGGCTCGAGCACGGCGGCGAGCCCGAGCTCCGGCGACGACTCGCCCGGCAGGTGGGGCACGTCGTCGGCCGCCTGTCGCGCGCCGGGCTCCGCCACGACGACATGTCGACGAAGAACCTGCTCATCGGCCCGGGCACGGCCGCGCCGACCGGCGACCTGCGCACGACCCCGCCGCCCGGCATGCCGGACGTCCAGCTCATCGACCTGGACAACATGATCCGGACCCCGCCGCACGACCCGGGCGCGCTCGTCCGCATGCTCGGCCAGCTCGGGGACCTCCCCGCGGTCGTCACGCGCGCCGACCTGCGGCGCTTCGCGGAGGGCTTCGCGGCGGGCGCCGGGCGCGCCCTCCCGCGCGCCGTCGTGAGCCGCGCCGACGCGCTCACGCGCATCCGGCAGGCCCGCCGCGCCTCCCGCGAGCAGGCGCTCGCGGCTGGCCCGTCCGCCTGAGCATCCGCTACCCTCGCGCGCCCCGCGCGGAGACCCTGCATGCCCGTCGTCCTGCTCGTGCTGTGCCTCGCCCTGCCCGTCGTCGGGCAGCAGCTCCCGGATCCCCCGCTCGCGCTCGTCGGCGGCGACGTGATCCTCGCCGCCGGGGACGAGCCCCTCGAGGGCGCGACGGTGCTCGTCCGCGACGGCCTCGTCGAGGCCGTCGGCGTCGCGGTGGCGATCCCCGACGACGCGCGCGTCGTCGACGCGACCGGCTACACGCTCGCGCCGTCCTTCGTGGACGCCGCCCACGAGCTCGACCTCGACTTCGGCGCGCACGACCCGAACCCGGGCCGATCCGCTGACGACGGCCGCGACGTCTTCGCCGGCATGCTCGAGACGAACCGGCGCGGCATCGCGCCGGAGCGCCGCGCCGCGCGTGCGCTCGCCGCCGACGCGGCGAAGCGCTCCGCGCACCGCGAGCAGGGCTTCGGCGCGCTGCTCGTCGCGCCGTCCGGCATGGCGCTCTCCGGCACGGGCGCGTGGCTGCTGCCGGACGACCGCCCGCCGCGGGAGGCGCTCTTCGCCGTCGAGGTCGCGGACTTCGGCTCGCTCGGCTGGCGCGCGAGCAGCGGGTACGAGGGCACGGACTACCCGGCCACGCTCATGGGTCTCATGGCGCACCTCCGCCAAGCGCTGCTCGACGCCGAGCACCACGCGGCGCTCCAGGCGCGCTTCCGCGAGGGGCGCAGCGCGCGGCGCCCGCCCGTCGACCCGACGCTCGACGCGCTCCAGGCCGTGCTCGCCGGCGAGCGCCCGCTCGTGCTGCACGCCGACGAGGAGGAGGACATCCGCCTGGCGCTCGGGCTCGCCGAGCAGTTCACCGGTCTGCGGCTCGTCATCGCCGGCGGCCGCGAGGCGTGGGAGGTCGCCGACCTGCTCGCCGCCCGCGAGGTGCCGGTGATCCTCGACCTGGACTTCGGCGAGGAGCCCGAGAAGCCGGCGTCGGAGGACGACGGCATCGACCTCACCGACGCGGACGCCCACGAGGGCGGCGACGACCCGGCGGGCGACGAGGAGCCGCGGGCGTCCGCCGAGGGCGCCGCGCCCGACGCCCCCGCGGACGACGAGGCCGAGGAGGCCGAGGCCGACGAGACGCCCGCCGAGGCGGGCGAGCCGAAGCGCCCCGGGCCGTGGGACCCGGGGACGCCGCCGCGTCTGGTCGCCGACCGTCACGCCCGCTGGGTCGAGCGGGTGTCCTGCGCGGCGACGCTCGTCGAGGCCGGCGTGCCCGTCGCGTTCGGGACGTTCGGACGCTCGCCCAAGGAGCTGCGAGCTGCCGTGCGCTCCGCCGTCGACGAGGGCGGCCTCGCCGAGGAGGACGCGCTGCGCATCCTCACCGCGGGCGCCGCGGACGTGCTCGGCGGCGCCGCGCCTGTGGGGCGGCTCGAGGCCGGCGCGCACGGCAACGTCACGGGCTGGGCCGGGTCGCCCACCGCGAAGAAGTCCAAGGTCGCGTTCTCGGTCGTGGGCGGCGTGCTCTTCGACGACCGCGACGACGTGCCGCCGCCGGACGCGGACGACGCGGCGGACGAGGACGACGACGCCGAGGGTGATGACGACGACACCGACGACGACGCGGCCGACGAGGCCGTCGCGCGGTCGGACGACGACGCCCCGCGCCGCGGCCGGCGCGGCGGGCGACGCGGCGGACGAGGCGGGCGCGGCGGCCGCCCCGACGCCGCGGACGACGACACGAAGGACGACGACGAGGCGGCCGACGAGGGCGACCCGGCCGAGACGGCCTGGCAGCGCGCCGTCGCCGCGCTCCTCGAGGCCGCGGACGCGGAGGTCCACGTGCCCGTCGAGCTCGACGAGGACCGCGAGCCGTCCTTCCGCACCGGCGGCGACGTGCTCGTCCGCGGCGCGACGATCCTCACCGTCGACGAACGGCAGGGCGTGCTCGAGGACGCCGACCTGCTCGTGAGCGACGGCACGATCGCCGCGATCGGCCAGGACCTCGTCGCGCCCGAGGGCGTGCACGTCGTCGACGGGGCGGGGCTCTTCGTCGCGCCGGGCATCATCGACTGCCACGCGCACGTCGCGATCCGCGGCGGCATCAACGAGTGGACGCGCATCCTCACGCCCGAGGTCACCATCGAGGACGAGGTCGACCCGGACGACGTCGGCATCTACCGCGCGCTCGCGGGCGGCACGACGTCCGCGCGCCTGCTGCACGGCTCGGCGAACTCCATCGGCGGTCGCCACGAGGTCGTGAAGTTCCGGTGGGGCGCGAGCGCGCCGGAGATGGTGCTCGAGGGCGCGCCGCGCGGCGTGAAGTTCGCGCTCGGCGAGAACCCGCGCCAGGCCAACTGGGGGAGCGGCGACCGCTTCCCGAAGACGCGCATGGGCGTCGAGGTCTCGCTGCGGCGCGGCTTCGAGGCGGCGCGCCGGTACCGCGAGTCCCGGGCGGCCTACGACGCGGCCGTCGAGGCCGGCGACGATCCGGACCCGCCGCGGCGCGACCTGCGGCTCGAGGCGCTCGCCGGGATCCTCGACGGCGAGATCGCCGTCCACAGCCACTGCTACCGCGCGCACGAGATCCTCATGCTCATCCGCATCGCGGAGGAGTTCGGCTTCTCGGTCGCGACCTTCCAGCACGTGCTCGAGGGCTACAAGGTCGCGGCGGAGATCGCCGCGCACGAGGGCGGCCTCGGCGGCTCGACCTTCGTCGACTGGTGGGGCTTCAAGTACGAGGCGACGGAGGCGACGCCCTACAACGCGGCGCTCGTGCACGAGGCCGGCGGGCTCATGTCCGTGAACAGCGACAGCGGCGACCACATCCGCCGGCTGAACCTCGAGGCGGCGAAGACCGTGAAGTACGGCGGCGTGCCGGAGCGCGAGGCGCTCGCCATGGTGACGCTCAACCCGGCGCTCCAGCTCGGGATCGACGGGCGCGTCGGCTCGCTCGAGCCGGGCAAGGACGCCGACTTCGCCGTGTACAGCGGGCACCCCTTCGACGTCACGAGCCGCGTGCTCATGACCTTCGTCGACGGCGAGGTCGTCTTCGAGCGGCGCGAGGGCGTGTACGACGCGTGGATGGACGAGGTCGCGCGGCGCGTCGAGGCGGCGCGCCCCGTGCTCGCCGAGGGGCCGCCGCGCACGCGGCTCCTCGAGGGGCGCGGCGTGGCCGTCGACCCGGCCGTCGTCGACCGCATGTCCACGCCGCGTCGCGGCACGCGCGCGCCGTCGACGCCCGAGCGTCCGGCGCCGCAGCCGGTCGTGCTCGTCGGCGGCCGCGTGCACACGATGCGCGCGGGCGCGGACGGCGCGCTCGTCGTGCACGACCCGGGCGTCGTCATGCTGCGTGACGGTCGCATCGAGGCCGTGCAGGCGGGCGGCGCGGACGTCGAGGCGCTCCGCGCGTCCGGCTACGACGTGCGCGACGTGTCGGGCCTCGACGTGTGGCCCGGCATGATCGACACGGGCGCGCCCGTGGGGCTCGGCGAGATCAGCCTCGTGCGGCAGTCCATGGACGTCTCCGAGGTGGGCGGCGACCAGGCGGACATCCGCGCGTCGACCGCGTGGCACCCGTCGTCGGCGCAGATCCCGGTGGCGCGCGTGAACGGGGTGACGGCCGCGCTCGTCGCGCCGGGCGGCCGGGGCATCGCCGGGCAGTCCGCGCTCATGGCGCTCGAGGGCTGGACGGTCTCCGACGCGCTCGTGCGCGACGCCGCCGCGCTCCACCTCTCGGCGCCGCGCACGAACCGCGACCCGCGCGCGGAGGAGACGGTGCTCGTCGACGGCTGCATGGGGGGGCTGGACACGCCGCTCGTCGTGCCCATGGCGGGCCGCGGCGACGAGGAGCCCCTCGACGACCGCGTCGACGACGCGTGGCGCGCGCTGCGCGAGGTCTTCGACGAGGCGCGCGAGTACGCGCGGCTGGCCGGCGTCCTGCGCACGGACGGCCGGCTCGGCGAGGTCTTCGACCCGCGCCTCGAGGCGCTCGCGCCCTTCGTGCTCGGCGAGGCGCCCGTCGTGTTCGACGCGGACCGCGCCGACCAGATCGCGGACGTGCTCGACTTCGCGGACGACTACGGGCTCGACGTCGTCATCGCCGGGGGGCGCGAGGCCTGGAAGGTGGCCGACCGGCTCGCGCTCGGCGACGTGCCCGTGCTCGTCGGGCCGGTGACCTCGCTGCCGTCCGCGCGCCACGACCCGTACGACGCGACGTACAGCAACGCCGGGCTGCTCCACCGCGCCGGCGTGCGCATCGCGTTCCGCACGGACTCCGCCTTCGACGCGCGCAACCTGCCGTACCAGGCCGGCATGGCGGCCGCCTTCGGGTTGCCCGAGGACGCGGCGATGGTCGGGCTGACGTCCGGCGCGGCCGACGCGCTCGGCCTGGGCGACGAGCTCGGCAGCCTCGCGCCGGGTCTGCGCGCGGACGTCTTCGTCACGAACGGCAGCCCGCTCCAGATCACGACGCGCGTGCGCCAGGTGTTCGTGGGCGGGCGGGACGTCGGGCTCGAGAGCCTGCACACCGAGCTCTACGAGACGTGGCGCGACCGGCTCCACGACCCGGGGCGCGCGTACCGTTGACGGGCGTCGCGAGGGCCGTCCTCACGCTCGTGGGCGCGGCGCTGCTCGCCGCCTGCACGTCGACGGGCGCGGCGACGGACGGGCCGGCGCCGCGCGCGGCGGAGGCGCTCGCCCCCGTCACGCCGGAGTCCGTGCTCGCCCGGGTCCGCGCGCTGCCCGCCGACCGCCACCCCGGCGGCGCCGGCGTCGCGGAGGCGCGCGCCGTGCTGCGGCACAGCCTCGAGGGCTGGGGCTACGCCGTCGACGAGCAGGTCTTCCGCTGGGACGGCCTCCCCGACCTCGAGCTCGCGAACCTCGAGGCGCGGCTCCCCGGGCCCGCGCCGGACGCGCCGATCGTCGTCGTGGGCGCGCACTGGGACGCGGTGCCGCGCAGCCCGGGCGCCGACGACAACGGGAGCGGCGTCGCGGTGGTGCTCGAGGTCGCGCGGCGGCTCGCGGGTCGCGCGCTCGAGGCGGAGGTGCGCTTCCAGCTCTACGACGCGGAGGAGGTGGGACTCGTCGGCTCGCGCGAGATCGCGAACGCGCTCACGGAGACCGAGCGCGCGCGCATCGTCGGCGTCCTCGACCTCGAGACGGTGGGCTACACGGACCGCCGCGCCGACAGCCAGCGGATGCCCGCCGGCTCGCGGCTCCTTCACGACCCGGGCACCGTCGGCGACTTCCTGCTCGTGCTCGGCAACCAGGACTCGCGCGCGCTCGCGGAGACGGTCGGCCTCGCGCTCGGCGCCGAGGACCCGGACGTGCTGCGCCCGGAGGTCTTCGCGGAGCTGCCGGGGCGCGGCTGGCTCATGCCGGACAGCCGGCGCAGCGACCACGCGAGCTTCTGGGACGTCGACGTCCCCGCCGTCATGCTCACGGACACCGCGAACTTCCGGAACCCGAACTACCACCGGCCGAGCGACCGGGTGGAGACGCTCGACGGCGCGTTCCTCGCCGCCGTCGCGCGGGGCGTGGAGCGCGCGGTGCTCCTGCTCTCCGCGTCGGCCGCGGAGGAGTGAGCGGCGGGGGATCGCGGACGCGCCGCGACCCCCGCCCCGTGCAGCCGTCGCCGCTCGCGGCGACGGCGCGCGCCTCAGCCGGCGCAGTGCTCGTCGAAGGCCGCCGTGAGCCTGCCGGCGATGTCCTCCGGGCTGCGGCCCTCGATCTCGTGCCGCTGGAGGATGAAGGCGACGGCGCCGTCCTTCATGAGCGCGATGGACGGCGACGACGGCATGTAGCCCTTGAAGTAGCTGCGGGCGCGGTCGGTGGCCTCGCGGTCGACGCCGGCAAAGACCGTGACGACGTGGTCGGGCTGCGTGGCGTGGCCGAGCGCGAGGCGCACGCCGGGGCGCGCGTTCGCCGCGGCGCAGCCGCAGACGGAGTTCACGACGACGAGGGCGGTCTTGCCGGCCTCGCCGAGGACGCCGTCCACCTCATCGGCGGTGCCCAGCGAGCGCACGCCGGCGTGGACGAGTTCGTCGCGCATGGGCGCGACCATCATGGGGTCGTACATGGGGTGTCGGTGCTCCGGGGTCGTCTGCGGTCGGGCGATTCCGCCGCGGTATAGCGGACGTCGCCGGGCAAGACAACGGATCCGGCGGTCGCCCGGTCGACGGCGTCGGCGCTACACTGCGGGCACGATCGTCGGCCACGGTCGCCGACGCGCGGACGCGCCCCGGTACCCGGACCATGTGCCCGCTCCCGAAACCATGAGCCCGCTGTCCAACGAGGGACCCGGCTTCCTGCTCGTCGCCAGCCCCGACCTCGTCGACCCGAACTTCGCGAAGACGGTGGTCCTCATGGTCGAGCACGACGCGGACGGCGCCTTCGGCCTCGTGCTGAACCGTCCGCTCGAGCACCGGCTCGCCGACGTCCTCGAGGAGGTCGACCCGCGCTGGGCGGACGTCGCGCTGCACCAAGGCGGCCCGGTGCAGACGAACATGCTCCAGTTCGTGTGTCGCGAGGCGGGCGCGGGCAAGCCGGTCGTGCGGGACGTCGTCGTGGGCGCGGGGCTCGAGGACCTGCCGGAGGAGGGCGTCGACGCGCGCGACGTCCGGGCCTTCGCGGGCTACGCCGGCTGGGGCGGGGGGCAGCTCGAGCGCGAGACGAAGGAGGGGTCGTGGATCGTGCGACCCGCGGAGGCGCGGCACGTCTTCGGCATCCCCGCCGACCGCCTGTGGTCGACCGTGCTGCGCGAGCTCGGCGGGCAGTACGCGTGGATGTCGCTGAGCGACGGCGACCCGACGCAGAACTGAGCCGCGCGGGACCGGGCGCTCCCGTCAGCCTCCCGCGCGCGCCGGGGCGCGCCAGCCGTCGGGCGGCGCGACGAGGCGGCGCCGTCCGTCCGCGGTGCGCGGCCCGCCCTCGAGCCGGTCCCAGAGCTGGCACGTGACCTGGCGGTGCTGCTGGTCGAGGGCCTCGCAGTAGTTCGTGAAGAGGCAGCGCTGCACGGACGCGCCGCGGCCCTCGCGCACCTTGAGCCACCAGTCCGGGTCGGCGAGCGACTGGCGCGCCGCGCCGACGAGGTCGCACGCGCCGTCGCGCAGCGCGGACTCCGCGAGGTCGTAGGTGCCGATGCCGCCGGCCGCGACGATCGGCGTGTCGTGTCCCGCGTCGCGCACGGCGCGCCGGACGGCGGCGGCGTGGGGGAGGTTGAGGCCGAAGGGCGGCGCCTCGCCGAACACGGTGGGCATGCACGCGTGGCCGCTCTCTCCCGTGTACGGGTAGGCGGCGTGGCCGACGCGCGGCTGCCGCGCGTCCTCGAACTTGCCGCCGCGCGAGAGCGAGAGGACGTCGAGGCCCGCCTCCGCGAGCCGGACGGCGTGGTACGACGCGTCCTCCACCGTGCTGCCGCCCGCGATGACCTCGTCCGCGAGGATCCGCGCGCCGATCGTCGCGCCCTCGCCCAGGCGCTCGCGCACCGCGGCGAGCACCTCGAGCGGGAGGCGCACGCGTCCCTCGCGGTCGCCGCCCCAGCCGTCCGCGCGGTCGTTCCGTCGCGAGAGGAAGGACGCCATGGTGTAGGCGTGCGCGTAATGGAGCTCGACGCCGTCGAAGCCGGCCTCGACGGCGCGCGCCGCGGCGTCCGCGAAGAGCCCGGGGAGCACGCGCGGCAGCTCGGCGACGTGGGGGAGGTGGACGTCCGTGACCCGCTCGCGCGCGCCCATGCGCAGCGCCTCGAGCTCCCGCTCGTCCAGGACGTCGGGGAGCCGGTCCTCGGGGAGGGCCGCGAGCGCGGCGCGCAGGGCGGCGTCGTCGGCGGTGGCGGACTCGCCGGTGAGGGCCTCGAGCCGCTCGCGGTGCGCCGGCCCCGGGCGCAGGAACTCGGCGAACCAGCGCCCCGGATCGGGTCGGCGGCGGATCCGCAGGAAGTCGATGAGCTGGATGAAGAGGCGCGTCTCACCGCCGCTCGCCTCGCGCACGACCCGCACGAGGTCGCGCAGGCCGGGCAGGAAGCGGTCGTGCCCGATGCGCAGGAGCGGCCCGCTCGGGACGTCGCGGATGCCCGTCGCCTCGACGACGAGCACGGCCGGACGCCCGGCCGCGAACCGGCGGTACCAGTCGAGGACCTCGGGCGTGACGAAGCCCTCCTCGGTGGCGCGCCACGGCACCATCGCGGGCACCCAGGTGCGCGCCGGCAGCTCGAGGCCGCTCGCGAGGCGCAGCGGCGAGAAGAGGAGGCTCGTCGCCGCGGTCGCCGCGTCGGGCCAGCACGCGTCGGGCAGCGGATGCCGACGCGCGCGCGGGGAGTCGGACGGGGCGGCGATGAATCGGATCCCGAGGGAGGATTTGGCTCGTGTTCATCCCGGCGCGTCGCCTGCCGATAGGGCAAGGCGGGAACCCCGGGACCGAGACCCGGATGATAGACTCCTGCGTTCCTCCACCCAGCCACACCACGCGAACAGCCGGTCCACCGGTCGGGCATCGATGAAGAGACGGAAGGTCGTGATGTACCTGCCCCACCGGGGTGATCCCCACAAGGGGGAGCTCATCTCGGCGGACCTGCTCCCGCTCGAGCTCGTGCAGATCGCGGGGCCGGCGCTCGAGCGCGGCTGGGAGGTCCAGCTGCTCGACGCGATGATCGAGGAGCAGCCGCTCCAGGCGGTCCTCGACGCGTGCGCGGACGCCGATGTGTTCTGCAGCAGCTGCATCCTCGGGTACCAGGTGTTCGACGGCGTCGAGGTCGCGAACGCGGTGCGCGAGAAGTACCCGTCGCTCACCATCTGGTGGGGCGGCTGGTTCCCGTCGGCGGTGCCCGAGCTCTTCCTGCAGGGCGGGGCCGCGGACGCCGTGTGCATGGGCCAGGGCGAGATCACCTTCGGGGAGATGCTCGACGCGCACGAGTCGGGCGTCCCGCTCGACGACGTCGCGGGCCTCGCGCTCCTCCGCGACGACCACGTCGTCTGGACGCCGCGGCGCCCCGTCGTCGGCTTCGACCAGTTCCCCATCGCGCCGTTCGGGGTCATGGACCTCCAGCGCTACTACGCCGAGCAGCGGCGGCAGTGCGCCATCGAGTCGAGCCCGAACGGGCGCGGCATCCGGCACCGCTTCCCGGACCCCCCGGGCCGGTCGGCGTACCCGGCCATCAGCTACCACTCGTCGTTCGGCTGCCCCGAGCCCTGCACGTTCTGCAACTCGCCGGGCATCACGAACCGCGCCTACAAGATGCTCCCCGCGGACCAGCTCCTGGACCACGTCCAGGAGATCATGGAGAAGGATCCCTTCGTCGGGCTCCGCTTCCAGGACGCGAACTTCGGCGTGAGCGAGAAGCGCACGAAGCAGTTCGCGCAGGGCCTGCTGGACCGCGGCCTGCGCTTCGTGTGGCACGCGACGATCGAGATCAAGCAGGTCAACCAGTACAGCGACGAGACGCTCGACCTCATGGCCGAGTCCGGGCTGTACGTCGCGCCGACCGGCGCCGAGACGGCGAGCTGGGAGCAGCAGCAGGCGATCGGCAAGCGCATCAAGGAGGGCGAGACCCTCAAGGCGATCGGCAAGCTCGACCAGCGCGGCATCATCGCGGGCGTCAGCTACATCATCGGCTACCCCGACGAGAGCGAGGAGTCGATGCGCGAGACGCTCGACGAGGCGCGCAAGGTGAAGATGAACTTCGAGCACGCCTCGGTGGACGTCTTCCCGTACCGGCCGATCCCCGGCGCCGAGCTCTGGCAGGTCGCGCTGGACCGCGGCTACCAGCCGCCGACGACCGCGGCCGAGTGGGGCCGCATGTTCGAGTACAAGGTCGACACCTGGAAGGGGGGCATCCCCGAGGGTGTCGAGCGGGACTGGAGCGTCTTCAACTTCCTGTCGCCGTGGGTGGACGACCACGTGAAGTGCAGCAAGGTCGTCAAGAAGATGCTCGGCGCGTCCGCGCGCTGGCGCATGCGGAACGGCGTGTTCCAGTTCCCCTTCGAGTTCAAGGCCTACCACCGGGCGCGGCAGCTCCTCGACCGCGTCTGGACCGCGCGGCTGGCGCCCCGATGACGCCGGCCCCCGCACGCGGACCGACGGGCAACCGAGAGAGACCGACGGCAGACCGATGACACACCGCGTCGTGATGTACTACCCGGAGCGCGGCGACCCGAAGCTGGGTCAGCCGTACAGCGCCGACCTCATGCCGCTCGAGTTCCTGCACATCGTGGCGCCGGCGCTCGAGCACGGCTTCGAGTTCGACATCATCGACTCGATGGTCGAGCCCGACCCGATGGGCAAGCTCTGGGAGAAGCTCGAGGGCGCGTTCGCCTTCGCGTCGACGTGCATCGTCGGCTACCAGGTCGCCGACGGCGCGGCCGTCGCCGAGCAGGTCCGCAAGAAGTACCCCGACCTGCCCATGATCTGGGGCGGGTGGTTCCCGTCCGTCGCGCCGCAGCTCTACCTGTCGCGGAACCTCGCGAACGCCGTGTGCCTCGGCCAGGGCGAGGTGACCTTCACCGAGTGGCTGCTCGCGGTCCGCGACGGCACGCCCGTGGAGGAGGTCCCCGGCCTCGCGCTCTGGAAGGACGGCGCGCTCTTCCACACGCCCAAGCGCGAGATCGTCCCGCTCGACGACCTGCCGCCGCCGGCCTTCGACCTCATCGACGTCGAGAAGTACCTGGACGTCCAGGAGAGCCAGGCGAGCACCGCGAAGGTCCGCTACCGCTTCCCCGACCCGCCCGGCTACAGCATGCAGAAGCCGTACCGGGCCGTGTCGTACTTCAGCAGCTACGGCTGCCCCGAGCCCTGCACGTTCTGCTGCTCGCCGCTCGTGACGAACCGGCGCTGGAAGGCGCTCGACGCCGACGTCCTCGTCGACCGGATCATGGAGCTCAAGAAGGTCCACCCGTTCGACGTCGTGCGCTTCCAGGACGCGAACTTCGGCGTGCACGAGAAGCGGGTGAAGCGCTTCTGCGAGCTGCTCATCGAGCGCGAGGCGAACATCCACTGGAACGCGACGATCGAGGTCGAGACCATCGTCCGCTACAGCGACGAGACGCTCGACCTGCTGCGCGACTCGGGCTGCCACATGATGTGGGTCGGCGCCGAGGCCGCCGCCGCGGAGACCCAGGCGTACATCCGCAAGGGCATCCAGGACGGCAACATCGACAAGGCGATGCGGCGCATGTGGGAGCGCAACATCAAGATCGGGCTCTTCTGGATCATCGGGTACCCCGACGAGACGCCCGAGAGCATGCGCGCCACGCTCACGCTCGCGGCGGAGATGAAGACCCGCTACCCGAACTGCACCTCCGAGGTGCTGCTCTACCGCCCGCTGCCCGGCACCGTCTCCGGCGAGCACGCCGAGCGCAACGGCTACGAGATGCCGCTCGCGTTCGAGACGTGGGGCGGCATGGTCGAGTACAAGTTCGAGAACAAGACCTACGAGTCGCTGCCGGCCGACATCAAGCGCGACTACCACCGGTACACCTACCTCGTGCCGTGGTTCGACGGTCTCGTGAAGGGCCGCTCGCCCTACCACCGCTTCCTCAAGTGGATGGCGGGCTACCGGCTGCGCAACCACCGCTACGCCTGGACCTTCGAGTTCAAGCTCTACGACCTCGGCAAGCGGCTCATGCAGTCGCTGGGCCTGTCGAAGCGGCCGCAGCTCGCGGCGCGCGCGGCCGGCGTGAGCGTCGAGGGCACGACGCACAACGTCCGCGAGGCCTGAGCGGACACCGGGGTCGAGAGCGCGTCGCGACGTCGGCGACGCGCGACGAGCGCGGCACCGTCGCGCGTGCCGCACAACGCCCGGGTCGTGCTGGACTCCGGCCGCCCGGGAGGCGACCCTGGGGCGCCATGGAACCGATGCCCCCGACCGCCGCCCGCGACGTCGCGATGCTCGGGTTCCCCATGGACCTGGGCGCCGGTCGCCGCGGCGTCGACATGGGGCCCGCAGCCGTGCGCTACGCGGGGCTCGCCGCGGAGATCGCGGAGCTCAACCTCGCCTTCGAGGACCTGGGCGACGTCGATGTGCCCCACCCGGCGGGGCCCGCAGCGGAGTCCGGGCCCAAGTACCTGCGGGAGATCGTCGCGGCCTGCGAGAACCTCGCGCCCCGCGTCGAGGACGTCCTGGACGCCGGCAAGTTCCCCGTCGTCATCGGCGGCGACCACTCGATGGCCATGGGGACGGTGACCGGCGTCTCGTCGCACTTCCGCAAGAAGGGCGAGAAGGTCGGCCTGCTCTGGATCGACGCGCACGCCGACTTCAACACGGGGCAGACGTCGCCGTCGGGGAACATCCACGGCATGCCGCTCTCGGCGCTCATGGGCTACGGCGTCCCGGAGCTCGTGGACATCGGCGGGTTCTCGCCGAAGGTCCCGCCGGAGAACACGGTGCTCATCGGCATTCGCTCCGTGGACGACGGCGAGCGCGAGCTCGTCATGGCGAGCGGCATCCACTACTACGAGATGATGAAGGTCGACGCGCGCGGCATGGGGGCCGTCGTCGAGGAGGCGCTGTCCATCGCGCTGCGCGACGCGGCCGGCGTGCACGTCTCGCTCGACATGGACGGGCTCGACCCGGCCTTCGCGCCGGGCGTCGGCACGCCCGTCGCCGGCGGCATCTCCATGCGCGAGGCCTACCTCATCATGGAGATGGTCGCGGACTGCGGCCGCCTCGTCTCCATGGAGGTCGCGGAGCTCAACCCCATCCTCGACTCCGCGAACGCGACGGCCGAGCTGGCCTGCGAGCTCATCACGTCCGCGCTCGGCAAGAAGGTCATGGGACCGCTCTCCGTGCGCGGGCAGCGTCGCACGGGCCGCCTCCGCACCTGAGGTCGGTCACCCGGCGCGCGTCGGGCGCGGAGCGGGCGCCCCGGGCCCGGGGCAACGACGCCTCGTGCCGACTCCCGCGCACACCGTTGGGATCGCGGACGCGCGCCCGGTACCCTGATCCGCCGTGAAACTCCACTGGCGCATCCTCCTCGCGCTCGTCGCCGGTGTGGCGGTGGGCGGCTGGTTCCAGACCTCCCTCGACGCGCCCCCGTGGGTGGGGCTCGACGTCGCCGACGCGCCCGACGGCGTGCGCGTCACGGCCGTGGAGGCGGGCAGCCCCGCCGACCGCGCGGGGCTCGAGCGCGGCGACGTCCTCGCGAGCGTGTCGCGCGACCAGGGCGACGAGGCCTCGCGACGCGCGCTGCGCTCGCCGGCCGACCTCGCGTCCGTGCTCGAGGAGACGGGGCTCGGCGAGGTGCGGTGGCTCGAGTTCGGGTCGGCGCGCGATCCGGTGCCCGTGACGGTCGTCATGGAGCCGGGCTGCGAGCGCGCGCGGTGGATCGAGCCGTTCGCGTTCTTCGCCGACATCTTCCTCGCGCTGCTGAAGATGCTCATCGTGCCCATCATCCTCACGTCCATCATCACGGGCGTGACGGGCGTGGGCACGGGCCGCGACCTGCGGCGCATGGGCCTCAAGACGTTCGCGTACTACGTGCTCACGAGCCTGCTCGCCGTCGTCATAGGCCAGGTCCTCGTGAACATCGTGAGCCCCGGCTCCGGCGCCGCGCTCGGCCTGCGGCCGTCCGACAAGTTCGAGGAGGTCGCGGGGCAGAGCTTCTGGGACGTCATCAAGCGGATGATCCCGACGAACGTGTTCGACGCGTTCAGCGACAACGGCGCGATGCTCCAGGTCATCTTCTTCGCGCTGCTCTTCGGGTACTTCATCACGCAGGTCTCGGACAGCCACCGCGAGCGGCTCTCGTCGTTCTTCGAGGCGGCCTTCGAGGTCATGATGAAGATGGCCGAGTTCGTGCTCGGCCTCATCCCGTACGGCGTCTTCGTGCTGCTCGTGAAGGTCGTCGGCGAGACGGGCTTCGGCCTCTTCCGCCCGCTGGGCCTCTACATGGCGGTCGTCGCGGGCGGGCTGCTCTTCCACGCGCTCCTCACGCTGCCGACGCTGCTCAAGCTGGGCGGCGTGAGCCCGCTCGGCTGGGCGAAGGCCATGGGCCCGGCGCTCATGACGGCCTTCTCGACCTCGTCCTCGTCCATGACGCTGCCGGTGACGCTCGAGACCGTCGAGAAGCGCGGCCGCGTGAGCAACAAGACGACGTCCTTCGTGCTCCCGCTCGGCGCGACGATCAACATGGACGGCACCGCGCTCTACGAGTGCGTCGGCGTCATCTTCCTCGCGCAGTACTACGAGGGCGTGAGCGACTTCCCGCTGACGATCGGCGTCCAGGTCCAGGTCGTCGCCATGGCGCTCCTCGCGTCCGTGGGCGCCGCCGGCATCCCGTCCGCCGGGCTCGTCATGATGCTCACGATCCTCGGCGCGCTCGGCCTGCCCGTCGAGGGCGCGGCGCTGCTGCTCGCCGTCGACCGGCCGCTCGACATGCTGCGCACGGTCGTGAACGTCTGGAGCGACTCCTGCGGCGCGGCGCTCATCGCCCGCACCGAGGGCGAGCGCCCCCTCGTCGAGGAGGGCGTCGTCGTCGACACGGGCTGAGGCGGGTCGCGGCCCGCGCCGCGCTCCCGCCGGCGGGCTCCGCCGCCGACCCCGCGCGCCCCGTCAGGCCTTGCCCCAGCGGAACAGGATGGGCTTCTCCGTCCGCTCGGCCAGGCTCGCGTGCACGGGGCAGGTGTGCGCAGCGCGCTCGAGCACCGTGCGCACCCGCTCGTCCGGCTCGACCGGCACGTGGAGGATCGTGTTGAGCTTCGCAATGTGCCGCACCGGCTCGGCGCCCATCGTCTTGACGACCGTGACGCGCATGCCCGAGAGGTCGACGCCGTGCTTCTCGGCGGCGATGCCCATGACGGTGGCGATGCAGGTGCCGAGCGCCGTCGCGACGAGGTCGGTGGGGGAGAAGGACGCGCCCTTGCCGTGGTTGTCGGCCGGGGCGTCGGTGAGGAGCGTCGCGCCGGACGGCTCGTGGACGGCCTCGCAGCGCAGCTCACCCTGGTAGACGACGTCGATGCGGACCATGTCGGGCTCCTCGGAGGGGACGGGCCGGGAATGCTAACCGCGCGGTCCGCGCGGGGCGACCGGGCGAGCCGCTAGACTGTCGCCCCATGTCTCCCGGCGACCTCTTCTCCGCGGCCGGCGCCGAGCGCGCCCGCGTCCACGCCCCGCTCGCGGAGCGGCTGCGCCCCGCCGACCTCGACGAGGTCGTGGGCCAGGACGACGTCCTCGCTACCGACGGGCTCCTCCGGCGCGAGGCCGGCGACGGGCGGCTCGGCTCGCTCGTGCTCTGGGGGCCGCCGGGCTGCGGCAAGACGACGCTCGCGGGGCTGCTCGCCGACGAGTCCGACTACGACCTCGTGCGGCTGTCCGCCGTGTCGGCCGGCGTCGCGGACGTGCGCCGCGCGCTCGCCCAG
>JAUIEF010000300.1 GCA_030428785.1 bacterium
AGCGCACGGAGGCCGACCTCACCGAGGACCAGCGGCGTCGCCTGCACAAGATGGTGCGCGACCACATCCGGCACTTCGGGCGGCCCGTGTTCCTCAACAAGAAGCCGGGCATGGCGCTGCGCATCCGCTGGCTCGCCGCGGCGCTGCCCGGGTGCCGCATCATCCACGTGCTGCGCGACGGGCGCGCCGTGGCGAACTCGATCCTCGAGCAGTGCAAGAAGGCGGACGCGCGCTGGTCGTACGTGGGGCGCGAGATGTGGCCCGAGCTCGCGGACATGGACTACGCGGCGTACAGCGGCGCGCTCTGGTCGCGCATCACGCGCACCTGCGACGACGCGTGCCGCACGCTGCCGGACGGCCAGGTCATGACCGTGCGCTACGAGGACTTCACCGCGGACGCCGCGGGCACCCTCGCGCGCGCCGCCGAGCACTGCGGCATCCCGTGGGGCGAGGAGCACGGACACCTCGTGCCGGAGCTCGGCAGCCGCAACGACAAGTGGAAGCGCGTCATGACGCCCGACGAGCAGGCCGCGATGCTCCGCGAGGCCGAGGACGGCCTGCGCCGCTTCGGCTACCTCGACGCGGCCGCGACCGCCTGAGGTCGTCTCGCCGGGCGACGTCCGTCGCGCGGCACCGCGTGATCGCCGCCCGGTCCTCCGTGCGCCCGCTCGCCCGCCGCGAGCCGACGCCGACGCCGACGCCGGGGACGCCGCCTGTCACCGCAGCGTGAGCAGCGTGATCTCGGGCGGCGAGAGGAAGCGGATCTGCGGCGACTGGTGCCGCTCCATGCCGAGGCCGCGGCTCACGTAGAGCTGCCGGCCCTCGAGGTCGTGCAGGCCGCCGGCCGCCACCTCGTACGGCAGCGGCGAGCCGACGAACACCGGCCCGACGAACGGGAACGCGACCTGCCCGCCGTGCGTGTGCCCCGCGACGACGAGGTCCACGCGGCTGTCCTGCGCGAGCGTCTCGACCGCGCGCGGCCGGTGCACGAGCACGATGCGGATGTCGTCCTCGCCGGGCAGCGCCTCGAAGCCGGGGAGCGCGGCGTCCTGGTCGCCGTCCTGCGCGAGCCCGAGGATGCGCACGCGCCGGTCGCGCACGCGCACGTCGACGACCTCGTCGCGGAGGATGCGCGCGTCCGTGCCGAGCGTCACGAGGTCGAAGCGCCGGTAGCCGTCGCCGTCGCCCGGCACGATCCACACGCCGCCCGGCGCGTGGAGCAGCGAGAGCAACTGCTGGATCTCGGGCAGCTCCTCGCGGAAGCCGTCGGGCGACCCCTCGAAGATGTCGCCCGGAAGCAGGATGATGTCCGGCGTGTGGCTCATGAGCCGGCGCACCGCCGACCGCTCGTGCTCGGTCACCCGCGCCATCTGCATGTCGGAGAGGACGCCCACGACGACGGGCGACTCGCCGACGCGCTCGGCCGGGACGTGCACCGTGGCCTGCTCGAGCTCGACCTCGTAGGGAGCGATGAACTGCGCGTAGGCCGCCAGCGGGAGCACGAGGAACGACAGCCACGCCGCGCGGCGCGCGCCCGCGGTGACGGGGCGGCCCTCGCGCGCCGCGACGAGCACGCCGAGCCCGGAGAACGGGACGACGAGCACGAGGTCGAGCCACAGGAGGTGCATCGCGCCGCCGCGCGTGAGGCGCACGTCGTGGAGCAGCAGGACCTCGAGCGCCGTCGCGGCGAGCACGGCGAGCGCGGCGAGGACCACGCGTCCGCCGTCGGCGGCGCCGCCGCGACGCAGGAGCACCCAGAGCGAGAGGCCGGTGTTCAGGAGGCAGAGGCCGCAGAGCAGGACGACGTCGGCGGGGGTCACGCGGGCGGGCTCGAGGGGGCGGGGGGCGTGGGGGCGCGCGGTGCGGGGGACGTGGGGGCGGGGGACGTGGTGGAGCGAGGTGCGTGCGGCGCGCGGCCCGGGCGGGTCGCGGCGCGCGAAGCCTCGTTGAACGGCGGCTGCCTCCCAGAGTTGCGTGTCGGGGGGCGCCGTGCCAGCGCGCCGTCCCGACGCCACGGGTCGCCGCCGCGGGGCGGGGCCGGACGCCGCGCCGCCGCCCTCCTCGTCGGCCGTCGAGGGCGCACGAGATGAGGCCCCGCGCCGCGCTCCTGCTCACGGCCGCGCTCACGCTCGCGGCGGTCGCCCTGCCGCTCGTGTTGCTCGGGGCGGGGCCCGGGCTCGACGCGTCGACGGACGTCCTCCTGGCCGGCGACTCCCGCGCGGAGGCGTCCTTCGAGCGCATGGACGCCATGCTCGACGGGCTCTCCATGGTCGCGGTGCTCGTGCGCGACGAGGAGCTCCTCTCGAACCCCGGCGTCGCGCGCGTCAGGCGGCTGGGCGACGCGCTCGAGGAGCTGCCCGGCGTCGGCGACGTGAAGAGCCTCACGCACAGCTGGCGGCCGGTCCGCGAGCCGGGCTTCGCGCTCGATCCGCGGGAGCTCATCGGGCTCGCGCCCATGGTGCCGCTCGCGCCCGTGCCGGAGGCGGCGTGGGCGCGCGTGCGCGCGTTCGTGACGCGCTACCCGCTCGCGCGCGACCTCTTCGTGTCGCGCGACGGGACGTGGGCGCTCGTGCTCGTGACGGTGGACCGCGAGCTCGGCTCGCGCGCCGCGGTCGACGCGCTCGAGGCCGAGGTGCGCGCGCTGCTCGCGCCGTTCGAGGAGGCGGACGCGCAGGTCCACGTGCTCGGCTTCCCGTTGCTCGAGGCGGAGGTGCTCGACGCGGTCGAGGCGGACGCGCGGCGCTTCGCGGGCTGGGCCGGCGCGCTCGCGGCGCTCGTGCTGCTCGTGACCTTCCGTTCGCCGACGGTGCTCGTCGCGGTGCTGCTCTTCCTCGCGGCGGGTCTCGTGTCGATCCCGGTCATGCTGCGGCTCACGGGCACGACGCTCAACCTCTACACGGCGATGCTCGTGCCGCTCGTCGCGGGGCTGCAGCTCGCGATGCTCGTGCACTTCGTGTCGGCGTACCTGCGCGAGGCGGCGGGGGAGGGCGACGCGGCCGAGGGCGCCGTGACGCCGACCGCTCCCGTCCCCGCGTCCCGCTGCGCGGCGCGGGCGCTCGCGGTCGTGGGACGGCCGTCGCTCATCGCGGTGGCGACGTCGGCGGCGGGGCTGCTCTCGCTCCGCGCGGGCGACGTCGGGCTCGCGCGCGAGCTCGGCGGCGTCGGCGCGGGGGCGGTGCTCGTCGCGGCGGCGCTCACCTTCGTGCCGCTGCTCGTACTCGCGGCGCGCGGGCGGGGGGCGGGTGACGCGGCGGGCGCGTCGGAGTCGGGTGTCTCGTCCCATCGAGACGACGACCCCACCGACGCGCCGTGGGCGGCGCGGCTCGCGGACGTCGTCGTGCGGCGCCGCGTGCTCGTCGGGCTGCTCGCGGTCGTGCTCGTCGCCGCGTGCCTCCCGGGGCTCGCCGGGCTGCGCACCGACGTGCGCGCCACGGAGTTCCTGCCGCACGACAGCCCGTCGCGCGCGAGCCTCGCGGCGCTCGACGAGCACCTCGGCGGGGTGAACGTCTTCCACCTCGAGCTGCGGTGCGACGTGCCCGGCGGCGCGGCGGCGCCCGAGACGCTCACGTTCCTCCAGGAGCTCACCGCGCACGCGGAGTCGCTGCCCGGCGTCACGAACGTCTACAGCTACGCGCTGCTGCTCGGCCTCGTGAACCAGGTGTGGACGGGCGACACGACCGGCGAGCCGACGCCGCCCGACTCGCCGCTCCTCGCCGCGGCGTTCACGGCCGGCCTGCGCATGCTCGACTGGGCGCTGCTCGACAGCTTCCTCGACGCGTCGGACACGACGACGTCCGTGCTCGTGCGCACGCGCGACATGCCGGGCCCGCGCTACCTCGCGCTGCTCGACGAGCTCACGACCTTCGCCGAGGAGCGCTGCCCGCCGGGCATCACGCTCGACGTGCAGCGCGGCGTGCACGACCTGCTCGAGGCGGACCGGCGCATCGTCGACAGCCAGCTC
>JAUIEF010000065.1 GCA_030428785.1 bacterium
CGCCGCCGACGGCCGGCCACGCCGACCCGCTCGCGACCCCGACGGCGTCCGACCCGCTCGCGCCTCCCGGCGCCGGGCCCGCGCCCTCCGCCGCCGCCGCGGCCGCGCCGCCCGGCGACGGCTGGGATCCCCTCGCGCCGCCGGCGGACAGCGGCCGCGAGCCGCTCCTGCCGCCGCGCCCCGAGGGGAGCTGGGACCCGCTCGCCGAGCCCGGCACCGGCTCGCTGCTCCAGGCGCCCGACGAGGCCGCGGCGGGGGACGACCCGCTCGCCGACAGCCCGCAGGTCGGGAGCTGGGTGGGGGCCGGCGTCCGCGCGGCGGGCGCGGCGCGCAAGGTGTCGCGCAAGACGGCGCTCGTCCTCGTGCTGCTGCTCGTCTCGGGCGGCGGCTACCTGACCTTCGAGGGCGCGCTGTTCGGCGGGGACGCCGTGCACGACGTCGCCAAGAAGAAGGGCAAGAAGAAGGGAAAGAAGACCGCCTCGGCCGACGGCGCGTCGGCGGACGGCGCGAAGGTCGCGTCGGCGTCGACGTCGGCGTCCGTGCTCGCCGAGGTCGACGCGCGGTCGCGCGTGCTGCTCGCCGACCACCAGCGCGCGCTCCGTTCCGGCACCCGCGACGACGCGGACGCGGCGCTCTCCGAGCTGCGCTCGATCACCTCGCCCTCCGCGGGGCACGAGGCGCTCGCGCGCGCGCTCCACGGTCGGCTGCTCGAGGCGTGGGAGCGCGGCGAGGCCAACGAGGCCGAGGCGCTCCTCGGTGAGCTGCGCGGCCTGGCCGGCCTGCCCGAGGCGGCGGGCGTCACGCTCGACGTCTTCGCGGACGCGCTCTGGGCGCACCACGCGCACCTCGTCGGGTCCGCGACGGAGCGCGCCGACGTGCTGCTCGCGGAGCTCGAGGAGCTCGTCGCGCGGCCCGGCGCCGGAGACGTGCGCCGCCGCGCCTACGCCTCGGCGCTCTACAACGCCCACGCCTCGGCCTGCGACGTCGCAGACGGCGTCGTCGCCGACGGACACCTCGGCGCGCTGCGTCGGCTCGCCGCCGACGAGGCGGTCCGCGCGGCCGTGCAGCCGCTCTTCTCGCGCGCGCTCTTCAACGCGCACCGCACCGCGTGCGTCGCGCTCGACGGCGCCGAGGAGGAGGCGCTGCTCGGCGAGCTGCGCGGGCTCGTCGACGTGCGGTTCGCGAGCGCGGACGACATGTCGCTCGTGACGCGCGCGCTCTTCGACGGGCACTGGGCCGCGCTCGAGGTCGACGACGAAGCACGCGCGCGCTTCTGCCTCGACGAGCTGCGCGACGTGTGCGACCACGCCGCCGCGGGCGAGCCGGAGCGGCTCGAGCTCGCGCGGGCGCTCTTCAACGCGCACCAGGCCGCGGCGCACGGCGACCTCCCGGAGGAGGCCGCGGCGCTGCTCGACGAGCTGCGCCGGCTCTGCGACCGCGCGGAGGCCACCGAGGACCAGCGGCTGCTGCTCGCGAAGGCGCTCTACGACGCCAGCCGGGCCGCGCACGCGTGGGGACGCGACGCCGAGAGCGGCGCGCGGCTCGACGAGCTGCGCGACCTCGCGCACCGGCCGGGCGCCACGGACGACCAGCGGCTCCAGCTCGCGAACGGCCTGTACAACGCGCACACCGTCGCGGCGGCCGTGGGGCACGAGGAGCTCGCGGGCGACCTGCTCGACGAGGTCCGCGAGCTCGCGGACGGCGCGGATCCGATGCACCCGCTGCGGCTCTTCCTGAACAGCGGACTGCTCGACTCGCGGGCGGCGGCGGGGGCCTCGACGCCCCGCGACTGACGCGCGTCGGCCGCCCGGCCGCCGCGCACCGCACGACATCGACGAAGGGGGATGGGTGGGTCCGTGAGCGACGCCGTCGACGCGCGTCCGCGTCCGGACGGGATCCCCGGATTCCGGAACGGGATTCTCCAGAGAACACTCAATGCCGGGACGCATGTCGACCGAAGTACGTCTCCGGACAACGTGTCTCGACCCGTGTTGGGCGGCCTGCGTAGGCCAGCGAGACGGGCTCGAATCAAAAGGTGTTTCCCAATGATCAAAGCGATGGTCATCAAGAAGGATGGCACCCGCGGTTTCACGCTCGTCGAGCTTGCCGTCGTGGTGGTCATCATCGGCGTTCTCGCCGCGTTCGCGGTTCCCCGGTTCCTGAGCTCCGTCGAGCGTTCGAAGGCCGCTGAGGCCTTCAACTACCTCGCCACGGTGCACGCGGCCCAGGAGCGCTACCATGCGCGTCAGGGCACGTACGCGAGCACCATCGGCGCGCTCGACACCGAGCTCGGCCAGCTCGAGTACTTCACGGTCGGTGCGGTCGCCGTGCCCGCCACCGAGGCGTCGCTCGAGACGGGGTGGGAGCTGACGCTCACGCGTACCGGTTCCAGCGCCGGTTACGGTGCCTACACCGTCGTGTTCAACCACGACGGCTTCGACACCGCCAACAGCACGATCTCCGCCGAGATCAGCCCGCTGCAGACCGGCAGCTGATCACGCCTGATCGTCCGATGGCCCCCGCCCGGCACCGCGCTGGTGCCCGGCGGGGGCCGTTCGCGTCCTGAGCCGATCCGGCCGGGACCACCCGGCGCCGCCCGGACGATCACACCGACACCGGACGCGGCGCCGGTCGGAGACGACCGATGGGCCGAGCGAAGGCACTCTCCCTCAAGACGGCCACGGGCCTCTACCTGGGACAGGGCGTCGTCGTGCGGTCCGTCGTCGCCCGGACGCCGCTCGGCGTCAAGGAGCTCGAGTGCGAGCGGATCCCGCTCGACGGGCGGCCGCTCGCCGAGGTCATCGGCGCGCTCCAGGCGGATAAGAAGATCTCCGGCCAGATCGCGTGCGGCGTCGACTCGCGGCGGTTCTACCTCATCACGCGTCCTCCGCCGCCGCTCGACGACGAGGAGGACCTCGAGGAGACGCTCGCCGGCGGCCTCGCGCGCATGCCGGGCGGGCTCGTCTCCGCGACGACGCCGGTGCGTCTGCCCGGCCAGCCCATGGTCACCATGGCGGCCGCCTCCGCCGACCTCGCCCGCGACGCGCTCGAGGGCCTGGGCGGCATCAAGGAGAAGCGGCTGCTGCTCACCGGCGTGCCGCTGGCGCTCCACCGGCTCGCCCGCCTGGCGAAGAAGTCGAGCCGCAAGCAGCCCGTCGAGGTGCGCGTGTTCCTCGCCGGGGACGAGGGCATGGCGGTGCTCGCGTGGCACGGCACGCCCATCGCGCTCCACGTCTTCGACTGCCCGCACGACCGCCGCGTCCGCGCGCTCGAGTTCGCGACGCGCAACCTCCAGGCGCGCGCCGCGGACACGCTCGGCCTCAAGGGCGTCGACGTCGTGTACCTCCACGTCGGCGAGGAGGCGGGGGAGCTGGCGAGCACCACCCAGGCGGCGAGCGGCGTGAAGACCGTCGCCGCGCCCGAGCTCGCGGCGGACCCCGAGTCCGTGGCGAACTCGCTCGCGACGCTCGCGCTCCAGCCGCGCCCGAAGGGCTTCCACAACCTCTTCGACAAGGTCTTCGAGCCCGCGGGCTTCGTGAAGAACTTCCCGGTCGTCGCGGCGCTCATGCTGTTCGCGATGGTCGGCGGCTCGGCGTTCATGTTCGGGCACGTGCGCTCGACGCTCGAGGCGGAGGCCAAGGCGCTCCGCAAGAAGGCGAAGGCGAACTACGAGAGCGTGGGCATCCGCAAGGACGACCTCAAGAAGCAGCACGACGCGCTCAAGGAGGAGTACCGCCTCGCGAACTACTTCATCGCCGACCGCGCGTTCTGGGGCGACATGCTGAAGGACCTCCCCGACCTCGTGCCGGACACGATGACGGTGGAGGACGTGGACGGCCGCGACACCGTGCGCTTCCCCCGGAAGAAGCAGTCCGGCGCCGCGATCACCGGCAAGCTGCGCCAGCTCTCGCTCGCGGCCATCGCGCCCGTCGAGCCGGGCGTGCCCTCGCCGCCGGAGCTCGACCAGCTCACGACGGCGATCCTCGGCTGCGAGAACATCACCGAGCTGTTCCCGCGCATCAGCACGTCCAACGTGCGGCTCATGCCGGGCGTCGCGCAGCCCATGGCGCGCATCCTCATCACGACGTCGCCCTGAGGAGTCAGCGCCGTGGAACTGGGCATCGACAAGAAGCAGATCGAGGGGATGAAGCAGTGGTTCCTCGGGCTCTCCAAGGACCGCGTCATGCTCCGCTTCGTCGTGTGCCTCGTGATCTTCGCCGTCGGGTGGTTCGCGGTGCTCGACCCGCAGGCCGCGGCCCTCGCGAAGGCGCGGAAGGGGCTCGCCACCGCGCGCAAGCAGGACGTCCGCGCGAGCGAGGCGGTCTTCTACACCAAGCAGCTCGAGGGCTACGAGAGCCACCTCTTCGAGAGCGACGACCCGCTCCTGCTCCAGGACTACGTGCTCGACAAGGTCGACAAGAGCGGCGCGATGCTGCGCGGCACGGCGAACAAGAAGGCCGACCCGCGCGGCGTGTTCAAGGTCATCGAGCTGGACCTCGCGGCGACCGGCACGTACAGCCAGCTCGCGGACCTCGTGGACCGGCTCGAGCGCGGCGACAAGGTCGTGCGCCTCGAGAAGTGCCGCCTCCAGGCGACGAAGACGCAGATCATCCTCGAGGCGACGGTCAACGCGCTCGTGAAGCCGGCGCTCGCCGCGAGGAAGCGGGCGGAGGCGGCGGACACGGGCGACACGGAGGGCGCGGCGGAGGACGCCGAGGACGTCGGAGCGGACGCGCGCGGCGACTCCCAGGGCGTCGGTGACGACCCCGAAGCCGACGCGCCCGGGGCCGACGCGGTCGACGACGACCCGCCCGCGGCGGACGGAGGCGGCCCGCCGTGATGGACTTCGTCAAGCAGCACATCGCGCTCCTCGTGGCGGGCTTCGTCCTGTGGTTCACCTACGGGCGGCTGTCCGAGGAGGACGCGTCCGCCGCCGACCGCAAGAAGCTCGAGGGCATCGGCCAGCGCTACCTCGCGGTCCGGGCGGACGACGCGCCGGTCCCGCGGCTCGTGGATCCCTATCGATTCACGGACCTCGAGGACGAGCTCGAAGAGCCGTCAACCGGGGACGCCCCGGAAGACGACGAAGGGGATATGGACGCATCCCGATCCCAGGACGCCCGGCCCGCGGGCGGCCGCGCCCCCGGCACGCCCGTCGGCTCCGTCGCCGCGTCGGCCGGCGGTCCGCGCGGCACGTCGACCGCGGCGGGCTCCGCCGGCGCGCCGTCGACCGGGCCCCGCGGCGGCTCGCCCGCCGGAGCCGGCGCGACGGGTCGCGGCGGCGAGGGGGACGGACCCGCCGGACCCGGCGTCGACGTCGTCGTCGCGTCGGTCGTCGAGGGCCTGCCGCCCATGACCGGCCCCGCGCGCTTCTGGGTCGAGGCCGTGCTCACCGTGCCGGGCGGCGGCGCCGCGCGCGTCTGCGGCCGCAACGTCGCCGTCGGCGAGGAGATCCCCGGCGTCGACGACGGCGCGCCCCCGGTGCTCGTCTCCGTGACCGGCACGCACGCCGTCGTGCGCTACCGCGGCGACGACCTCGTCGTCGCGCTCGACGCGCCCGCCGTCGTCGTGGAGCCGCCGCCGCCGGAGCCCGCGGGCGCCGCGGCGCGCGCGGACAGCTGGTTCGCCGACTGGTTCCCGGAGGGCTGGGAATGAGTCCCATGCTGCAGACCGAGGTGCCGCTCATCGTGCGGCTGCTCGAGGAGGCCGGCGTGCTCGACGAGCGCAAGCTCGGGCAGCTCTCCGCCGCGCGCAACGCCTACCCGCGCAGCATCGAGGAGGCGCTCATCTTCGCGGAGCTCGCGACCGAGGCCGAGGTCCTGGAGGCCTACGCCCGCTACCTGGGCATGAGCTGCTTCGGGCTCGAGACGGTGAGCGAGCAGGAGCGCTACGTCACGCGCAACGAGGTCGGCGAGGAGCCGGCGCGCCTCGGGACGCTCGACGCGTTCAAGGAGCGCTGCGCGGCCGTCGCGGAGCAGATCAGCGAGTCGGTGTGCCGCTCCACGCGCGTCATGCCGCTCGCCGTGAGCGACGACACCGTCGACGTCGTCTGCGTGAACCCCGCGGACTTCGCGGGCCTCGAGGAGGTCCGCGTCCGCTCGGGGCGCATCGTCCGGGCGCACGCCGGGTCGTTCAGCCTCGTCAACGAGTTCATCGCGCTCATGTTCGGCGAGCTCGACGTCCTCAAGGAGATCCGCGCCGAGGACGCCCGGCACGCGAGCAAGCAGCGGGGCGGCGGCGAGGAGGACGACGACGACGTCGAGGTCGTCGTCGACCTGCAGCGCGCCATCCCCGCGGGCCGCGAGAGCCAGGTGCTGCGCATCGTGAACGCGCTGCTCGGCAACGCGATCGAGGAGGGGGCCAGCGACATCCACATCGAGCCGTACGAGGACAACGTCCGCGTGCGGTACCGCGTGGACGGCAAGCTGCGCGAGACGACGCCGCCGCCGCAGTCGCTCTTCATCCCGACGGTGTCGCGTCTCAAGATCCTCGCGAAGATGGACATCGCCGAGAAGCGCATCCCGCAGGACGGCGCCATCGCGCTCAAGAGCGGCAGCAAGCGCGTCGACCTGCGCGTCTCGACCGTGCCCACGGTGTACGGCGAGAAGATGGTGCTGCGACTCCTCGAGAAGGAGGCGATCCCCGACCGGCTCGAGAGCCTGGGCTTCTCGGCGCCGCAGGCCAAGGCGTTCGTCGACGCGGCGCTCTCGCCGCACGGGCTCATGTTCGTCACCGGGCCGACGGGCTCCGGCAAGTCGACGACGCTCTACACCTGTCTCAACCTCATCAACGAGACGGCGGACAACATCGTCACGGTCGAGGACCCGGTCGAGTACAAGTTCCACGGCCTCAACCAGGTGCAGGTGCGCAGCAAGGTGGGCCTCACCTTCGCGAGCGCGCTCCGCGCGTTCCTGCGACAGGACCCCGACAAGATCATGGTCGGTGAGGTCCGTGACCAGGAGACCGCCGAGATCTGCATGCGCGCGGCGCTCACGGGTCACCTCGTGCTGTCCACGCTGCACACGAACAACTCGCTGCAGGTCATCAACCGCCTCGTGGACATGGGCATCGAGCCGTTCCTGCTCGGGCCCGCGCTGCGGCTCGTCGAGGCGCAGCGCCTCGCGCGCAAGCTCTGCGAGAACTGCAAGCAGGAGTACGAGCTGCCCGAGGCCGTCGCGGACCGGCACGGCCTCGAGCCGGGCATGCGCCTGTTCCGCCCCGGCCAGACGACCTGCTCCGCGTGCAAGGGCTCGGGCGTCAAGGGCCGGACGGGTCTCTACGAGGTCATCCGCGTGTCCGACAACCTCGCCGAGATGATCGCGGGCGGCGCGGACATCAACGCGTTGACGCGCGCCGCGAAGGGCGAGGGCGTGAAGTTCCTGGCCGACGCGGCGCGGGAGAAGCTCGTCGCGGGCATCGTGAGCCTCGAGGAGGTCTCCGACTTCATCCGCATCGAGGACAAGCTCCAGGAGGCCGCGTCGTGAAGACCGCCGCCGCCGTGACGCCGACCGGGCAGGGGCTCTGGAAGCCCCGGGTGACGAACAAGATGCACCCGAACATCCAGAACGAGGACATCCTCGCGTTCTTCCAGCAGCTCAGCACGCTGTTCCGCGCCGGCACGCCGATCCACGACGCGATCGTGATGTCCGCCGAGCAGACGCAGAGCGAGAAGCTGCGCCAGCTCATCCTCGACATCGCGCGCCAGGTGGCGGCGGGCAACGAGCTCAACGTCGCGATGTCCAACCACGGTCACCTCTTCAAGACCGAGTGGACGGAGATCATCCGGAGCGGCGAGCGCTCGGGTCAGCTCGAGACGATGCTCGAGCGGCTCGCGCTGCAGATCGACTCCGCGCAGCAGCTCCGCGCCAAGCTCGTGAGCGCGATGATCTACCCGGCGCTCGTGCTCGTCGTCGCGGTCGCGGCGCTGGCCGTCATGCTCGTGAAGGTCGTGCCGACCTTCGCGGACATGTTCAACTCGATGGGCGGCGAGCTGCCGCAGATCACGCAGGTCGTGCTGCAGGTCTCCGAGTTCCTCCAGGAGCACGGGCTGCTCCTGTTCGGCGGCATCATCGCCGGCGTGATGGCCTTCCGCCGCTACATCCGGACGCCCGGCGGCGCGCGCAAGTGGGACAACTTCCTGGTCGCCGCGCCCATGCTCGGCGAGGTGACGGTGCAGTCGTACATGCAGAAGTACGCGATCAACATCGCGCTGCTGCTGCGCGCCGGCCTGCCGATCCTCGACGCGATGCGCGCGCTGCACGGCATCTACGACAACTCGCTCTACAAGTCCGCCGTCCAGCGCGTGTGCCACGGCATCGAGCGCGGCGGCGGCCTCGCCGACAACATGGACGACACCGGCATGTTCACGTCGTTCGTCGTCAGCATGACGCGCACCGGCGAGGCCTCGGGCCAGCTCCCCGAGGTGCTCGACGAGGTCGAGCTCTTCTACCGCCGCAAGGTGGAGACCGTGGCCGAGCGCCTCAGCAAGAGCCTCGAGACCATCGTCATCCTGGGCATGGGCATCTGCGTCGCCGTGATCCTGTGCTCCGTGTACCTGCCCATGTTCTCCATGGCCAGCGGAGTCGGCTGATGTCCCCCGCACAGACACACCTCGTCGCCGTCGCCCGCCTCGCGGTCGCGTGCCTGCTCCTCGTCGTCGGCGCCGCCGCGCAGGACGCGCGCGAGCCCGCCGAGGAGACGGCGCCCGACCTCTTCGACGACGCGTTCTCGATGCTCGACCTGCCTGCGTCGCTGCTCGACGCCGGCCTCGCCGAGCTCATCGGCCAGCCGCTCCCCGGGCGCACCGCGGCGCGCGACGCCGAGCGCGCCGGACCCGGCACGGGCGAGTTCCGGCTCAACGCCGCGAACCGGCTCGACTTCCACGCGCGCGACATCGAGGTCGTCGAGGCCTTCGCGCAGCTCCGCACACTCGTGCAGCGCAACATCGTCCTGGCGCCGGGCATCGTCGCGCGCTTCACCGGCGACCTCTACGACCTCGACGTCGAGGAGACCATCGACGCCGTGTGTCGCAGCACGGGGCTCGTCGCGCGGTACGAGGGGCGCTTCGTGTACGTCGAGCCCGACGAGCAGACGTCGCGCATCTTCGAGCTCGAGTACGTGCGCGGCGACGACCTCGTGAAGCTCATCCAGCCGCTGCTCTCCGAGACGGGCTCGGCGACCTCGACGCTGCCGCCGACCACGGGCATCGCGCCGAGCCAGGAGGAGGCCGGCGGCGACGGCTACGCCTTCCGCGACGTGCTCCTCGTGCACGACTACCCGGCGAACCTCGACGCGGTGGCGGAGGTCGTCGACGTGCTCGACGTCCGCCCCAAGCAAGTGCTCATCGAGGCGACGATCCTCAGCGCCCAGCTCACCGACGAGTTCGCCGCGGGCATCGACTTCAACCTGCTCCAGGGCGTGAACTTCGAGGACGTCGGCGCGACGAGCCCGGACGGCACCTCGGTGGAGTACGCGGGCTTCTCGCCGGAGCAGCTCCGCGACGGCGCCGGCGCGGCGGACAGCAACCTCATCGACATCCTGCCGTCCACCGGGCTCAACGTGGGCTTCCTGAACCACGGCGTGGGCTTCTTCCTCAAGGCGCTCCAGCAGCTCACGGACACCACGATCCTCGCGAACCCGCGCGTCATCGCGCTCAACAAGCAGCGCGGCGAGGTGCTGCTCGGGCGGCGCGACGGCTTCCTGACGTCCATCGTCACGCAGACGTCGACGACGCAGCGCGTCGAGTACCTCGAGACGGGCACGCGCCTCGTCTTCCGCGCGTACATCGGCGAGGACGACTTCGTGCGCCTCGAGATCCACCCCGAGGACAGCGACGGCGGCGTCACCGCGGACGGCCTCCCGTTCAAGGAGACCGCCGAGGTCACGACGAACGTGCTCCTGCGCAGCGGCCAGACGGTCGTGCTGGGCGGCCTGTTCCGCGAGCGCGTGCAGACCGTGCACAAGAAGATCCCCGTGCTCGGCGACATCCCGCTGGCCGGGCCGCTCTTCACGAGCCAGAACGACGTCGCCGGACGCGAGGAGATCATCGTGCTGCTCACGCCGACGATCCTCGACGCCGCGGACGAGCTGCTCGACCCGGCGTCCGCCGTCGCGGGGCTCGTCCCGCGCGAGTCGCTCGCCGGCGCGTACGTCTACACGGCGCGGTCGCTGCTCGACGAGGGCGACCTCGCCGGCGCGCTGCTCTTCCTCGAGGCGGGTCGCACGCTCGACCCGCTGCGCCGCGAGGTCGGCGGCCTGCAGCGCGAGGTCTTCGGGGCGATCGTCCCCGACTTCGCGCGTCGCGCCGTCGACGACCTCATCCTCGAGGACGTGCTCGCCCAGCCCGGCACGCCCGCTCCGGAGACGATGCGATGACCCGCCGCGCCCCGCTCGCCGCCGCCCTGATCGCGCTGGCCGCCGCCGGCTGCGTCACCGTGGACGAGTCGCCGCGCCGCGCGCGCTACGGCGACGGCGCGTCGGCCTCCGCGCACGACCCCTCCGGCGCGTGGCCCGCGAACGCCGAGTACCAGCGCACGCGCATCGACGTCACGGTGCAGGAGGCGGAGCGCCTGCTCGCGGCGGGCGACGTCCCCGGCGCGCGCAAGCACCTCAAGGAGCTGCCCGTCACGGAGCTCGAGGACGGGCGCGTCCACATGCTCTTTGCGCGCGTCGCCATGGCCGAGGGCCGGCCGCGCGACGTCGAGTGGCACCTCGACGAGGCGTCCGTGCTCCTGCCGACGGACGGCCGCGTCGACGTCATGCGCGCGACCTTCCGCGAGGTCTACGGGCAGTGGCCCGCGGCGCGCGACGCGTGGTCGCAGGCGGCCGCGAAGATGCCGGACGACACGGCGCCCATCGTCGCGCAGGCCCGCGTGCTGCTCGCGATGGGGCGGCCGGAGGAGGCCGTCGACCTGCTCGAGGCGGAGATGGACAGCCGTCCGCTCTCCGGCGAGCTGCTCCGCGCCGCCGGCTACGTGAAGCTGTCCGCGGACCGCTGGGACGACGCGGCGCGCGACTTCCGCGACGCGCAGGACCTCCTGCCGCCCGAGGACCGCGACCCCGAGACGCTCTACCTCGCCCTCGCGCGCGCGGGCCGCTACGACGACCTCGTGACGCTCGTGCGCGACGTCGACGTGGAGTCGCTCTCGCCGCTCGCGCAGTACGTCGTCGGGCACGCGGCCATGCTCGCGGACCAGCCGGGCCTCGCGGTCGACGCGCTCCAGCAGTGGATCACGCACGACCGCTCCAACCCCGACGCGTGGCTCGACCTGGCGCGCGCGCACTTCCTCGACGAGCAGTACGACGCGGCCTTCGAGGCCGTGACGAAGGTGCTGCGCGTGCGCCCGGACCACGTCGACTCGCTCGTGCTGCTGGGGCACATCCGCAACCGCGTGGGCCAGTACGCCGAGGCCATGGCGACCTACCGCCACGCGGCGCGGCTCGGCGCGGACGGCGTACAGCTCGCGCCCGTCATGCTCGCGGTGGTGGAGTCCATGGAGCGGCAGCGGCTGCTCGCGGAGGAGGGGCCGGCCGACGAGGCCGACGACGTCCTCGTCGCGCGCGTCGAGCCCCGGACCCCGCCGCGGACCGCCGGGCCGAAGGACGCGACGACGCACCGCACCGCGGCGAGCCGGCCGGCCGGGACGCCGCCGGCCGACGACGCGACGCCCGCCGACGCGCGCTCGCTCGTCGAGCTCATGGCCGGCACGCGGCGGACGGCGCCCCGCGCGCCGCTCGTCGAGGACGAGCCGGACCCAACCGGGCCCGCGGCCTCCCGCCGCGCCATGCCCGAGCTCCCCGACGCCGGCCCCGCGCCGCGCGAACGCGTGCACCCGCTGGAGGCGCTCGAGCGTCCCGCCGCCGACGCGGGGGGCGACGCGGGGGCCGGGGAGGCCTGACGTGCGCAGGGCCCGCGCCGCCTCCGGCTACACCGTCCCCGAGGTCATGATGGTGGTCGTCATCATCGGGGTCTTCGTGTTCGGCCTCACGGGGAGCTACGCGCTCGCCGCGGAGCAGGCGCGCGTCGACCAGGCCGCGGCCGCGCTGCACTCGGTGTGGATCGCGCAGCGCCTCTACAAGCTCGAGCACGCGACCTTCGCGCCCGACCTCGCGACGCTCGCCGACTCCCGCTACCTCGAGCGCGGCCTCGACTCGGCGACGGAGCCGTTCACCTTCGCGATCGTGAACGCCGACAGCGACGAGTTCACCGTGCAGTGCGTGCGCAACGGCAGCGGCGTCTGGTTCGGCAACATGAACCTCAACCACAACGGCCTGCTGTGGGGGAGCATCCTGGGAGGCGGTCATGTCATCGACCCGACCACCCTCAAGTGAGCGCGGGTTCACGATCCTGGAGTGCCAGATCGCGCTCCTCGTGCTCACGCTCGCGGTCATCCTCATGTCGCGGATGATCTCGTCGCACGACGTGCTGCTCCAGGACATGGACGGCTGGCTCGAGGGCGACGACCCCACCTGGTACGTCGTGCCGCGCGAGGAGGACCACGAGCGCTGGCTCGAGCACGCGGCCGACCTGTCGGCGACGCCCCCCGCGGGCGGCGGAGGAGGCGGCGGCGGGGGCGGCGTGTACCTCGTGCGGATCCTCTCCACGGACGTGACCCTCGACCCGCCCGCGCTCTCCATCGTCGTGAACCTGCGGAACAACTGACCGTGGGCCCGCGCGCGCGACAGTCCGGCTTCACGATCGTCGAGCTCATGATCTCGCTCACCATGGCGAGCGTGCTCGTCATGCTCGCGGTCAAGGTACAGCGCGCGCAGTCGCACTCCATCGTCTCGCTGCGCAAGCGCGCCTACGCCGCGGCCGAGCTGCGCCTCGCGACGGAGTGGCTGCGGCACGACCTCGCGGGCGGCGACACCGTGAGCTGGAACGACCCCTGGCTCAAGATCGAGCGCGAGGGCGAGGTCGCGAGCCAGTACGGCGCGTGGACGGGCAGCTGGGACCTCGGCGTGAGCTACCGGCTCGACGTGCGCAACCTCCTGCGCATCGACTGGAAGACGGCCGAGGCGCACGCCGTGGCGACGGGCATCGACCTCTTCGAGGTGGATGTCCAGGGCCAGACCGTGAGCATCACGCTCGGCGTGGACGACGACGACGACATGAGCGGGCGCACCGTGACGCTCGTGTGGGAGAACTGACGTGGCCCGCGCCCGCGGAGAGCACCGGGGACACGCGCGCGCCGCCGACCCGCGGCGCGGCGAGCGCGGGCTCGTGCTCGTCTACGTCTCCGTGCTCGGCTTCCTCATGGCGCTCGTCTGGGCGATGAGCTGGCGCGCGACGCACGACATGATCCACGTCGAGCGCGCGTTCGTGCGGCGCTCCGTGCACGACGCCTCGGTGAAGCGCGCGGGCGCCGTCGCGACGGCGCTCCTCGAGACGGGCATGCCGCCCTCCGAGAGCTACGCGTGCATCGTCACCGTGACCGACGGCGCCACGACCTACGACTGCCTCGTCGAGTACTACCCGGTCATCCACCCGTGGACCTGGGGCATCGACGTCTCGCTCGCGACGGCGGACGACGTCGCGACCTACCCGGCCGCGCCCGCGAGCTTCTGACGGCCGTATGCGCGCCGCTCCATGCGCCCCGCGCGCCGCGCCCGGTCCTCTCAAGCAGGCCCTCCCGGCCGGTCGATGAGAGCGGGCAGAGAGCCGAGGCCCCCCGGTGCGGTGGGGCACGCCGTGGTCCCAGCGCCGGAGCCCCCGTGAACGTCCCGCCCGCGAGCGAGCCCAGCGTCGAGCGTCGCGGAGCACGGTTCGACCGGCGCCGCCGTCGGACGCCGATGTTCTCGCGGTACTGGCTGCGCGGACGCCGCCGCGGGCCGCGGCGCAAGGACGACCGGGGAGAGCTCATCTACGTCGACCGCTACACGCCCCACGAGTGGGGGATGGCGGTGTCGGTCATGGCGCTCTCCATGTGCGACCTGCTGCTCACGCTCGTGTACCTCTCGCTGGGCGGCGAGGAGCGCAACCCGATCATGGCGCGCCTCCTCGAGCACAGCGAGGCGACCTTCATCTGGGTGAAGACCGCGGTCTCCGTGCTCGGCGGCATGTTCCTGCTCGTGCACGTCCGCTTCCCGCGCGTGCGCCGCAGCCTCGCGGGCATCCTCGTGCTCTACGTCGCGCTCGTCATCTACCACCTCGTGACGTGGGTGCCGGCCGTCCTCGGCTGGACGATCTGAGCGCGCGTCGGTGAGCACGTTGGGAGCCGTCGTCGACGAGCGTCGCGGGGCCGCGCGCGGTCTGCTGCGCGTGTGGCTCGTGCTCGCGGGCCTCCAGTTCCTCAACGAGCTGGGCACGAACCTCCACGGCGTCTACTCCAAGTTCCACCGCGCCAAGGTGCTCAACTCGATCAGCGACGACGCGCGCGACGCGGTGTCCGCGCTGGCCGTCGAGGTCGCGGTCATGCTGACGCTCGCCGTCGTGCTCACGCTGCTCGTCACGCTGCCGTGGGCCGCCGTGTGCGTCGTGCTGCGCCGGCGCCTCGCCCCCGTCCTCGACGCGGTGCGCGTGCGGCGCCTGCTCTTCTGGACCGTCGCCGGCTTCGCGTGGTTCCACGCCTGGTACACGGTGCACGACCTCCTGCTGCCGTCGAGCCGGGCCTGCGACTCGCCGCTCGTGCTCTTCGGGGGCGCCTTCGACGACACGGACCTCCCGTGGACGTCGCCGCGCCTGCTCCTCGCGCCGGTCACCGTGCTCGGCGTGCTCGCCGCGACGACCTGGGCCTGCGCGACGGACCGCCGGCTGCGGCGCGCGCTCGTCGGCGGCGTCGCGGCGGTCGCCGTGCTCGTGCACGGCTGGGACCTCGCGACCGCGCCCGACCTCGAGCGCCGGTTCTCGACGCCCGGGAGCGTCGTCGTGCTCGGGCTGGACTCCTTCCAGGCGAACCGCCTCGCGCTGGGCGGCGGCCGCCCGGACCTCGCGCCGAACGTCGACGCCTTCCTGCGCGACAGCCACCGCTTCGACAACGCGTGGACGCCCTTCGCGCGGACGTACCCGTCGTGGGTCTCGATGTTCTCCGGCCGCTACCCGACCCGGAACGGCGTGCGCTTCAACCTCGTGCCGGACCGCCGCCTCGCGCCGGACAACCGCTACCTGGGCGACGTCCTCTCGGAGCACGGCTACGCGACGCTCCACGCGACGGACGAGACGCGGTTCAGCATCATCCGCCCGCTCTTCGGCTTCGACGAGCAGCTCCACCCGGTCATGGGCCTGCCCGACTTCCTCGTCGGCAGCTTCTTCGACTTCTCGGCGGTGAACCTCGCGCGGCAGACCGCGCTGGGGCACGACGCGTTCCCGCTGCTCGCGAACAACCGCGCGGTCGTCGGGTACTCGCCGGCGCTCTGGGTGCGCTCGTTCCTGCGCGAGCTCGAGGCGCTGCCCGCGGACCGGCCCGTCTTCGTGACGGCGCACCTGTGCGGCAACCACTGGCCGTTCAGCTCGCCGTTCCCGTACTGGGCCGAGCACGAGAGCGGCGTCGACGCGTGCATCGCCATGGTCGACGACCAGGTGGGGCGGATCCTCGAGGCGTTCGACGCGTCGGGGCTCTCGGACAGCGCGACCGTCGTCATGCTCTCCGACCACGGCGACGGCTGGTCCGGCGACCCCGAGGACACGACGAACACGCACGGCGACCACCTCGACCGGCTGCTCGCCAACAAGGTGCTGCTGGGCGTGCGGCGTCCGGGCGGCGACTCCGGCGTCACGACGGAGCTCGTGCGCACCTTCGACCTCTACCCGACGGTGCTCGACCTGGCGGGCGTCGGCTGGGACGCGTCCGCGATCGACGGCCGCTCGCTGCTGCCGCTCATGGCGGGCGAGGACGAGCCGCCGCGGAGCTGCTTCGCGGAGTCCGGCTTCGACAAGAAGACCTTCCTCGTGTCGCGGCTCATCGAGCAGAGCGCGAGCTGGTACGAGTTCGATCCCGAGTCGCACCTCATCACGCTGCGCGACGACGGCTACGACGAGCTCATGCAGACCAAGTCCTACATGCTCATGCAGGACGACGTGCGACTCGTGCTCACGCCGGCGCGCGGGCGCTTCAGCATCACGCGCTTCGACCGCGAGACGGGCGAGGAGACGGACATCGAGGACGAGGTGCCGGAGCCCGTGCGGCTCGCGATGCTCGTCGCGCTGCTCGACCACTTCGGGCTCGACCGGACGGACCTGCTCTCCATGGCGCGGCGGCGCGGGTTCGTGGGAGGGCCGGGATGAGCGCGGCGGCGGGGACCCGACGCGTCGCGCCGCCGGGGGCGCGGTCCGCACGACCGGAACCGTCGGCGACCGCGTGCGCGCGCGTCGTCGTCGCGCTGCTCGCCGCGGCGCTGCTCGCGGGCTGCGGCGAGGCGGACGCCGAGGCCCGCGCGCGCTCCGGCCCGCACGTCCTGCTCGTCGTCGTCGACACGCTCCGCGCCGACCACCTCGCGCAGTACGGCCACGACCGCGCGACGGACGCCGGCCTCGCCGCGCTCGCCCGCGACGCGACCCGCTTCGAGCGCGCCTACGCGCCCTCGCCCTGGACGACGCCCAGCACGGCGACGATCCTCACCGGCCTGCACCCGCTGCGCCACGGCTCGACGCACCACGGCTCCGCGCTGGGCCAGGACGTCGCCTCGCTCGCGGAGCTGCTCGCCGACGGCGGCTGGCAGACGGCGGGCTTCTCGTTCAACCACAACGTCTCGGCGGCCTCGCGCTTCGACCAGGGCTTCGGGCACTTCGAGGACTTCGCCGGGCGCTCGACCGCCTACCCCGACGCGGGCGAGATGGTCGACTCCGTGCGCCGCTGGCTCGACGACGAGCACCGCGGCCGCGCGTTCCTCTACCTGCAGCCCATGAACGCGCACGGGCCGTACGCCGTGCCGGAGGAGGCGCGCGACGACCTGCTCGGCCGCGCGCCCGTCGGCGGCTTCACGTACTACGGCCGCCGCATGCGCGCGATCATGAAGAAGGGCGAGGTCGAGCGACGCGACGAGGTGTCGCCCGGCATGCTCGAGAGCCTCGCCGAGCAGTACGACACGGCGGTGCGGTACTCCCTCGACCGCCTGGGCGAGCTGCTCGACGACCTCCGCGCGCGCGGGCTCTACGACGACACGCTCGTCATCGTCACGGCGGACCACGGCGAGGAGCTCTTCGACCACGGCGGGTTCAGCCACGGCTACTCGCTGCACGACGAGGTGCTCCACGTGCCGCTGCTCGTCAAGTTGCCCGGGCAGCGCGAGGCGGCCGTCGTCGACGAGCCCGTCTCGCTCGCGGACATCTATCCCACGGTCGCCGACGTGCTCGGCGTGCCCGTGCCCTACGCGGTCGACGGGCGCTCCCTGCGGCCGCTCATCGAGGCGACGTCCGACGCCGACGACGACGTCCCGCGCGACGACGCCCCCGGCCAGCTCTACCACGTCGACTGGGAGAAGCGCTGCGTCGCCGAAGCGTACCGCCTCGGCCGGTGGAAGCTCATCCGCGTCGAGCGCGACTACGCCGGCGCCGAGCACGAGCTGCGGCTCTACGACGTGCACGCCGACCCGGAGGAGCGCCGCGACCTCGCCGCGTCCGCGCCGCGGGTCGTCGCGGAGCTCACGGCGCGCATGGACGAGGAGCTCGCGCGGCTGCGCGCGACCCGTCGCGCCGACCCCGAGGTCGTCCTCGACGAGCTGGACGAGGAGACCCTCCGGGCGCTCGGCTACCTCTGACCGCGCGCGGGGCCAGGGCCGATCGGTAGGATCCGCGCCATGAGAGCCTCCGACCCGTCGTCCCGTGCCGGCCGCGGCCGGTCCCCGGTCCTCCCCGTCGTCGTCGCCTTCCTGCTCGCGACCGCCGCGACGCTCCCCGCGCAGGAGTTCCGGCCGCTGCGGCGCGGCGACCCCCCGGCCCTCGCGTACACCGCGCCGTTCTTCGAGGGCGCGACCTACGACAGGTCCGTCCCGCCGCCGGAGGCCGTGCTGGGGCAGATGCACGCGACGCGCCTCTCGCACCACGGCGAGATCGTCGAGCTCTTCCGGCGCTGGGCCGCCGCGTCCGACCGCATGGAGCTCTTCGAGCACGGCCGCACGCACGAGGACCGCGAGCTCGTGCACGCCGTCGTGTCGTCGCCGGAGAACCTCGCGCGGCTCGACGCGATCCTCGCCGACGCGGCGCACCTCGCCGACCCGCGCGGGCTGCCTGACGGCGACGCGGACCGCCTGCTCGACGAGCTGCCGGGCATCGCGTGGATGGGGTACAGCATCCACGGCGACGAGCTCTCCGGCGCCGACGCGGCCGTCGCGCTCGGCTACCACCTCGTCGCGTCGCGGGACGACGACGTCGCGCGGCTGCTCGACGAGCTCGTCGTCGTCATCGACCCGTGCATGAACCCCGACGGGCGCGAGCGCATCGTCGGCATGATCGAGCAGTCGACGGGGCGCGTGCCGATCCTCGACTACGACACGATGCAGCGCGGGCGCTGGCCGTGGGGGCGCGGCAACCACTACCTGTTCGACATGAACCGCGACTGGATGGACGGCACGCAGCCCGAGACGCGCGCGCGGTGGGCGGCGGTGCGGCGCTACCGACCGCACCTCTTCGTCGACGCGCACGAGATGGGGCCGCTCGACACCTTCCTCTTCTACCCGCAGGCGCGGCCGCACAACCCCGACCTGCCGTCGACGCTCGACGCGTGGCACGGGCGGTTCGCGGCGGGGCAGGCGGCGGCCTTCGACCGGTTCGGCTGGACGTACTACACGCGCGAGTGGGCCGACGGGTGGGGGCCGTTCTACTCGGACGCGTGGGCCTCGCTGGGCGGCGCGGTGGGCATCCTCTACGAGCAGGCCTCGACGGCGGGCTTCCCGCTGCGCGACGCGGAGGGCCGCGTGCGGACGTACCGCGAGTCCGTGCACCACCAGGTCGTGAGCAGCTGGGCGAACCTGCGCACGCTCGCCGAGCGGCGGCGCGACGTGCTCGCCGACCGGCTCGCGTGGGCGCGGGCGGCGGTCGCGGCGGACACGCCCGGGAACGACGAGGTCTTCGTGCTCATGTCGGGGCGGCACCCCGGGCGCGAGGCGGACCTCGTCGCGGCGCTCGTCGCGCAGGGCGTCGAGGTGTACCGCACGACGGACCACGTGACGCTCGACGCGGCGCGCGACCGCGAGGGCCGCGTGCACGAGACGCTCGACGTGCCGCCCGGGAGCTGGCTCGTGCCCGCGCGGCAGCCCGAGCGCGCGCGCGTGCGGAGCACCCTCGCCTTCGACGTGCCCATGACCGAGGAGACGCTGCGGCTCGAGCGGCGCGACCTCGAGACCAAGGGCGAGACGCGCATCTACGACGTGACCGCGTGGTCGCAGCCGTTGCGCGCGGACCTCGAGGCGTACTGGGCGACGGGCGCCGCGACGGGTGCGCGCGTCGAGGCGGTCGAGCCGTCGGAGGGCGGTCTCGCGACGGGCCCCGGCGTCGCGGCGCCCGACGTCGCCGTGGCCTTCGTCGTCGACGGGGCGCTCGACGCGTCCGTCGCCTTCGCGGCGCGCGCGATGGAGGCGGGCCTCGTCGTGCGGCTCGCCGACGAGCCCTTCCGGACGGACGGGCGCAGCTACCCGCGCGGCAGCGTCGTCGCGCGGCGCTCCGACAACGACGCGCCCTTCGCGGCGCGCGTGGAGACGGCGGCGCGCGAGGCGGGCGTCACGGCCTGGCCGACGCGCACCGCCCGCTCGCCGGACGACGGCCCGGACCTGGGCGGCGGCCACTTCCTGCTGCTCGAGCGGCCGCGCGTCGCCATGCTCTCGAACATGCCCGTCGCGCCGGACGTCTTCGGGCACCTGTGGCACCACCTCGACCGCGAGGTCGGCGTGCCCACGGCGCACCTCGACGCGGCGGTGTTCGGCGGGGCGGACCTGCGCCGCTACAACGTGCTCGTCGTGCCGGCCGGCTACGGGCTGGGCGGCGTGCTCGAGCCCATGAAGGAGTCGATCGCCGCGTGGGTCGCGGGCGGCGGCACGCTCGTCGCGTGCGGCAACGCCGTCGACGTCTTCGCGCGGGAGGGCGGCGTCGGCTCGGTGCGCCGTCGACGCGACGTCCTCGACGAGCTCGACGGCTGGCGCGTCGCCGCGCGCCGCGAGCGCGAGGCGCGCGAGATCTCGGTGGACGTCGAGGCGCTCTGGGCGCCGCCCGTCGCGCAGGGCGCGGGCGGGGCGGAGCGCGACGCGCGGGCGATCGGCGCCGACGCCGACGCCGAGGGCGCCGCCGGCTCCGACGACGACGGCTCCGACGACGAGCGCCCGGGCGACGACGGCCCGGGCGACGACGCCGGCGGCCCGACCCCGCGCCCGGCCGACGCGACGAAGGACGGCGACGCGACCCGCGACCCCGACGCGAAGCGCCAGGACGCGTGGATGCGTCGCTTCTCGCCGGCCGGCGCGATCGTGCGCGGCCTCGTCGACGAGCGGCACTGGATCACCTCCGGCTGCGACGGCGAGCTGCCCGTGCTCGTGAGCGGCTCGACCGCGCTCGTCGCGCGCGACCCGGTGCGCACCGCCGTGCGCCTCGGACCGGCGGACGGCCTGCGGCTCTCCGGCCTGCTCTGGCCCGAGGCGCGCGAGCGGCTCGCGGAGTCCGCGTGGCTCACCGTCGAGCGCGTCGGTCGCGGGCAGGTCGTGCTCTTCGCGGCGACGCCGTCCTGGCGCGGCCAGGAGCCGGCCTCTGCGCGCCTCTTCGCGAACGCCGTCGTCTACGGCCCGGGCGCCGGCGCCGACGCGCCCATCGACTGGTAGGGAAGCGATCCCTCGGCGGCGCGGGCCGGGCGGTCCGCGTGCTCCCGCCTCGCGTGCGTCCGTGCCGCGTGCGCCCGCCCCGCGGGCGTCGCGACGTCAGCGCGGCGCGTCCCCGCCGCGCAGCATCCACGCCTGCTCGACGAGCGGCAGCACGCCGAGCGTCGAGCCGTCCGGGCTCCAGCGGAGCGTCCACACGGCCGCCGGGAAGCGCTCGGTGAGCAGCGGCTGCCAGCCGTCCGTCTCCCAGAGGCGCACCGTGTGGTCGACGGACGCCGTCGCGAGGCGCCGCCCGTCGGGCGAGAACGCGAGGTCCTGGATCGCGCCGTCGTGCTCGCTGCGCCGCGCGACGACCGCGCCCGTCGACGCGTCGTGCACGGAGAGCACGCCGTCGTCGCGGCCCACCGCGAGGAGCGCGCCGTCCGGGGACCACGCGACGCACGCCGACCCCGCGCCCTCGACCTCGAGGCCGAGCAGCGCGCGTCCGCCGTCGGCGTCGGCGAGCGGTCGCACGTGCACGGCGCCGTCGCGGCGGCCGATCGCGAGCCGCGATCCGTCGGGCGACCACGCGACGTCCCAGGCGCGGCCGGGCCATCCGGCGACCCGCGCGCCGTCGTCGACGGACCACACGCCGACACCCTCGCCGTCGTCCGCGGCGACGCGCGTCGACGTCGGGTCGAAGGCCACGGCGACGAGCTGACCCTCGACGTCCGCGAGCTCGTGGACGCGCCGCCCGTCCGCGGCGTCCCACACGACGACGCGGCCGTCGTTCCCGGTCGTCGCGAGCAGGCGTCCGTCGGCGCTCCAGTCGCAGGCGACCGCCGAGATTTCGTGGCCGTCCCAGGCCGCGAGCTCGGCGCCCGTCGCCGCGTCGCGCACGTGGACGCGCCCCTCCCAGCTCGCGAGGAGCGCGCGCGACCCCGTCGGGTCGAAGGCGAGCCCGTAGCTGAACCGCCCGACGTCCCAGACCTCGGCGCCGGGCGCGTCGGGCGCGACGTCCCAGCGACGCACCGTGCCGTCGTCGCCGCCGGAGAGCAGCGTGCCGTCCGGCGCGCGCGCGAGGCAGCGGACCTCGCCGTCGTGCCCGCGGAGGAGGCGGAGCTGCGCTGCGGTGTCGACGTCCCAGACGCGCACGGTGCCGTCGGCCTGCGCGGTCGCGACGCGCGCGTCGTCGAGCCACGCGGCGTCGTAGGTCGGCGGGCGCTCGCCGTCGGCGTGGCCCTCGAGCGTCGCGAGCAGCTCGCCGGAGGGGAACGCGCGCACGCGGGTCGTCGCGTCGCGCGCGGCGACGGCGAGGCGCGCACCGTCCGGGCTGAACGCGAGGTCGTCGACGGCCTTGTACGGCGTCGTCTCCGGCGGGAGCAACAGGCGCGGCGGGTCGTCCGTCGCCGTGTCCCACACGGAGACCTCGAAGTCCCAGCTCCCGACGGCGAGCAGGCCGGACGCGGGGTCGAACGCGAGGGACGCGAGCGGCTTGATGCCGTGCGTGCGCTCGGAGAGCCGCGCGCCGGTCGCCGCGTCCCAGAGCTGCACGACGCCGACGACGCCGTGCTCCGGGTCGCGTCGCCACGAGCAGGTGGCGAGGCGCGCGCCGTCGGACGACCACGCGACGCCGCACACCCCGTCGCCGACGGGCGCGAGGCGGTGCCGCTCCGCGCCCGTGTCGACGTCCCACACGGCGGCCGTGCCGTCCGACGAGACGCTCGCGACGCGCGCGCCGTCGGGCGACCAGCGCGCGTCCCACACGGACGCCTCGTGCCCGTCGAGCGCGCGGAGCAGCTCGCCGTCCGCGGACCAGAGGCGCACGACGCCGTCGCGGCCGGCCGTCGCGATCGCACCGTCCGCGCGCACGTCGACGTCGAGCACCGCGCTCGGCGTGCGGATCGTCGCGACCGAGTCGTCGAGGCGCCCGTGGAGCAGGCGCCACTCCCAACCGCGCTGCGGCTCCGGCGCGAGCTGCTCGAGCACGCCGCGCGCCTCGCCCGTGTCGTGGAGACGGATGGCCGACGCGGCGGCGGAGAGCGCGAGACGGTACATGCGTTCGTCGCCGCGCCGCTGCGCGTCGCTCCGCTGGGCGAGCGCGGGCGCGGCGAGGAGCCCCAGCACGAGCAGCGGGGCGAGCGCTCCCTGCCGCGCGCGCACCTCAGCGCCCCTCCGGGAAGCGCGCCGTGACGCCGCCCTCGTCGTCGTAGAGCGTGAGGCTGCCGTCGCCCTTCAGGTAGAGGACGGCGGCGCCCCGGCCCGCGGGGCCGTGGAGCGCGTACCCGCCGCCGCCGTGCGCGAACTGCGCCGCGCCGAGGCGCACCGCGCCCTCCGCGTCCATCAGGAAGAGCGCCGACTGCTGCGCGTCGTGCGTCACGCTCGCGCGCACGCGGCCGTCGACGTCGTGCACGAAGAGCCCGGCGGAGCCGTCGGCGTCGATCGCGAGCTCCGCGCGCACGCGCCCCTCGTCGTCGACGAGCTCGACGCGCCGCGCGCGGACCACGTCGTCGGCGGCGGGGCGCGGCGCGAGCGCCGTCGCGACGGCGAGCAGGCCGCACGCGAGGAGCGCGGCGCCGAGCCGGCGCGTCCGTCGCTCGAGCCGCTCGAGGCGGACCTCGGTCGCGGGTTCGCGGGTCGACATGGCGGTCCTCCGGCGGGGGTGTCGGTCAGTCGCGCGGCGCGAGCAGCCCCTCGAGCCGCTCTCGCACGTCGGGCCACTCCGTGTCGAGCACGCTGTAGTAGACCGAGTCGCGGTGGAAGCCGTGCTGCACGAGGTAGCTCTTGCGCAGCACGCCCTCGCGGACGGCGCCGAGGCGCTCGATGGCGCGCTGCGAGCGCTCGTTGCGGCCGTCCGTCTTGAGCTGCACGCGCACGGCGCCCAGGTCGTCGAACGCATGCCGCATGAGCAGCCACTTGCACTCGGTGTTCACGGCGCTGCGCAGGACCTCGCGCGCGAGCCACGTCCAGCCGATCTCGAGCGCGCGGTCGCGCGGTCGGATGTCGAGGAAGCGCGTCGAGCCCACGGCGCGCCCCGTCTCGCGCAGCACCGTCGCGAAGGGCAGCGCCGTGCCCGCGCGCAGGTCGTCGAGCGCCGCGTCGATCCACTCCTTCGTGTCGTCGAGGCTCGCGAAGCCGGGCCGCGGCATGTACGCCCAGAGCTCCTCGTCGCGGCCGACGGCGAAGAGGTCCGTCGCGTGGCGGGGCTCCAGCGGCTCGAGCCGCACCACGCTCCCCTCGAGGGTCACCGGCGCGGGCTCGAGCGGGCGGCCCATCAGGGCCTGTCCGTTTCCGAGTCGTCGACGGACGAGGACGCGCCGGGCACGAGCTCCTCGTGCTCGGGCGCGCGGGCGGGCTTCCGCTCGCGGTCCTTGACGCGCGGCGGCGGCGGGTCGTCCGGGATCTCGACGGTCGGGTCGTAGTCGTCGTCACCCAGGAGGTCCCAGCCCGCGACCCCCGTCAGGAGGTCGAGCACCTCGAGCACGTCGACGCCGAGCTGCACGCCGAAGAAGAGGACGTGCGCGCCCGCCTCGAACTTCGTGAGCGCGAGCGTGCGCCGCCCGAGCGACGTGCGCTTGTCCGTCGCGACGAGCGTCACGACGAAGTAGTGCGAGGTGTCGAGGTAGGTGTCGGCGAGGCGGCCGGTCCAGTAGCGGTCGATGTCCGCGTCGAGGTCCGTGCGCACGAGCGAGCCGCCGAGGACGACGCCCGCGGCGGCCTGCTTCCAGACGTGCGCGTGCCCGTAGTCCGTGCCGACGTACGCGCCGCGGCGCAGCCAGCCGACGGAGGTGCCGAAGAGCGGCGCCTGCACGCGGGCGTGGAGCCCGGGGATGAGCGACGCCCCGACGCTCAGGTGGAGCGTCTCGCCCGCGTCCTTGCCGAGGTGCCGGAAGTACGTGCAGCCCGGCAGCCCGGCGAGCAGCGCGAGGAGCAGCGCGGCGGCGACGCGCCGGAGGGCGATCGTCGATCGCGATCGCTCTCCCGCGAGGGCGTGGCGCATCGAGCGGGCACCGCGCGTCGGACGGGCGCGGCGGGGCGAGCGGGTGCGGGTCCGGCGGTCGCGGATCATGGCGGGCCATCGTCGGGCCCGGGGGAGGCGGCTGCAAGCGTCGTCTGCGGGGCTCGCACCTCTCCCGCGCATCGGCCACCATCGGGCGCGTGGACCGCCCCGCCCTCCCCGTCGACGCCGTGCTGCCGGAGCTCGCGGACGCGCTCCGTGCGCGGGACGCGGTCGTCCTCGTCGCGCCGACGGGCGCCGGCAAGACGACGCGCGTGCCGCCCGCGCTGCTCGACCTCGTCGGCCCCGGCCGTCGCGTGCTCGTCGCGGAGCCGCGCCGCCTCGCCGCGCGCGCCGCCGCCCGACGCGTCGCGCTCGAGCGCGGCGTCGCCGTCGGCGGCGAGGTCGGCCACGCCGTGCGCTTCGACGACCGCACCGGCCGCGACACGCGGCTCGTCTACCTCACGCTCGGCGTGCTCCTCCGTCGCCTTCAGGACGACCC
>JAUIEF010000066.1 GCA_030428785.1 bacterium
GCCATGGAGGGCCCGACCCCGGTCTCGGCCCTCATCCACGCGGCCACCATGGTCGCGGCCGGCGTCTTCCTGCTGACCCGCATCTTCTTCATCTACCTGCCCAGCGAGACCGCCATGAGCATCGTGGCGCACCTGGGCATGTTCACCGCGTTCTTCGCGGCGACGATCGCGACGACGCAGTTCGACATCAAGCGCATCCTCGCGTTCTCGACGCTCAGCCAGCTCGGCTACATGGTCATGGCCATCGGGCTCGGGCACAGCGACGTCGCGATGTACCACCTCACGACGCACGCGTTCTTCAAGGCGCTGCTCTTCCTGGGCGCCGGCTCCGTCATCCACGCGGTGCACACGAACGACATCCGCGAGATGGGCGGGCTCTTCAGCAAGATGAAGATCACGTCCACGTTGTTCCTGATCGGCACGCTGGCGCTGTGCGGCGTCTACCCGCTCTCGGGCTTCTGGAGCAAGGACGGCATCCTGCACCTGACGCACAACCCGGAAGCGTACGCCGACAACGTCTTCATGCACTGGCTGCCGACGATCACGGCGGTGCTCACCAGCTACTACATGTTCCGCCTCTTCTTCCTGACCTTCGTCGGGAAGCCGCGGTACCACGGCAGCCCGCACGAGTCGCCGGCCGTCATGTGGGCGCCCATGGCCGTGCTCTGCGTCATGGCCGTGCTGTCCGGTCCGCTGCTGTTCACGGAAGAGGTCATCGAGAGCTTCCGCAGCGTGACGCGCCCGCTGAATGCCGCGGAGTTCCACCACATCCATCAGGACCTGCCGACGATCTTCGGCGCGCTCAAGATCTTCGTGATCGGCGCGGGCGCGGCCTGGCTCGCGTTCGGCGTCAAGCTCGTGGACCCCGAGACCATCAAGAAGGCGCTCGGCCCGGTCCACCGGCTGTTCGACAACCGCTGGTACATCGACGACATCTACGCGTGGATCGTCGAGCACATCCAGCAGAACTTCGCCCGGCTCTGCGACTTCTTCGACAAGGTCGTGATCATCAAGGGCCTCGTGAACGGCTCGGCCTGGACGACGCGGGCCGCCGGCGCGGTGGTCTCCCGGTACCAGACCGGCTCCGTGCGCACCTACGCGCTCCTGTTCGTGGCCGGTGTGGCCGCCCTCCTCGCGCTGAACCTCTGAGCGGACGTCCGACCCGATGCTCGAGACCCACGTCCTCAACCTGCTCGTCCTGATCCCCGCGATCACGACCGCGGCGCTGTTCTTCATCCCGGCCGAGAACCGGTTGGGGCCGCGCGTCCTGAGCGTGGCGGCGGGCGGCCTGACGCTGCTGCTGTCCGGCTACCTCTACTTCTCCTACGACCAGGCGGCGGGCGGCTTCCAGTTCCTGTTCGCCATGGACTGGGTGCCGTCGCTCGGCATCCAGCACAAGGTCGGCGTGGACGGCATCAGCATCGCCATGGTCATGCTGACGGCCGTCGTCTACACGGCCGGCGCGCTCGTGAGCTGGCACGTCGAGAAGCGCAGCAAGGACTTCTACATCCTGCTCAACGCGCTCGTGACGGGAGTGTTCGGCGTCTTCGTCGCGCTCGACCTCTTCTTCTTCTACTTCTACTACGAGCTGGCCGTCGTGCCCATGTACCTGCTCATCGGGTACTGGGGCTCCGCGAACCGCGAGTACGCGACGATGAAGCTCACGCTGTACCTCACGGCGGGCGCCGTCGTCGCGCTGCTCGGGCTGCTCATGCTCTACTTCTCCGGCATCACGCCGGAGCCGACCTTCGACCTGCTGGCCATCAAGCAGGCGGTCGACGCGGGCGGCGGCCTGGACCTCGCGACGCAGAACATCCTGTTCCCGATCCTGCTCGTGGGCTTCGCGACCATCGCGCCCATGTGGCCGCTGCACACCTGGTCGCCGGGCGGCCACGCCGCGGCCCCGTCCGCCGCGTCCATGATGCACGCCGGCGTGCTCATGAAGCTCGGCAGCTACGCGATCATCCGCATCGCCATGCCGCTGCTGCCGGAGGGCGCCGTGACCTGGCTCCCCTGGGTCGCCGTGCTGTGCAGCTTCAACATCATCTACGGCGGCCTCGTCGCGATGAACCAGCGCGACATGAAGTTCGTCATCGGGTACAGCTCGTCGAGCCACATGGGCTACGTGCTGCTGGGCATCGCCGCCATCAGCGACCTGAGCCTGTCGGGCGCCGTCTTCCTGATGTTCGCGCACGGCATCATGACGGCCCTCGCCTTCTCGCTCATCGGCTTCTTCTACGACCAGACGCACACGCGCATGCTCGACGACCTGGGCGGGCTCATGAAGCAGATCCCGTTCGTCGGCATCTGCTTCGTCATGATGGCCATGGCGAGCCTCGGCCTGCCGGGCTTCGCGAACTTCGCGAGCGAACTCATGGTCATCGTCGGGAGCTGGGAGCGCTACCCGATCCCGACCATCTGCGCGCTCTTCGGCCTCGTCATCGGCGCGACCTACCTGCTGCGCACCGTCAAGGCGGCCTTCCTCGGGGACATGGACCCGAAGTGGGAGAAGCTGCGTGACGCGAAGGGCCTGCTCGAGCGGTCGCCCTTCCTCCTGCTGCTGGGCGTGCTCATCTTCTTCGGCTTCGCCCCGTGGACGCTCGTGGACGTCATCTCCACCGGCGTCGAGCCGCTCGTCGACACCCTCCACGCCGCCGAGGCGGCCCTCGGGAGATAGTGGACTTGGATCCCAACCAGATCGTCTCCGTCTTCGGCGTCGAGATGTGGCTCGGCGTCCTGGCGATCGCGCTCATCGTGATCGACCTGGTCACCGGGCGCGGCCGGCTCACGGGCCCCGCCGACATGGTGCGCCTCGTCGCGATGGGGGGGCTCGCGCTCCTGCTCGTCTACTCCTTCTCGATGTCGCCGGAGACCGCGCCGACCGGGTGGGGCACGCTCGACGCCTTCGCGCTCTTCTTCAAGCGCTTCTTCATCGGCACCGCGCTGCTCACGCTCCTGCTCTCCGCGCCCTACGAGGCGCGCCTGCCCGCCGGCCGCGGTGAGTTCCCGGCGCTCGTCGTCTTCACGACCATGGGCATGTGCATGCTCGCGTCCGTGAGCGACTTCGTCTCGCTCTTCGTCGGCCTCGAGCTCGTCACCGTCACGCTCTTCCTGCTCGCGGCCTACCGGCCCGGGCTCCCGCGCTCGATCGAGGCGGGCATCAAGTTCGTCATCATCGGCGCCATCGCCGCCGCCTTCCTCGTCTACGGCACGGCCTTCGTCTACGGCGCCACGGGCAGCCTCGGCTTCGACGGCGTCCGCGCCGCGCTGGCCGCGACGGCCGACGACATGCCCGCGGGCCTGACGTTCGGCCTGCTCCTCATCCTCGTCGGCCTCGGGTTCAAGATCGGCGCCGTGCCCTTCCACGTCTGGATCCCGGACGTCTACCAGGGCTCGCCGACCCCCGTGACCGCCTTCCTGTCCGTGGGCTCCAAGGCCGCCGGCGTCGTGCTGCTCATGCGGCTCGTCTTCTCCGTGCTCGGCCCCGTCGCCGCGCAGTGGATGACGCTGCTCGCCGGACTCGCCGCCCTCACCCTGCTCATGGGCAACCTGGGCGCGATCCCGCAGACCGACCTCAAGCGCTTCCTCGGCTACTCCGGCATCGCGCACGCGGGCTTCCTGCTGCTCGCCATGGCCGCGCACAGCGAGGCCTCCGCCGGCGCCATCCTCTTCTACATGGTCACCTACCTGTTCGCGAACGTCGCGGCCTTCCTGGTGATCATCGTCGTGTCGCGCACGCCGGACAACGCGCACATGGACCGCGTGAACGGGCTCGCCGACCGCTCGCCCTTCCTCGCGCTCGTGCTCACCGTGTCGATGCTCTCGCTCGCCGGTGTCCCGCCCTTCGCGGGCTTCGTCGCGAAGTTCCTCGTCCTGCGCTCGGCCGTCCAGCAGCCGGAGCTCATCCCGGTGGTCGTCCTGAGCCTCGTGATGATCGTCGCGTCGCTCTACTACTACCTGTGCATCCTCAAGCGCATGTACTTCCGCGACGCGGTCGACACGGGGGTGCTCGAGATCCCGGGCTCGACGCGCGCGCTGCTGCTCGTGTGCGTGTTCGCTTCGATCGCGTTGGGGATCTACTTCAACCCGCTCGTGAAGGCTGCCGAAGCCGGAGCTGCGTCGCTGTTCGGCTGAGTCTCCTCGGCGTCGTCGTCGGCGCTCCGCTCGGTCGGTCGCGGCGGGACGGACGCGCTGATTTCGCGTCGGTGGCGCCGACCGTGAGGGCATGTCTGCGCCCCATGCTCAAGAGGGGGCCTTTGACTCAAGAGGTCCTCGGGCCTTCGGCCCTGCGGGAGATAACTGCGCGTGGGCCGCAGACATGCCCTCACGTCGCATCCGGAACCCGGGTCACGGCGCGTCCGTCCCGACGCGACCTCCCTCGCTGCGCTCCAGTCGCCACGCGAGGGGGACGCGTCGGCGAGGTCGACGCATGACCGGCACGTGTTGGTGCGGATTGTGCGGCTTCCCGAGGCGGGTCGGAGGCCGAGGACCGGCGCCCTGTCGGGGACCCGGGTGGGAAGGGCGCGCGTTCCACGTGGTGTCGGATCGCTTCGCTCCCGACGGGACGGGTGATCGCGGGCGGCACGGCCGCCCCGCGCGACGCCGACGGACTCCGCTCGCTCGATGAGCCGGCGGAAGTCCACCGACGAGTGCGAGCGCGGAACGCGCGATGCACGGCCGTTCCCCCGCGTGCGTCCCCCCGCGATCGGCGTCGCGACCGGTCCTGTCCCCGTGGTCCGTGTCGATGTGAGCGCAGCGAGGAAGGACGCGACGGGCCGGACGCGCCGTGGAAGTCGTTCCGGATGCGACGTGAGGTGACACATGGGCCCCGCGCGCAGTTATCTCCCGCAGGGCCGAAGGCCCGAGGACCTCTTCGATCATAGGCCCCTTCTTGAGCACGGGGCCCATGTGTCTCCTCACGGTCGGCGCCACCAACCTCACCCCAGCGCGTCCGGCCCGCCGCGTCCGCCCGAGCGGAGCGCCACCAACGCCCCGACGCCATGGAAGGTGAAACGCATCAGCGCGCGTCGATGCGCGTCCCATGCGCTCGCGTCGATGTCGACCCGACTTTCCGCGTCGTCCTTGAATGCACCCATGGCGTGCCGTAGATCGGGACGTGGCGGCAGCGGCTCGGTGGAGACTTTTCGTGGTGGACACGTCCCAGTCCATGCATCGCCGGGGTGACCCGGACGAGTCCTATCCGTCGTCCGATCCCCGCGAGACGGGGGCGTACGGCGCGGTGGCGATCCCGACCTCGTCGACGACCGGCGGACCGCCGCGGGAGGAGCGGCCCTCCGCGTCGGAGGCGCGCGACGCGGTGGCCGACGCGCCCGCGGCGTTCCCGTCGACGGGGGACGGCACGGGCAACGGCCACGCGGCGACCTCCGGGCCCGCGAACCGGCGGGGGGCGTCGGTGCCCGGCGTGCCGGGCGGCGTGCCCGTCGTGCGCTCGCCCGACGCCGCGCTGAGCGTGCAGCTCAGCCGCGTGCAGGGCCGGCTCAGCACGCTCGAGCGCGAGAGCGGCCGTCTGCGCCGGGGCTACGACGCGCTCCACGGGCTCGACGACACGCTCCGGGCAGCCCTCGCGGAGTACGCCCGCGAGCTCGAGGCCGTCCGCGGCCAGATCGCGTACCTCCGCCAGGAGAACGCGGAGCTGCGCGACCGGCTCGTCGTGACGGGCCGGCGCGGGGTGAGCGGCGTGGCGCGCCGGCTCGGCAACCGCCTGCCCGACTCGCTGCGCGAGCCGCTGCGCCACGCGGCGTACCGTTCGCTCGCGCTCTTCCGTCCGAACAGCGCCCTCGTGCACGCCTACCGGCAGTCGTGCTCGAACATGAAGCTCTCGGCGCGCGCGCAGAAGAAGCTCTTCGACAAGATCATGGGGGCCAAGTCGGAGGGCCAGGTCGACGTCGTCATGATGCCGGTCATCGACTGGCACTTCCGGATCCAGCGGCCGCAGCACATCGCGGCCTGCCTCGGCGAGCTCGGTCACCGCGTCTTCTACCTCACGACGGTGTTCTCGCCGTACCCCGGGCGTCCGGGCTTCCACGTGCTCGAGTCGCCGGTGAAGAACGTCTTCGTCGTGCAGCTCTGCTGCCCGGAGCCGCACCCCGAGAACATCTACCAGCAGCCGCCCAGCGAGGAGCACGCGCGCGAGCTCGCCGCGGGCATCGCGCTGCTCCAGGACAACTTCCACGTCGAGCAGGCGGTGTCCATCGTGCAGCAGCCGTTCTGGGCGCGGGTCGCCGAGCGCCTGCAGGGCGGCCTCGTGGTCTACGACTGCATGGACTACCACGGCGGCTTCACGACGCACACGGACGACATGGGGCGCGAGGAGGATCGCTTCCTGCGCTCGGCGGACGTCGTCGTGACGACGGCGCTCGAGCTGTCGGAGCGCGTCGGCGTGCCCAACACGGTCATCCGCAACGCGGCCGAGGTCGAGCACTTCACGAAGCGCCCGTCGAAGCTCGCGCTCGACAAGAAGCGCCCGATCGTCGGCTACTACGGCGCGATCTCCTCGTGGTTCGACATGGAGCTCGTCGTCGACATGGCGAAGCGATTCCCCGAGTGGGACTTCGTGCTCGTCGGCTCGACGTACGAGGGCGCGACGCACCTCGCGGACGGCCTCGACAACGTGACCTTCACGGGCGAGGTGCCGTACGCGGACCTGCCGCAGTACCTCTACGCCTTCGACGTCTGCACGATCCCGTTCCAGATCACCGAGCTCACGCTCTGCACGAACCCGGTGAAGGTCTACGAGTACCTCTGTGCCGGCAAGCCGGTGGTCTCGACCGAGCTGCCCGAGGTCGTGCAGATGGGGCGGCACGTGCACACGGCCGCCTCGCCCGACGAGTTCGCGGCGAAGCTGAAGCAGGCGATGGAGGAGAAGGACGACACCGAGCTCGCCCAGCGCCGCGTCAACTGGGCGCGGCGGCAGAGCTGGACGCGGCGCGGCGAGGCCTACGAGGCGGCCGTGCTCAAGGCCTACCCGAAGGTCAGCGTCGTTGTGCTCTCGTACAACCAGGTCGACCTGCTCAAGGCGTGCCTGCACAGCCTGGAGAAGTTCAGCAACTACCCGAACCTCGAGCTCATCGTCGTCGACAACGCCTCGGACGAGGCGACGCGCGCGTTCCTGCGCGAGTACGAGTCGGCGCGGCCGCTCGCGCGCATCCGGGACGTCAAGATCCTCTTCAACGACGACAACCTGGGCTTCGCCGGCGGCAACAACGTGGGCATCCGCGAGGCCACGGGCGACTACGTCATCCTGCTGAACAACGACACCTACGTGACGCGCGGCTGGGTGCTCGACATGGTCCGGCACCTCAAGAACGACCCGAAGCTGGGCCTCGTCGGCGCCGTGACGAACAACATCGGCAACGAGGCCAAGATCGACGTCGAGTACGCCGACATGTCCGAGATGGCGCTCGCCGCCCGGGCGTACACGATGGCGCACCCGCGCGAGCTGCTGCCGGTCTCCAACGTCGCGTTCTTCTGCGTCGGCATGCGCCGCTCGACCATCGACGAGGTCGGTCTGCTCGACGAGGCGTTCACGCGCGGCTTCTTCGAGGACGACGACTACTGCAACCGCGTGCGCAAGGCCGGCCTCACGGTCGGCATCGCGGACGACGTCTTCGTGCACCACCACCTCTCCGCCAGCTTCGGTGCGATCGACCAGACCGAGCGGCAGCGCCTGTTCGACGACAACAAGCGCATCTACGAATCCAAGTGGGGGCCGTGGAAGCCCCACGTCTACCGCAGGGAGTCCTGACGCATGGTGAAACTCGAGACCGCGGCCTCATCCGCCCAGGACGAGGTCGTCCGCGCCGAGCCCAGCAAGCCGGTGTTCATCCTCGCCGCTCCCTGCTCGGACGCGCCGGTGCTCGCCACCTGCCTCAGCGCCAGCAAGGACTTCTGGGCCTCCTCGGAGTCGCACCTCTTCTACTCGTTCGCCGGACCCGACGAGTCGGGGCAGGCGAAGCTCTACGCGATGTTCCAGGGCGCCACGACGGACGAGTCGTTCTGGCTCTCGCGCAACCGGGTGGTCTACCCCGAGTTCGCGTCCTTCGTCGGCCTGGGGCTCGATCAGATGTTCCTGAGCCGCTCGAACGGCAAGCGCTGGGTCGAGGCCTCCACGGAGAACCTCCTCATCGCGCCCGACCTCACGTACATGTTCCCCAAGGCGCGCTTCCTCAACGTGCTGCGCGACGGCCGCGACGTCGTCGCGCTCATGCTGCGGAACGGGCAGCACCCGGACACGGACGAGGGCTTCGACGCGGCCTGCGAGACGTGGAACGTCTACATCCAGCGCGGCCTCGAGTTCCAGGAGATGTTCCCCAACAAGGTGCTCGAGGTGCGCCACGAGCAGCTCCTGCACAACCCCGAGAGCCAGGCCCGCTGGGTCATGGACTTCCTCGAGGGCGCGGACGCGACCGACGTCGGCTCGCACCTCGCGTCGCTGGGCCAGGAGATGGAGGAGCGGCTCTGGCTCGAGTGGAGCACCGCGCGTCGCGAGCGGTTCGTGACGCTCTGCGGGACGCGCATGAACGAGGTCGGCTACGCCCTCGACTGGTACTAGGACCGCCGATCACCCGGCGGAGGGGACGGGCGCCACGGAACCGACCGTGGCCGGCAACGCGGTGAGACGGGACAACAGGACGATGACGACCAAGCAGACACCGGCCCCGACGACGGGGCAGAACGCACCGGTCGCGGGCGCCGCGCCGACCGCCGGACCGCAGACGCCGCCCGCGCCCCACGAGGAGGGCCGCTCGCAGGGCGTGTTCGTGATCGGCTGCCCGCGTTCGGGCACGAGCGTGCTCTCGTGGTGCCTCGCCGCGCACCCCAACTTCTGGACGTCCGCGGAGTCCGACTACCTGCTCGACCTCTTTGGCTCGGTCGACCTGCACTCGGCGTACAAGCGCGCGATCAGCCGGCCGGACGGCGGCTGGCTCGAGAAGAACAAGGTGGGCTACCGCGAGTTCGCGAGCGCGATGGGCCGCGGCGTCGAGCACCTCTACGAGAGCCGCTCGCGCGGCAAGCGCTGGGTGGACTCGACGCCGGGCTACACGCTCATGGCCGAGACGCTCTCCATGATGTGCCCGCAGGCGAAGTTCCTGCACATCGTGCGCGACGGTCGCTCGGTCGTGTGCTCGATGCTCAAGTCCGGGTTCAACACGGACTGGTCGGACGACTTCAAGACCGCGTGCCACACGTGGGTCCGCTACGTGACGCTCGGCCGCAAGTTCGCCGCCGCGCACCCGGACCGCGCGCTCGAGGTCGCCTACGAGTCGCTCACCGCCGAGCCCGAGCGCCGCTTCGAGGAGGTCTTCGCCTTCCTCGGCGAGCAGTCGTCGCCCAAGGCCGTCGAGCTGCTCACGACGAAGCGCATCAACTCCAGCTACGGCAACGTCAAGGCGGACGACGTCCGCAAGGCGAAGGACCCCTCGGCGGCGCCCAAGCGCCCGTGGGAGGACTGGAGCGCCAAGCAGACGGACGCCTTCAACAAGATCGCAGGCCCCACGATGAGCGAGCTGGGCCTGGTCTGAGCTCGCGCCGGCCCCCAGCCCGTCCGGACCGATCCGCCGCGTGCCCCGTGCCCGCGGCGTGAACCACACCCCACCCGCGGGACCCCGAACGATGACCTCCCGTCACGTGCTCCCGACGTCGCTCGCCGGCGTCCTCCTCGCGCTCGGCCTCGTCGCATGCGGCGGCGACGGCGACACCTCGGCGCCCACCGCCGTCGGCGGAGCCGCTCCGGCGGTCGCCCCCGTCGGCGCGGCGCGCACCGCGCGCAACGTCGTCGTGCTCACCCTCGACACGCTCCGCAGCGACGCGCTCGGCTGCTACGGCGCCGAGGGCGGCCACACGCCGCGCCTCGACGCGCTCGCGTCGCGCGGCGTCGTCTTCGAGCACTCCTACGCGCCCATCGCCACGACCTTCCCGTCGCACGCGAGCATGTTCACCGGCGTCTACCCGCGCGCGCACGGCGTCCGCTGGAACGGCCAGACGCTCGACGAGGAGTGGGACACGCTCGCCGAGGTGCTCGCGGACGACGGCTTCGAGACCGGCGCGTTCGTCAGCTACAAGGCCATGGTGAACCGCGGCGGCCTCGGGCAGGGCTTCGACGCGGTGAGCGACCCGGTGCAGGAGCCGTGGGACGGCGCGCGCCCCGGCGAGCAGACCGTCGCCATGGCGAAGGACTGGCTCGACGGGCGCGGCGACGAGCCGTTCTTCCTCTGGGTGCACCTCTTCGACCCGCACTCGCCGTACGTCGTCACCGACTACGCCGCCGCCGCCATGGAGGGCTACTCGGGCCCGTTCGCGGACGGCTGCACGGCCGAGGAGTTCGGCGACCTCGAGCGCGGCTGGTCCGACGACCCCGTCGAGCGCGACGCGCTGCGCGCGCTCTACGACGGCCAGGTGCGCATCACCGACCGCTGCGTCGGCGACCTGCTCGACCACCTCGACGCGCTCGGCTTCGCGGACGACACGCTCGTGGTCGCGGTCGGCGACCACGGCCAGCTCCTCGGCGAGCACGGCCAGGTCGGTCACGGCCCGGTGCTCCACGAGGAGGTCCTGCGCACGCCGCTCATGATCGCCGGCCCGGGCGTCCCCGCGGGCCGTCGGGTGCGCGATCGCGTCGGCGTCATCGACCTCATGCCGACCGTGCTCGACCTCGTCGACGTCGCGCCGCCCGGCGAGCTGCACGGCCGCTCGCTCGCCGCGCTCGCCGCGTCGGGCCGCGACGACGCGCCGACGCCGTACTTCGCCGAGGTGCGCGTCACCGGCGTCTCGGCGCCCGGTCCCGTCGAGGCCGTCGACGACCCGGTCGCGGTCCTGCAGGGCCCGTTCAAGCTCGTCATGTCGACGAAGCACGCGTGGCTCTACGACCTGCGCGCCGACCCGACGGAGTCGAACCGCATCGACCCGTCGTCGCGCCCCGAGGTCTCGGAGGACCTGCTCGTCCTCGCGCGGCGGCACCAGCTCATGGAGCCCGGACAGCAGGTCGCCCACGCGAGCGAGCAGCTCGACGAGGAGACCCTCGCCGAACTCCGCGCCCTCGGGTACCTGAAGTAGAGCCATGGAGAACCAGGGAGAGCGTCGCCCGCTGGGGCTGGGTCGGTTGTTCAAGGCGCACGGCGGCGCGGGCCGGGCCGCGGACTGGGTCGGCGAGGTGGAGCGGCTCGCGCGCTCCGTGCCGGGCTCGTTCGGCGGTCCGCTCGGCGACCACGACCGCCGGTTCGCGTCCGCGCTCTGCACGCTCGTCAAGCAGGCCGGCTTCCGGTCGCACCCGCGGCAGATGCAGCTCTTCGACCTCGCACAGGCCGAGGGGGTGCACGTCCTCAAGAACCACTTCTACAGCCCGGTGCCCGACACCTCGACGCTCGACGCGCGGTTGTGGGAGCGCCGCGCCGACGAGGACGGCGGGCTCGACCTCCGCGAGGAGCACCAGCTCCGGCTGCTCCGCGAGCTGCGCCGCTTCGCGCACGAGCTCGACGACGTGCCCGAGCAGTCGGACGACCCCGCGCGGTTCCACTGGGGCAACCCGGCGTTCTGGCCCGGCGACGGCGCCGTGTACTACGCGATGCTCCGGCACGTCGGCGCGAAGCGCATCCTCGAGGTCGGCAGCGGCCACTCGACGCGCCTCGCGGCGCGCGCCGCGCAGCTCAACGGCGCCGAGCTCACGTGCATCGAGCCCTACCCCATGCCGTCGCTCAAGGCGACGCTGCCCGGGCTGTCGCGCCTGATCGAGCAGCCGGTGCAGGCCGTGCCCTTCGCCGAGTTCGAGCGCCTGCAGGCCGGTGACGTGCTGTTCATCGACAGCACGCACGTCTGCAAGATCGGCTCGGACGTGAACCACCTCTTCCTGCGCGTCATCCCGCGCCTCGCGCCGGGCGTCGTCGTGCACGTGCACGACATCTTCCTGCCCTGGGAGATGCCCCGCGCGTGGGTCCTCGAGAAGAAGATCTTCTGGAACGAGCAGTACCTGCTCCAGGCGCTGCTCACCTGCAACCCGAGCTTCGAGGTCCTGCTGGGCAACCAGTTCCTGGGCCGCCTGCACGGCGGGCCGTTCCGTGAGGCGTTCCCGTGCATCCCCGAGCGGTTCGCGCCGGGCGGCGTGAGCTTCTGGTTCCGACGGACCGGGGACTGAGCGGCCGCGCCGCGCGCGATCAGGCGGGCGTCCCGGCGCGTCGCGCGACCGACGGCGCGGTCGACCGCAGCACGAGCATCGTGTTGCCGCGCAGCCGCCCCGTGATCCGGCGCCCGTCGACGGAGAGCGACGGTCCGCAGCGATCGACGGGCTTCCAGCGCAGGACGTCCCGCACGAGGGCGGCGTAGCGCGACCAGCCGGTGTGGACCAGGCGCGCGGCGGCGGGGACGTCGGCCGCCATCTGCTGGATCTCGCCGAGCAGCCGCTCGTGGCGCGCGTACTCCGTCCGCAGGTTGCCCTCCTCGCGCAGCTCGTCCTTGATCGTGCGGAACGGGTTGTTCGTCTCGTCGTACGCCGTCGCGCGGAGGTCGGCCGCGGGCGCCGGCCACTCGAGCGTGAACGCGTGGTCGGCGGCGTGCGCGCCGTAGTCCACCGACGCGACGATGCACGTGAGGTGCTCGTCGGACGTGAACATCGCCGCGCGGACGGCGTCCGGCTCCGGCGTGGACAGCGCGGCGGCGCCGACGCGCGCGTCCGTGACGTGGTCGAGGACGAGCCGGAGGAAGCCCGTGCCGTTGAGCAGGGACAGCCGGCCGACCCGGGAGAAGCCGTCCCAGTGCGCGACGCGGCGGACGGGCAGCGCGTCGCGCAGCGCGAGGAGCGTGTGGAACTGCCAGCACGCCTGGAGCGCCGCCGGGTCCGAGCCCGCCTGGTGGAAGACGCCGAACGGCTGCCCGATGAGCCCGAACTGGTGGAGCTCGATGCCGAGGTCCGACGTCGCGCACGCGGCGGCCTCCGCGATGCGCTCGTAGGAGGTCACGGCCCGCGCGACGGCCTCGTCGCTCGTGTAGTCGGTGCGGTTCAGCGAGCCGTGGAGGCTGCGCGGCACGACGTCCACGGGCAGATCGCGCGACCTCGCGAAGTCCATGAGGTCGGTCATGTCGAAGACGCCCGCCTTCGAGGCCTCGCCGCACGCGCCCGTGCCGGTGAACTCCCCGGGCATGACGCCCGCGCCCGGCGCGTACTCGCGGAGCGTCCGGCAGCTCGTCTCGTACATCCGGAAGTAGTCGTCGCGGGTGCCGCCGAAGCTCAGCGTCGTGTCGTACTCGTTGCCGATCTTGAAGCGCAGGTCGGAGACCGCGTCGCCGAAGAGGTCGCGCAGCCCGGCGCCGAGCGCGGAGAGCATGCGCTGCCACTCGTCCCAGTCCCCGGGCGGCTTGCGCTGGCCGAAGACGCCCTCGTGCCCGCCGTCCGCCGCGAGGTCCCACGGCACGTGCTCGACGTTGAGCGTCATGTCGTGCAGCGCGTAGCCGGCCTCGAGGTAGGGGGCGAGTCGTCGCTCGAGGAGCTCCGGGCGGAACCGCAGCGCGCCCGTCCCGTCGCGCACCGCGAAGTCGAGGTCGCGCAGCTCCATGCCCGCGCGCTCCATCCACAGCCGCCGGTAGCCGCCGAGCACCCGGTTGATCGAGAACGCGTCGACGAACGGGATCTCGCGCGTCGCGCCCGAGCGCCGCCGGTACGGCAGGTCGACGTCGTGCAGCACGTCGTCCGGGATCTCCTGGAGCCCGTGCCCCAGGATGTAGCCCTGGAGCTGCATGAAGCGGTGCGTGCGCCCGACGCGCCCGTCGGCGAGGGCGTCCTCGCCCGGGTCCGGGAGGTGTCCGAAGTCGGCGGCGGGGCTCACGCGCTGAACCCCACCTCGCGCCGGCCCTCCGGAGCGTGCGCGAGGCAGCGGCGGCAGACGTCGCGCGGCGGCCGCTCCTCGAGGAACGCCTGCCGGATCGCGCGGATGCCCGGGTGGTCGCGCCAGAGCGCGGCGACGTCCTCGGACCAGATGTCCTCCGGCGCCGTGAACGCGGTCCCGCCCGAGAGGTCGAGGCAGCAGCAGCTCACGCGGCCGTCCACGAGGATCGCGAGGCGCTTCCACGGCGAGTCGCAGAAGCCGGTCTCCACCGGCGTCGCCTCGACGAACCGGCCGTCGACCGGGTAGAGGCCGCCGCCCGCGGTCCGCGTCCGGACGACGCGCAGGCTCGACCGCGGCGCCTTGTGGAACACGTGCTTCACGTGCGGCCCGTGCGGCGTCGCGCGCGCGAGGTCGTCGAGCTCGCAGGCCGCGACGAAGCGCTCGATGTACCCGTCGACCTCCGCGAGGTAGGCCTCGTCGTCGTGGCGGCCGTGCGCGAGGAGCACCATGATCCAGAGCGCCTGCTCGTTCGGCTCGCGCGCCCAGGCCCGGACATAACCGACGACGACGCGCGTGTACGCCTCCCAGTCGAGGGTCGGCTGCCGCCGCGCGAGGTCCTCCGGCGTGGGCGACACGGTGATGCGCAGGTCCATCCGCAGGTCGACGTCGCGCGGATCGAGCCGCGAACCGTTCGTCGCCAGGGAGACCGCCATGCCGCGCCGGTTGACGAGCTGCACCATCTCGCGGAAGCGCGGGTGCAGCGTGGGCTCCCCGTCGATGTGGAGCCGGATGTTCTTGCGCGTCAGCTCCGGAAGCTGGGCGACGATGCGCTCGAAGAGCGGCATCTCCATGAAGCGCGCGGGGCGCTCGCGGAACGGGCTCGAGCAGTACGTGCAGCGGAAGTTGCAGCTGCTCGTGATCTCGACGAGCACCTGCGGATCGCTCGCGTACTCCTCGAGCGGGGGCGGTGTCTCCGCGTGCCGCATCGTCGTCCTCGTCCTCCACCCGGGCGTCGCGCGGATGCGAGCGTAGCATCGGCGACGCGCCGTCTCGCCCGGACGCCCGCCCGTATTCTCGCGACGGGGACCGCGCGCCGGTCGGGCTAGAATCGCCGCGTCCCGGAGGAGGAGTCCGCACGCGCCATGGAGACGCGTCCCCACGTCGAGCGGTCGGAGCTGCGGCGGTGGATCGGCGCCGCGCCCGACGTGTCCGTCGCGACGACGCTCGGCGAGGACACGGTCCGCTACCCGGACGGCGAGGTCGTGGACGTCGCGCGGGTGCGGATCGCCTGCGGGCGCGACGAGCCGACGGACGCCTGGGTGTCCGGCTGGCTCGCGACGAAGCGCGGCCCGTCGCGGCTCCCGCCGATCCTCGTCGTGCCGGGCGGGTGCGGCGAGGCGGACCGGACGGTCGCCGCGTGGACGGCCAAGGCCTGCGACGCGTGCGTGCTCTTCGTCGACTGGATGGGGCGCGGGGAGTCCAGCGACCTCGGGCTCGACCCGTCGACCTCCGGCGACGCGTTCCGCTTCGGTCCGGACGGCCCCGCGTCGAGCTACCAGGTGCACAACCTGCGCGCCTTCGACCGGGCGATCGGCTTCCTGCTGGGGCGCCCGGACGTGGACGGCGACCGCCTCGCCGTCGTCGGGACGAGCTGGGGCGGCTTCTACTCGTTGCTCGTCGCGTCGCTCGACTCGCGCGTCGGCTTCGTCTCGTCGGCCTTCGGGTGCGGCAGCTGGGACGTCGAGTGCTTCTACCTGTGGCGCGACGCGATGGAGCGCGAGGGCGACGGGCACATGGAGGCCTGGCTGGCCGCGTTCGACCCGGCGCGCCGCGCGCACGACATCGCCGCGGACGTCTACTTCGAGACCGCGACGAACGACCAGTACTTCGCGCTCGCGGCGGCGATGGACACCTACGCGCGGATCCTCGCGCCCAAGGCGCTGCACATCAGCCACAACCAGAACCACGCGACGCGGCCGTTCGGCAACCAGGCGTTCCGCGTCGTCCGGAGCTGGCAGGGCCCGGAGAACGCGACGCTGCTGCCGCGCGTCGGCCGGCCGAGGCTCGTCGGGCCGACGCCCCGCGTCGAGGTCGTCGCGCCCGCGGACGCCGAGGTCTGGATCCGGTACGCGTGCGGTGCCGCCGAGGGCTCGTCCGGGAGCGCGTGGGCGTCGGCGCGCGCGCGGCGCGAGGGAGGCGTGTGGTGCGCCGAGCCGTCCCTCGTCGACGTCGGACGCCCCGTGCGCTTCTACGCGCAGGTCGTCGGGCGCGCGACCGGGCTCTCGTCGTGCTCGCCCGTCGAGCGGATCGCGCCGCGCGAGGCGGGCGTGCGGACGCCGAACGCGCGCTTCGAACCCCGCTTCACCGTGCCCGACCTCCCGGCCTGGGAGCTGCCCGTCGGCGACGAGCTGCACCCCGCGATCGACGTGCGCGACGAGGGCGGGTTCCGGTCGATCGGGTTCACCTTCTCCGGCGTCGAGGGGACGCGCGGCGTGCTCTTCTGCCTCGAGGGCGACCTCCTCGCGCTCGCCGGCGTCGACGCCCTGGCGCTTCGCGTCCGCGTCCCCGAGCGCGCGCACCTCGACGGCCTCGTCCTGCTGCTCGTCTGCGACTACCAGGGCCGCGACGAGCAGTGCTACGGCGTGCGCCTCGCGGACCTGGGACGGACGTTCGACCGCTTCGAGCGCTGCGTCGTCCCGTTCGCGCGCTTCGTCCCGTGGCGCACGCGGTCCGACCTGTTCGGTCGGCACCGGCCGCGGCCGCTGCGCGTGGATCGGTTGGACGGCGTGGGGTTCGCCTACTCGGGCGGCGCGGGCGCGGGCGTCGTCCGGATCGCGGAGGTCGAGGTCGTGCGCGCGGGCGGCGCCCGCTCCGTCGCGCGGCCGGAGGAGGCCGCGGGCGGCTGCCTCAGCGGGTGACCGCGACGCGGGCGGCGTCGGCGCGACGGGCCGCGAGCGCGTCGACGAAGCGCGCGAGTTCGTGCGCGCGGTCGCGCCAGTCGTGCGCCGCGGCGAAGCGCGCGCGCGCGGCGGCGGCGTCGCGGTCGCGCGCGTCGCGCAGCGCGTCGTGGAGCGCGGCGACGACGCCGGCCGCGTCCTCCGCGAACGCGACGTGCCCCTCGAAGTGCCCGGGGTCGGCCACGGGCGTCGACACGACGGGACGGCCCGCGGCGAGGTACTCGTAGATCTTCACGGGGTTCGCGGAGGTCGAGACGACGTCGCGGCGGAACGGCAGCCAGCAGACGTCGAAGGCCGCGAGGTGGCGGGGCACGTCCGCGTGCGGTCGGAAGCCGAGGGCGTGCACGTTCGGGAGCGCGGGCAGCTCGGCGCGCCCGTCGGCGGGTCCGACGAACACGAAGTCCGTCTCGGGCATCGCGCGCGCGACGTCCCCGATGAGCCCGGTGTCGACCCACTCGTAGAGCGCGCCCACGAAGCCGACGAGCGGCCGGTCGCCGGACGGGAGGCCGGCGGGCCGCGGCGGGCGCGTCGACCCGCCGTCGAGCGCCGCGCCGAAGAGCGCCGTGTCGACGCCGTTGCGCACGACCGCGGCGGGGACGCCGGGGCGGCGCGCGAGGAGGTCGTCCCGCAGCGACGTCGCCGACGCGACGACGCCGTCCGCGCGCGCGAGCAGCTCGTCCTCCCAGCGACGGAACGCCGGCCCGAGCTCGGGCCGCGGCGTGTGCACGCGCACGTGGTCGATGCAGTCGTAGACGACGGTGCCGAAGCCCAGCTCGTCGAGCCACGGCGCCCAGGCGGGCGTCACGACGAGCGCGACCGCCGTCGCCGGGTCGAGCCGCGCCTCGAGGTCGCGGCGAAGGGCGCGCGCGCGGCGCGCCGTGATCCGCCGCAGCCGCGGCTCGCCGAGCGCGCTCCACCAGCGGAGCGGGGCCGCCGGCCACGGCCGCACGATGGACGGCTCCTCGACGGCGCGCCCCAGCCGCGCGAGCCGCTGCAGCCCCGTGCGCAGGTACGGACACGGCACCCACGTCACGCGTCGCCCGTCGGCGCGCAGCGCCTCGGTGATCCGGCGCGTGCGCCCCGCGAGCGGGAAGTCCCACGTCACCGCGGCGAGCTGGACGAGGTGGGGGACGTCGGCGGGCGGGAGGGCCGTCGGATCCATGGCGTGGAACCGATGCTAGCGGTGCGCCGGGCGCCGTTCCACGCGCGGTCCGGACGTCGTCGCGCGCGCGACGAACGATTGAAGCGGGTCCATGCGCCCGGTACCGTCGAGCCTTCGTGAAGTCGTGTCGCGAGCCGCCGTCCCGCGTGGGGCGCGGCGCCGGCACGGGACGATGGCGGTCGTCCCCATTCACTGCGGAGGGACCTGAGATGCGAAGCGCCCTGTCGATCGGGCTCGTCATCCCGCTGCTGCTCCTCGCGGCGTGCCAGGCGTCGCGGGCCGACCGGATCGACCTGTCGAGCGGCCGCTACGACACGTCGACGCTGCACCGCGAGGACCTGCCGTCCGAGCTCGCCGTCTCCGACCGACTGCTGCGCGTCATCCCCGTGGACGAGGCCGCCGACGACGCGACCTACGTCTACGAGGTGAGCGCGCGCAGCCTCGCGGAGATCGCGTCCAAGCTGCGCATCCAGGCGGTCTGGCTGCCCGAGGGCGGCTGGGACGCGACGGACGAGAACGGCGAGTCGCTCACGCGCCTCGAGGTCACGCGCGTCGAGCCGCAGCCCGGCGCCGCCGGCTCGTGGGACCTCCAGTTCAAGCGGCCGGCGCACGCCGTCGAGCTCCGCATCTTCCTCGTGAACGAGGGCGAGGCGCCCATCGAGGTGTCGAGCGTCTCGGTCATCGAGGCGACCCGCAAGCAGGAGGGCGCGACCGGCTGACCCCGCCGCGCTCCGCCTCGCGCGCCCGCGCGGGAGGAGCCGTCCGGCAGCCCGCGACGAGCTCATGAGCGCACCGTCCGCCGGTACCGGCACCGCGGGAGCCCTGCCCGCGCCGCTGCGTCCGGACGTGGGCGCGTTCCGTCACCACCTGCGCGTGTTCCTCCGCCTCACGGCGGCGTCGCTGCGCGCCTACTCCTCCGAGCGGCTGCTCGGCTGGACGTGGTGGCTCATCGACCCGCTCGCGCTCATCGCGGTCTACGCGCTCGTCTTCGGCGAGTGGCTGCAGATCCGCGAGGGCACCGTCGAGGACTACCCGTTCTTCCTGACGTGCGCGCTCGTGCCGTGGCGCTGGTACTCGCTCGCGTCTCGGCGCGGCGGCAACGCCTTCGTGACGAGCCGGCCCATGCTCTCGTCGACGCTCGTGAACCGGCGCGTCGTCGTCACGAGCCAGGCCGCCGCCGCGACGGTCGAGAGCCTGCTCGGCATCGGCGTGCTGCTCGTCATGATGGTCGTGTACGGCCGCTCGCCGGACCCGGTGCTGCTCACGCTCGCGGCGCCGCTCGCCGTCATGGCGCTGCACATCCTCGCGCTGTCGTACCTGCTCGCGCCGCTCATGGTCATGCTCCCGGACCTCGGGAACCTCTACGAGGTCTTCCTGCGGCTCGCGTTCTTCCTCACGCCCTGCCTCTACGGCCTCGACCAGATCCCCGCGGCGCACCGCGGCTGGTACGTCGTCGTGAACCCGCTCGCCGGCATCATCGAGGGCATCCGCCGCCCGCTGTACGACGGGCTGCCGCCGCTCTGGGAGCCGCTCGGCTGGGCGACGGCGTGGGGCGTGCTCCTGCTCGTCGTCGGCAACTGGGTGTTCCGCCGGCTCGGCAACGACGCGATCCGGATGCTCTGACGATGTCCGACGGCGTCTCCATCCGCTGCGAGGGCGTGGGCGTGAGCTTCACGCGCGGCAGCCGACGCACGATGCTGCGGCACAGCCTGCGGCGCGCGCTGCGCGGGGGCGCCGCGGCGGCGGAGGGCGACCCGGCGACCTTCTGGGCGCTGCGCGACGTCTCCTTCGAGGTGGGGCGCGGCACGATCCTCGGCCTGTGCGGCGCGAACGGCGCGGGCAAGACGACGCTCCTGCGCACGATCAGCGGCATCTACCGCCCGGACCGCGGGCGCGTGCAGGTGCACGGCACGACCTCCGTGCTGCTCTCGCTCGGCGCGCTGCTCGCCGCGAACCTCTCGGGCCGCGTGAACGTCCGCATGGCCGCGGCGCTCCACGGGATCCCGAGCTCGCGGACGGAGCGGCACGTCGCCGAGGTTCAGGACTTCGCCGAGCTCGACGACGCCGCCATGGACACGCCGGTTCGCTTCTACAGCGCGGGCATGCGCGCGCGGCTCGCGTTCGCGTCGGCGTCGGTGCTCGAGCCGGAGATCCTGCTCGTCGACGAGCTGCTCGGTGTCGGCGACGCGGCCTTCCGCAAGAAGAGCAGCGACCGGCTCGTGGAGCTCACGGCGTCGGCGCACTGCGTCATCCTCGCGAGCCACAGCACGCCGTTCCTGCGCGGCCTGTGCGAGAGCGCGCTGTGGCTGGACGCCGGGCGGGTCGCGGGCTGCGGCCCCGCGGTCGAGGTCCTCGACGCCTACACGGCCGCGGCGGTCTCGGCGGCGGCGGGCGCGGCGCGCCCCGTCCCGTCCGCGGCGGAGTCGAGCGCCAGCCGGTAGACGGTGAGGTACTCCTCGGCCATGTGCCCGAGACCGGCGGGCGCGTAGGACCGCGCCTCGACGCGGCGCGCGGCGTACTCGCCGTTGCGCGTGAGGAGCACGCGCACGAGCTGCTCGCACCACGCCGCGGCGTCCGCGTGCCGGTCGACGAGCCAGCCGCCGCCGTGCTGCCGGATACGCGTCGAGAGGGCGCCCGTGTCGGACGCGAGGACGGGCACGCCCGCGGCCCACGCCTCGGTGAGCACGTGGCACCAGGTCTCCGGCCACTGCGACGGCACGAGCGCGACGGTGGGGCGGATCTCGGCGAGCCGCTCGGGCAGCTCGTCGCGCACGTACTCGCCGTGCCAGGTCGCGCCCACGGACGCGACGTCGTGGCCGCCGAGGTCGCCCAGCACGTGGAGCTCGATGGGCAGGTTCCGTTCGCGCAGCAGACGGCCGAGCTGGAGCAGGACCGCCGCGCCCTTCGGCAGGGTGAGCTGACCGAAGAAGAGCGCCACGAGCCGACCGCGGCCCGGCGGGCTCGCGCACTCGCGGAAGGCGCTCACGTCGCGCCCGTGCTCGATGATCTTCCACGGCACGAGCCCGAGCTCGGGCATCGACCGCACGACGACGTCGCGCACGTGGCGCGAGGTCGTGACGAGCGCGGAGCACCGGCGCAGCGCGGACGAGGTGCGCCGGCGCCACTCGTGCACGTAGCGGTCCTTGAGGAACGGGAAGTGCTCGGCGTAGGAGTCCTCGGCGGGGCAGTCGCCCTGGCCGGACGTGCAGCGCCCGCCGCAGTACTCGCCGCGCTCGTCGAGCAGCTTGACCGTCGGGCAGACCGTGAAGAAGTCGTGCACGGAGAAGACGACGCGGATGCCGAGGTCCCGCAGCACGTGGATCATCTCGGGCGCGTTGCCGAGCATGTGCCGCACGTGGGCGAGCCGGATGCGGTAGCGCTCGCAGACGGAGCGAAGGACCTCGATGCGCGCGGGGTCGAGCGGCATGCCGAGGCGCCAGGGCGTCGCGAAGCGCACCGTGACCTCGGCCTCGCCCGTGAGGCGCGGGTACTCGCGGACCGTCCACTCCTCGAGGCCCGTCGTGAGGACGACGCAGGGGAGCGTGCGGCTCACCTCGCGCACGAGGTCGCGGGTGGTGTTCTGCACGCCGCCGAAGCCCTCGTGCGCGACGTGGAGCACCGGGCACTCGACGCGCGCGCGGCCCGTCGCGGCGTCCCCGCGGACGCGCAGCGCGCGGCTCAGGCGCTGGCGGAGCAGCCCCAGCGGACGGCTCGCGCGCCAGGCGGCGACCTCCGCGGCGTATCCCGGATGCCGCTCGTGGAGCGTGCGCAGGTTGCGCGCGACGAGGTGCCGCCGCCGCTTGCCGTAGGACGCGCCCCGGCGGTGGTAGACGTACGTGCGGTCGTCGACGAGGTGCACGAAGCCGAGCGCGGACGCGCGCACGCAGAGGTCGTTCTCCTCGCCGTAGCCGTCCTCGAAGGACGCCGTGTCGAAGCCGCCCGTCGCCTCGAGCAGCGCCCGGACGACGTACATGCAGAAGCCGTTGCCGGTGGGCGCGCGCGGCAGGCTGCACGGCGCGACCGACCGGACGAGCTCCGCCATGGCCGCGACGTCCATCCCGGGCGGCAGCGGGTTGTCCACGTCGGCGACCGGCACCGAGAAGGACCCGGCCGCGTTGCTCACCGCCGTCACCGTGCCGACGCGCCGCTCGCTCCGGGCCGCCTCCGCGAGGCTCTCCAGCCACCCACGCGAGACGATCGTGTCGCTGTTGAGCAGCACGACGTCGCCGTCGGCCTGGCGCCAGGCGGCGTCCACCGTCGCCGTGTAGCCGCGGCGCCGCGCGTTCTGCCGGACCTCGACGTGCTCGTGCGCCGCGGCGAGCGCGGCGAGCGCCGGCGCCACGCGCTCGTCGGTGCTCGCGTCGTCGACGACGAGCAGGCGGTGGGGCGCGTCCGTGTTCCGCAGGACGCTCTCGAGGCACGCCACGGTGTCCTCGTACGCGTCGTGCACGGCGACGACGACGGTGACGGGGGTGCCGAGGCGCTGGGGGCGAGGGGCGTCGGTGAACCGGTCCACCGACCACGTCGGAGGGTGCTCGCCGCTCACGATCGCCTCATGCTCCGACCGTCTTCGTCCGGGGTGCGCCCGCGCCGCGCGCCGCCGCGGGCACGCGGTCGCCGACGACCTGCTGGTAGGCGTCGAGCGTGCTCCGCGCGGCCTGCTCCCAGGTGAACTCCGCGAGGATGCGCTGGCGCAGCGGCTCGGACGGCGCGTCGTCGAGCGCGGCGAGCACGGCGCGCCGGATGCTCTCCGGGTCGTCCGGGCGGCAGTAGCGCGCGTGCTCGCCGAGGTACTCCTCGGTGCAGCCGCCGCGCGTCGCGACGAGCGCGCAGCCGCAGAGCGCGGCCTCGAGGTTCACGAGGCCCGGCGTCTCGTACCAGCTCACGGAGGCGTGCACCTTCGCCGCGCGGTACTCCTCGGCGATGCCGCGCGACGTGAGCCCCGAGAGGAAGCGCACGTCGTCGCCGGCCTCCTCGAGGCAGCGCTTGTGGTAGGCGGCCGCGGTCGGACCGGCCTTGCCGACGAAGGTCAGCGGCACGCCGGTGCCCGCGAGCGCCCGGATGAGCGCGAGCTGGTTCTTGCGCGGCTCGATGCGGCCCGCGCACAGGACGCCGCGCCGCTCCGCCGGCGCGCCCGTCGGGTGGAACGTACGGCTGTCCGCGGCGCCCGGCACGACGAGCGACGGCACCTGGACGCCCAGCAGCTCCTCCATGGCGAGCCGCTCGGCGACGCTCGCCGGCAGCACGAGGTCGACCGCGTCGAGGATCGCGCGCGCGCCGCGGCGGAAGCCCAGCACGGGGCGCGTCTCGGTGACGCTGCGCGGCTCGCGCCGGACCTGGTCCGCCCACTGGTAGGCGAGACGCACGTTGCGCAGCGTGTCGCCGCCGAGCCGCGCGAGCAACCGCTGCGGCAGGGAGCGGCCGTTGCGGTCGAACTCCTCGCTCACCCAGAAGATCGGCGTGAGCACCACGGGGACGTCGGCGCCCCGCAGCGCGCGCAGGTGCGCCGTGTTCTCCCACACCCGGTCGAGGTGGAAGAGGTGCACGACGTCGTAGCGCTCGAGGTCGCGGCCCGGCGCGGGCGCCAGCGTGACCTCGACGCCCAGGCGGCGCAGCGCGTCGGCCGTGCGCAGGACCTGGATCGTGTCGCCGCCCAGGTGCTGCTCGAAGCAGCGGCGGATCAGCCAGAGCGCGTGCATCGTGCCCCCCGACCGGCGTCCCCCCGCTGCTCCGGCTCCGACGTCATGACGCGCCGACGGCCTCCTGCTGGGCGTCGCGGCGGTCCTCGGTCCACGCGCGGAAGGCCGGCGTGCGCATGGCTCCGTCGATGAGCACCTCGCCGATGCGGCGCGACGCGAGGCCGTCGCCGTAGACCGGCCGCACCTGCGCCATGGCGAGCCAGGCCGCGTCGTCCTCGAGCAGCCGCGTCGCGGCGGAGACGATGCGCTCGCGGTCCGTGCCCACGAGCTCCACGTTGCCGGCGTGCACCGCCTCGGGGCGCTCGGTCACGTCGCGCATGACGAGCACGGGCTTGCCGAGCGCCGGCGCCTCCTCCTGCACCCCGCCCGAGTCGGACAGGATGAGGTGCGCGCGGTTCATGAGCGACAGGAACGTGAGGTAGTCCTGCGGCTCCACGAGCGTGATGCGCGGGTTGTCGCCGAGGATGTCGTTCACCGGCGCGCGCACGTTCGGGTTGAGGTGCACGGGGTAGATGACGCGCAGCCACGGGAAGCGCTCGGCGATCTCGCGGATGCCGAGGCACAGCTCGCGGAACGGCTGGCCGAAGTTCTCGCGGCGGTGCGCCGTGACGAGCAGCAGCTGCTGGTCGCCCGGGTCGAGCTCCGGCGGCAGCGGCCGGCTGCGCGCGAGCTCGAGCGCCCAGGCCGTCGCGTCGACGACCGTGTTGCCGGTGAGGTGCACGTCCGACGACGGCACGCCCTCGGAGAGCAGCGCGGCGGCGGACTGCTCGGTGGGGGCGAAGTGCACGTCGGCCACGACGCCGGCGACGCGCCGGTTGACCTCCTCCGGGAACGGCTGCCGGCGGTCGCCGGTCCGCAGCCCGGCCTCGACGTGCGCGAAGGTGCGCCCGGCGAAGAAGCCCGCCATGCCGGCGGCCATCGCCGTCGTCGTGTCGCCCTGGGCGATGATGACGTCGGGCTCGACCTCGGCGAGCACGCCCGACAGCCCGGTGAGGGCGCGGCCGAGCAGCGCGACGAGGTCCTGGTTGTCGCGCATGAGCGCGAGGTCGACGTCGGGCGCGAGGCCGAAGGTGCCGAGCGCGCTCGCGAGCATCTCGCGGTGCTGGCCCGTGGAGCACACGACGACCTCGGCCTCGTCGCTCCGTGACCGGAGCTCCCGGATGACCGGGGCCAGCTTGATGGCCTCCGGACGGGTGCCCAGGACCACGAGCAGCCGCTTCCTCGTCATGCGTGTCCCTCCCGGGGAGATCCGCGGGGTGTCACCCGCTCGCTCCGGGCCGCCAAACCCGTCGCAAGCGCGAGCATATCACCGCGCTCCGGCGGTCCGAGGCACTCTTTCGGCGAGTTCGGGGCGGGACGTGACGGCCTCTCGGGAGTCGGTTGTCGGGTGCCGCGCGGGGGGCGTCGGCTCGACCATCTCGAGCAGGAGGTCGGGGGGGAGGAGGTCGGTGACCCAGCGCCGCGGGGCGGGGTCGGCGGGGGCCGGCGCGGCGGCGTCGAGCGCGGCGCGCAGCCGG